>JAABTJ010000038.1 GCA_011389935.1 Desulfobacteraceae bacterium
ACGCGAGGTTGTCTGCGGTTTGAAACAAGACGCCGCCGCGATCTTGAACCGAAATCCGAATGTTGAGATGGGTTCTAATTCACCGGGGGGGACGCGCCTTCTTGGCCGGACCTCTTCACCGGGAGCCCGGCGCGCCCGCCGAGGGATCGTAGAGGTAGCCGCCCCTTACCGTTCCCGAGTGAATGCGGTGAACCATGGATTCGATTTCGACTGCGGTCATTTCCAGCATTTTCCGGATAAGGGAAAGCTTTTCCTCGGGCGGGTAGATCCGGACAATCTCGCCTTCTATCCCTCCCGTTTCACCGGCCCATTCCACCGCGTCGTTCAAATTGCCAAGCCGGTCCACGAGCCCGGCGTTTTTTGCATATTCACCACTGAAGATCATACCGTCGGCCAGCATATGCACCGCTTCCTCCGGCATATTTCTCCCGGCGGCGACATCCGAGACAAACTGCCGGTGGACGGAATCAACGAACTGCTGGAGCAGCTGTTCCTCTTTTTCCGATACGGGCCGGAAAGGCGAACCAATATCCTTGTATTTTCCACTTTTGACAACATCGGAGTAAATGCCGATTTTTTCAAACAGCGCTTCAAAATTGGTCAACTCCATTATTACCCCGATGCTGCCGGTGATGGTGCCGGGATTGGCCACGATACCATTTGCCGCGGCGGCCACGTAATATCCGCCGGATGCCGCAATGGCCCCCATGGATGCGATTACCGGCTTCACTTCGATGGTACGCCGGACTTCCATGAAAATTTCCTGGGACGGGCCCACTGCACCGCCGGGGGAATCCACCCGCAATACAATGGCTTTGATACTGTCATCGTCGCGAAAGGTTTTGATCTGTGCTGTAATTTTTTTCGGATCAAGGATCATTCCCTTGATCTCGACAATACCTACTTTTTCCCCCTTTCTGGCTTCTTTCTGCACCCCCACGCCGGCAGCGACAGTAAGTATGACCCAGGATATCGAAACGATGGCCGTAAAGACCAGAATGAAAAACAGGTATGGATGTCTTCGCTTAAACATGATCAGCAGCCTTTATGATTTGCCTTTTCATATGCAGCCGCCGCGTGCCGGAAGCCCGGCCGTGGCGAATATACGACGCGCTGCCGGCTGACGCAGCAAACAAAAAAACCGGCGGATCGTATAAACCCTCGGGGGGTGGCCGAAACGGCGCAATGCCATGTACACCCCCTTTGCGTTGCAACGGGTACCCGGCTGAAAACCGGGAGGCTTTCAGCCGGGTACCAGCTATTCGATCTTTCCGCCGGCATTCGTATACGCGTTGATATCGTTTATCGGATGGGACCGAAAAAGAATCAACCGTTATTTATCTGGGTCAACCTCTTCTTCTTCAACGTTTCGGTCGCCCTCTTCGGCATGTTCAGCCGCCTGCGCCGCTTCACCTTCTTCGGCACCATCCGCTGCGACTTCTGCCTCTGCGACTTCTGCCTCTGCGACTTCTGCCTCTGCGGCTTCTTCAGCGGCCTCGACTTCTTCGACCGCTTCACTTTCGCCGTTTAACCGGCTTTCCGCGTCCTGGAGCTTTACCTTGAGATTTTCCTGCAGCAATTCACCGAAACTGGAAGCAGTCGGCTTCATATTGCTCACGTAGTCATGCAAAAGGTCGCCTTCATCTTCCGTTTCCAGGCGCTTGATGGAAAGCCCGATCCGCCTGACTTCGGTGTTGATGTTAATGATCCGGGCGGTAATCTGATCGCCCACATTATATTTCCCCGCAGGCGTCTTGATCTTTTCCCTGCTGATTTCGGAAATATGAACCAGGCCCTCAATCCCTTCCTCCAGTTCCACGAAAACACCAAAATCCGTCACATTGGTAATGATGCCGTTGATATCGGTACCCACGGGATAGCGCTCCGCAACCGTTTTCCACGGATCGTCCTGAAGCTGTTTGATCCCGAGGGAAAACCGCTCGCTTGACTTGTCGATATCCAACACCTTGGCCTGAATGACGTCCCCTTTCTTGTAAAGCTCGGAGGGATGCTTGATGCGTTTGGTCCAGGAAATATCGGAAATATGCACCAGGCCGTCGATGTCGTCATCAATGCCGATAAAAATGCCAAAATCGGTGATGTTCTTGATCTTGCCTTCAATAACGGAACCGATCGGGTAGTTTTCGCTGATCACATCCCACGGATTGGGCATCGTCTGTTTCATGCCAAGGGAGATTCGGCGGTTTTCCGGCTTTATATCGAGAACGACGGCGTCGACTTCATCGCCGACCGAAACCACCTTGGAAGGATGGCGGATCTTGCGGGTCCATGACATTTCAGAAACATGGATCAACCCCTCTATACCTTCCTCGACCTCGACAAAAGCGCCGTAATCGGTCAGGCTGACCACGCGGCCGCTGATATGGGTGCCCACGGGATACTTTTCCTCCGCGAATGACCACGGATCCGGCACCAGCTGTTTCATGCCCAAAGAAACCCGCTCGTTTTCCTGGTCAAAGGAGAGAATCATGACATTGATCGGGTCGCCGATGCCGAACAACTCCGACGGATGCTTGACGCGCCCCCATGAAATATCGGTAATGTGCAAAAGGCCGTCCACGCCGCCAAGGTCGACAAAGACCCCGTACTCCGTGATGTTTTTCACCGTACCTTCCATCGTCTTGCCTTCTTCGATGGCCGCCAGCGTCTCTGACCGCTTGCTTTCCCGTTCCGATTCCAGAATCACCCGGCGCGACAATACGATGTTGTTGCGCTTGCGGTTGAATTTCAATACCTTGAAATCGAAGGTCTTCCCCACCATTTCGTCAAGATTTCGAATCGGCCGGAGGTCTGCCTGGGAACCCGGCAAAAATGCCTGTATGCCGATATCCACGGAAAAACCGCCCTTTACGCGGTTGCTGATAACCCCCTGAACGATGCCGTCGGCTTCATAGATTTCCTTTATGGAATCCCACACTTTCACCTTTGCGGCTTTTTCCTTGGAAAGGACGACCCGCTCTTCCTCCTCGTCCCACCATTCAATCATGACCTCGACCACGTCGTCTACCGCAACGTCGACCTCGCCCTGGTCATTTTTGAACTCGTGAATCGAGATCTGCCCTTCGGACTTATACCCCACGTCTACGAGCACGTAGTCCTTGTCCACGGATATGATCCTGCCGTTAACGACTTCCCCTTCCTCGAAACGTTTGAGGCTTTCCTCATACATCTCCATCAGGGACGCCATGGTTTGATCGGCACCCTCGTCCCCGTCATCGCCCATCTCGGCTACATCCGTGCTTCCTCCCGAAACGTCCAGCTCTTCAAGATTTTCTGTTTTGTTTTCAGCGTTTCCTGCAAAATTTTCCATTGAAAAAAAGTACCCCCTTTGGCCTATTAAACTAACTCCAAAACGTTCTTACGACGTGGAGTATAAAACTGTTCAGATAACAAACGTAAAACAAAAAAACAATGATTAATTTTGGCGGCTTCGTAAAAAGTCCATCATTTTATCGACCACCTCCTCCGGCGCCAGATTCGTGGAATCGATGATTACGGCGTCCCCAGCCGGCTGCAGGGGAGCGATTGCACGGGACGAATCGTTCTCGTCCCTCTTTTTCATGTCTTCCAGAACATCCTCGAAGCGCTGCGATCCGGCATCTTCGTATTCCAGGAAACGCCGCTTGGCACGGGCCTCTAATGCCGCGACCAGAAAAAACTTTACATCCGCATCGGGAAATACAACGGTCCCCATATCCCGTCCTTCAAATACGGCGGCTTTTTTTTGGCCCAACCGTTTTTGCATATCGAGAAGCGCCTGGCGGATGACCGGTTTGGCCGATACCGCGGATGCAAGCATCGTGATTTCCGGGGTCCGAATTTTATCGGTGATGTCATTTTCCCCTGAAAACAGGCGGATTCCGCTTTCCGTGTGCGCAAAGCGCAATGCGAGGCTTGCTGCAAGCGCCCCCAGCGCTTTTTCATCTTCCGGATCGATACCGCGCAAGGCCGCTTCAAACGCCACCCCGCGGTAAAGCGCCCCCGTATCCACATACAAAAATCCCAGCCGATCGGCCAGCATCCGGCTGACCGTGGTCTTCCCCGCGCCGGCCGGTCCGTCGATGGTGATAAGCATCGGTTCCATATACCCCTTTGATGCATCCATATTCAAATCTCTTTTCCAGCACCTGCAGCAAAGCTTTGGTGCCGATTCTCCGGCGCCGATTTATTCGACATTGCCGGTTTTTGCCATAACGGTTGCAAACGCTTTCAAAAAGGTTTCGTTTTCTTTCCGCAGCCCGGCCGTAACCCGTATGTATCGTGGATACCCATAAGACGCCATGGATCGGATGATTACGCCCTGCCGGAGCATGGCCTCGAATACCTGGTCCGCATCCTGCTCCACGTCGATTAAGAAAAAATTGGCCTCGGTCGGGAAATAATTCAACCCCAGCCGCTCAATGCCGGCATACAGGAATTCGAGTTCCTCGTGCACGAAGCGAACGCTCCGCTGTAAAAACGCGTCGTCGTCGAGTGCGGCCAATGCGCCGGCCTGGGCAAGGGAATTTGCGTTAAACGGCTGCCTGACCCGGTGCAGCAGGTTCGCGAGGGGGGCGGGCATTACCCCGTATCCGATGCGGATGCCGGCAAGGCCGTATGCCTTGGAAAAGGTCCGGAGAACGGCAACCGGCCGCTTGCCCGTACAATATTCGATTCCCTGAAGACAATCGGGGTCCTTTGCAAACTCGATATACGCCTCGTCAATGACCACAACGACATGTTCCGGAACGGATTCAAGAAACGCCTCGAACCCTTTTTTCGTCACAATCGTTCCCGTGGGGTTGACCGGGTTGTTCAAAAAAACAATCCGGGTTTTATCCGTGATCTGCCGGGCAATGCCGTCAAAATCGACGAAAAGGGATTTCAACGGCACAAACACCGGAGCGGCGCCGCATGACAACACCATGATTTCGTACATGAGAAACGACGGCTCCGTCATGACGGCCTCGTCCCCCGGTGCAAGGATCGCGCGCGTCAGCATCCCGATAATCTCGTCGGAGCCATTCCCCAGGACAATACATTCAGGGGATACCCCCCACCGGGCCGCTATTTTTTCAACAAGAGAATACCCCCGTCCATCCGGGTACCGGTTAAGCCTCACCATGGCGTCTTTCATGGCGGCCAGCGCCGCAGGGGAAGAGCCCAGGGGATTTTCATTGGATGCCAGTTTAATGGAATCGCTGATGCCATACTCCCTTTCGAGCTCTTCGATGGGCTTGCCCGGCTTGTAAGGCTTTATGGACTGAATATACGCTGGAACTCTCAATTTCATGATTCAGATCCCCTTATACTGTTTTCATGGCATTCGCGCCACACGCTTCAAGAGAAAACCGGACGTTTTTCTTTCCGCCAAAGGGTGTATCGCCGCTTGTTCAGACAGGGACCATGTATACCTTTTTTTACATCATTATTCAAGCCATAGAACCGATCTCAAAATTATCTTTCGGCCCAATATCTTTGTTGGCGTCTTATTTCAAATCCTCGAAATACTCGCGTATGTCTGCGGTTTGAAATAAGACGCCGCCGCGATCTTGAACCGAAATCCGAATGTTGAGATGGGTTCTAGTCTCTTTGAAGCCCCTTACATCCAGATAAGGACTGCCGGACGCATTTTTGCTTGACTTATTGCCGTCGACACTTTATAAGACGCGATATGTTTATCTATTCAATTGCTTACAAATATCAACGTGCCCTTGCCGCCATGCGGGCGGACCAGACGCGGCAGCCGGCGTATCGCAACAGAAAGACCTGCCTCACGCCGCCCTGAAGACGGCGTTTCCTCCAAAAAGGGCGGCGACACCGGGCGATTTTTTGCGCCGTCTCTTTCCCCTGCTTTTTCCTCCAGGGGACCATCATCTGCAACAGTATAGAATCACAGGCATTTTTTTCTGCTCCGACAGCCCTGCCGTGCGCACGGGCAGCGGGGGAAAAACCGCCGCAATCGCAAGGACAATCAAATGAAAGAAGCCATCCGCAGCATCAAGACATGGCATACCGAGATCGAACGGCGTCGTACCTTCGGTATTATCAGCCACCCGGACGCGGGCAAGACGACGCTTACGGAAAAGCTGCTGCTGTTCGGCGGCGCCATCCAGATGGCCGGATCGGTGAAAGCGCGCAAGGCCAGCCGCCACGCCACCAGCGACTGGATGGCCATCGAGCAGGATCGCGGCATTTCCGTCACCAGCGCGGTTATGAAAATCGGCTACGAGGGCTATGAGATCAATCTGCTGGACACACCCGGCCACGAAGATTTTTCCGAGGACACCTATCGCGTGCTTACCGCTGTAGATAGCGCCGTTATGGTCATCGACAGCGTCAAGGGCGTCGAATCCCAGACCCGCAGGCTGATGGAGGTCTGCCGCATGCGCAACACCCCCATAATGACATTTGTAAACAAACTCGACCGGGAAGGCATGCTCCCCATTGACATCATGGCCGATATCGAGGAGAAGCTGCAGATCGAGTGCGCCCCCCTTACCTGGCCCATAGGGATGGGCAAGCGGTTCCGCGGCACCTACAATCTATACCGCAAGGAGCTGGCCCTTTTTATGCCCGGCCAGGATCGCCGCCCCGAACAGGTTCTCACCATCGCGGACATAAACGACCCGGTCCTCGATGAAATGATCGGCACCCAGGCCGACGATCTGCGGGAAGACGTGGCGCTGCTGGAAGGCGCTGCCAACCCTTTTGAAACAGAAGAATTTCTCAGGGGGAGCCAGACCCCTGTATTTTTCGGGAGCGCCATTAACAATTTCGGCGTTAAAGAGCTGCTGGACACTTTTCTGGCGATTGCTCCCGCCCCCGGGCCGCGGGAAACCGCCACCCGCACAGTATGCCCCGAAGAAGAGGCATTTTCCGGCTTCGTTTTCAAGATACAGGCCAACATGGACCCGGCGCACCGGGACCGGATCGCCTTTCTGCGCATCTGCTCCGGAAGGTTCCACCGGGGCATGCGCCTGCGCCACCACAGGCGGGGAAAAGACATCCAGATCGGGAACCCGATTATCTTCATGGCCCGGGACCGCAGCTTCGTGGAGGAGGCGTGGCCCGGCGACATCATCGGCATTCCCAACCACGGTACGATCAAGATCGGCGACACCCTTTCGGAAAAAGAGCCGCTCCATTTCATCGGAATTCCGAATTTCGCCCCCGAACATTTCCGGCGGGTGCGACTCAAATCGCCGCTAAAGGCAAAGCAGCTTGCCAAGGGGCTGACGCAGCTCGTTGAAGAAGGGGCAATACAATTGTTCCGCCCCCTGTCGGGGAGCGATATTATTTTAGGCGCGGTGGGCGTGCTGCAGTTCGATGTTACCATGGCCCGGCTCAAGTCCGAATACGGCGTTGATGCGATCTATGAACCGGTGGACTACGCGGCCGCACGGTGGGTGCGCTGCGACGACAAAAAACAGCTTGCCGCTTTTGAGAAGGCCCTCCAGAAAGACCTTGCCGTCGATGCGGAAGGGAACCTGGCCTACCTGGCCTACAGCGAATGGCGTCTCAATTTTGTAAGGGAGCAATGGAAGCAGATCTCCTTTATGAAAACCCATGAACGGCAGTGATCGGGCAAGCCGTACAAATGGAGAATTGAAGTTGGTGCTTGAGATTTGCATCATATTGATATAGATTTTTCCATGCAGGCCTGAAACAACCAAAATCCCTGAACCCCAACAAAAGGTGCGCCATGACCACTGCTTATCAATTGACCATACCCGTGGAAAACAGGCCCGGAAAACTTGCCGAAGTCTCGAGCATTCTTGCAAGGGAAAAATTCAATATCCGCGCGATCACCATTTCATCCTTCGGTCAGAGCGGATTTTTGAACATCATGGTGGACGATCCGAAACTGGCCCAAAAAACGCTTGAAAAAGAGGGCGTCGAGGCGGTGCTCAAGGAGATCATCGCGGTCATCCTGGAGGACAAGCCCGGCGGCATGGACAAGCTGGTGAAGTACCTGGCAAAGGAACAGATCAATATCGAAAATGCATACGGATTTGTCCTTGAAAGCCATAAAACGGCTGTTTTTGTGCTGGATGTATCGGATATTGAAAGCACCCGGAGCATTCTCAGGGAAAAAGGGTTTAAAACGCTGGGAACCGAGGCGCTGGCCACCCTAGAGCCGTTTCATTACCTCAAATACTGACGGTTTCGTAAAATGTCCAATATCTGCGTTGCGCACAATCTTTGAAGAATCTCACGTACGGCTACGTACGATCAATTCTTCAAAAATTGCACGCGCCTTGATCTTGAACATTTTACAAAACCGTCTGAAAATCGACTTTTTACGGGTCCATCCATACTGACGACTTCGCTAAAAATCCAATATCTGCGTTGCGCACAATCTTTGAAGAATCTCACGTACGGCTTAAACCCATCTCACAATTCTCCGAATATTGAGATGGGTTCTAAAGCAGGCTCGGCAGGTAAAGCGCAATCCACGGGAAGGGAATGAGGAGCAGGGTCGCGATGATCATTGCGATGAGCATGGGGACCACGCCCTTGAAAATCGTGTTCAGGGGCACATCCCGGGCCACCCCGCTGACCACGTACACATTGACCCCCACCGGCGGCGTAATCACCCCGATCTGGGTGACCAGCACGATAACCACCCCGAACCATATGGGATCATAGCCGAGCTCGATCACCACGGGGAAAAATATCGGGATCGTGAGCATGATCAGGGCAAGTGCATCAATGAAGCATCCACCGACAAAATAAACAAAAAGAATAAAACACATGATCACTGCAGGGGGCATGTCAAAGCCGGTAATCCAGGAAGCGATATCGTAGGGTATGCGCGAGACTGCCATGAACCGGCTGAAGATGGTTGCGCCCGCCACAATGACGAGTATCATGCAGGAAATTCTTGTCGTTTCGAAAAGGGCCTGCATAAACCCTTTTCTATCGAGGTTTCCGCGAACCAGTGCGATGGCCAGCGTACAGGCTGCACCGATACCCCCCGCCTCGGTGGGCGTGAAAATTCCCTTGAAGAGCCCTCCCATCACCAGCATAAATATGACAATGGTCTCCACCAGCCCGGACAGGGATCTCACCTTTTCCTTCAGGGTCGCTTTTTCCCCCTTGGGCCCCAAATCCGGCCTCAAGCGGGTCCAGATAAGAATGCTTGCCACGAAAAGCACCGACAGCAGAAGGCCTGGAAGCAGCCCGGCGATAAACAGCTTTCCGATGGATTGCTCCGTAAGGATCCCATACACGATGAAGACCACGCTGGGGGGAATGAGTATTCCAAGACTGCCCCCGGCCGCAACTACGCCCGTGGCCAATTCCGGCTTATAATTATAGCGCTTCATTTCCGGCAGGGTTGCGGCCCCCATGGTGGCGGCCGTGGCGTTGGTGGAGCCGCATATGGCGGAAAATGCCGCGCATGCGCCGATGGTGGCGATGGCCAGGCCGCCGGGGATATGCCCCACGAACTTGTACGCCGCATCAAAAAGGCGCGATGAAATACCCGAATGAAAAGCGATCTGCCCCATGAAGACAAACAGGGGAATGACCGTCAGGCTGTAGGAGCTGAAAACGGAAAAAACGTCTCGTGCCGTCAAACTCAGGGCGGCATCGATCGATATGATGGATGCGAAACCGACCATACCGATGATGGCCATGAGATACCCCACGGGCATCCTCGAAAAAATCAATACAAACAGCGCAGCAATGCCGATAATGCCGATCGTTGTCGGGGTCATTCGCTTTCCACTCCCTTGAACTGGAGCAGCAGCTCCATGAACAGCACCGGGCAGAGCAGAAGGCAGCCGGCGGCCACCCCGTACACGAACGGATAAATGGGCATTTCAAGCGTTGCCGAGACCGACCCGGTCGCCTTGAGGGTCGCTCCGTATTGAAAACTCTTCCATGCAATAATGGAAAACAGGCCTAATGCGAAAAGGCTGTTGATGATATTCACCACGATCCTTGCGGGCCTGGAAAATCGCTGCACGAGGAAGTCGACGGCAATATGCCCCTTTTCAACGGCGGTATAGGGCAGTGCGAATGCAATGGCCAGGGCGCTCAAAAAACCAATGGTCTCATACGCCCCGGGGATGGAAATGCGGAAGAAACGAAGCAGCACGTCCCCTGTGGTGACCACCATCATTAAAAAAACAGCAGCAGCCGCTATCCAGTTGATCCCGGCTGCTGCTTTCGAAATATATTGATTGATTCTAAGTAGGGATATCATCAGTAAAAACCGGATGGGATTGACGGCTTCGTAAAAGTCCAATATCTGCGTTGCGCACAATTTTTGAAGAATCTCACGTACGGCTAAGTACGATCAATTCTTCAAAAATTGCACGCGCCTGGATCTTGAACATTTTACAAAGCCGTCTGAAAACAACTTTTTATGAGACTGTCAAGATTAATCGGTGTATCTGTCGATCAGCTCCTGCAGCAAGTCAACGGTTTTTCTTCCGTCAAGACCCTCTTCCTCCGCTGTTTCGGCATATTCATTGATCACCGGCTCGATGGCCTTCTTCCACAGGGCGTTTTGCTCTTCGGACAGGTCAATTACCTGGTTGTCCAATTCAAGTGTATAGGCAAGGCCATCTTCGTCCGCTTCGTCCCAGATCCGGCCGTGCTCTTCAATCCACTGTTCGCTGACCTCCGTGAAAACGCGCTGGACATCTTCGGGCATCCCCGCAAACCGATCCTTGTTCATCACCACGAACATGGCCGTTGTATAACCGACCTCCCTGCAGTCGGTTGTCGAGTTGATCACCTCGGCCTGCCGCCATCCTTTGAGCGTCTCCATGGGGGCGAAGGTTCCCTCTACCACGCCTTTCTGCAGGGCCTCGTAGGTGTCGCCCTGGGGCATTGCCACGGGTGTGGCGCCAAGGGCCGACACCATTTTCGCGCTCAATCCGGTGGAACGAATCTGCATGCCTTTCATATCGTCAAGCGTTTCCACCGGCTTTTTCGTATGGAGCAGGCCGGGGCCGTGCGCATGAAGATAAAGCACCTTTACGTCATCGAGTTCCTTTGGCTTGATCTGGCGATAAAAGTCGTTCGCCACACGGGTCGCCGTCATGCCGGAAGGATAGCCCAGGGGAAGATCCACGGCTTCCATCACCGGGAAACGACCGCGGGTATATGCGAAAACAGACATTCCGATATCCGATATGCCTTTGACCACCCCTTCGTAGCACTCCGCTGCACCGGTCAGGGTGCCGCCGGGGTAGATATTAATTTTTACGGCATTGCCGGTACGCGATTCAATTTCCCGGGCCCAGGCCTCCGCAGCCTTGTTGTGCACATGCGTGGGAGGGAAAAAAATGGAATAATTCAATTCGATCGTCTCGCGCTCCTGCGTGGCTTCGGTGGCCGGCTCTTCGGACTGGCCGCAGGCCACGGCAAACACGAATAGGCATATAGCCGCTAAAAAACGAATCATTGCTTTTTTCATAACACATCCCCTTGTTTTGGTTGGTACGGCAGGTGCAGACAAAAACACCCCGGCAACTCCGTGACGTATAACGACAACGGATTATAAAAACAATCATATTACACTTCAAGAAAACAGTCGCAATTGACATGGAATCAAATAGATCATATTTTATCACCATAAACACCGTATGAATACTCTTTTTTTACGAAAATTTTATACCTGCCCGCTGAGATCGCCCGGTTACAACGATCGTCGCGCGGTTATCTACAGCGCGAAAATGGGAAAAGCGATGCCAAAGACGCTGCTATATTTTTTTTCGATAACCCTGGCTGTAATCCATTGCCTTGCCGGTTACACGGTTTCTGCGGACAGGATCCCTGCGGATGAGGTGGAGATTGTTACCCCGTTCTACCGTCCCGAGCCGGAAAATTTTTCGCCGCGCTTCGGAACATACACGTACAACGTCAGCTGGCAGGGAATCCCCGCAGGTATCCTGGAATTGTGCCTGACACAGAGCGGGAACGATTACCGGATTGAAGCAAATGCGCGTACCAACAAGTTCATTGACTTTTTCTACAGGCTGCGCTTCAGTACGGAAGCGCTTGTTTCCACAGACACGCTGCATCCCAAAATCTCCGTTTACGACAGTCACCAGAACAAGCGCAGGGAAAAAACGGAAATCGAGTTTCTGCCCGGCGGAGAAATACACTCCACGCACAAAGACCACCGCGGGACGGTGAAAGAGCTTCGTTTCAAACCGAACAATCTCACCCTTGATCCCTTTTCCGCGGTATTTCTTGCACTGAGCCTGCCATGGGAAATCGGTGACACCCGCGTGTTTGACACGTTTACCGGAAAAAGCCGGTACCTGGTCGAACTGACCGCCATTGAAAAAACAACCATTACCGTAAAAGGCACTGATCAGGAAGCCATCGTGATCTCCCCGCGGGTGAAAAATCTCACACGAATAGACCCATCCGAAGGCGAAGACAAGCTTCGGGGAGCAAGAATCTATGTCAGCACGGACCCCGCAAGGGAAATTCTTAAAATTTCCGGCGACGTTTTTATTGGAACCGTCGATACGGACATGATTGCCTTCTCCCCTTCCGAAAGCGAAATCACCCGGACATCATCCGCGAACAGTCCGCCAGGCGCAGACATCTCTAAAAAAAGGCAGTAGCAGCCGCCCGGCCAGGTTCAAAAGAGATGAAAAGCATTTATTTTTTTCTGTTTTACGAGTATAGGCTTTCCGTGGATCAAACAAAAACGATGGCTTCGCAAAACGTCCAATATCTGCGTTGCGCTTCATCTTGAGAAATTTCACGTACGGCCAAGTACGCTCAATTGCTCAAAATTCGCGCGCCTTGATCTTGAACTTTTTTCTTTGCCATCGAAAAAACGACTTTTTACGAGTCCATCAAAAACAAAAACAGACAACCGGATGGCAATACAACAAAAGGATCGGCAATGAACAAAGAGTTGGTATTTATAACGGTCATCGGCGTCGACCGGAAAGGCATCGTGGCAGCGGTGTCGAATTTTCTGTATGAGAGCGATATCAACATCGTGGATATCAACCAGCGGATCATGCCCGACGGATACTTCGTCATGACGATGCTTGCCGATATCATTGACGCCAATGTTTCAATGGAGGAGCTGTGCGCCGGACTTGAGAAAGTCGGCAGCCGCCTGAAGATGAAAATCCAGGTCCAGCATGAAAACATATTTAAAATGATGCACAGGATATGACCCATGACCTTCACCCTTGAAGAAATATATGAAACCACCAACATGATCCTGCGCCAGAATCTTGATATCCGGGCCGCCACGCTCGGCATCAACCTCAAGGACCTGGTTGATTCGGATTTTGAAACATTTCAAAAAAAGGTATATGACCGGATCGTTTCACACGGCAGCCGGTTGATTGAAAAATCATGCATGCTGGAGCGGAAGTACGGCGTCCCGATCGTCAATAAGCGGATCGCCATCACCCCGGTAAGCCTGATCATGGAATCGCACTGCAGCCGCGAAAAATATGGTAAAATGGCGGAAACGCTCGACATGGCGGCAAAAGATGCGGGGATCGATTTTATCGGGGGGTTCGGGGGGTTGGTGCAAAAAGGCATGACCCGGTCCGACCGGATGCTCATCGATGCGCTGCCCGATGTTCTTTCCATGACCGAACGGGTATGCGCCTTTTTGAATGTCGGCTCCAATGTGTCCGGGTTGAACCTGGATGCCGTCAATCTGCTTGGAGGCATGCTCCGGCAGACCGCACGAAAAAGCGCCGCTTCGGTCGGGTGCGCCAAATTCGTGGTCTTTGTCAATGCCCCGGAAGACAATCCCTTCATGGCAGGCGCCTTTCACGGGGTCGGCGAAGGGGATACGGCGCTCAACATTGGCATCAGCGGTCCCGGTGTCGTTAAAAGCGTGGTCGAGCAAAACCGGGACTGCGATCTCACCCGGCTCTCGGATGTCATCAAGGGGACGGTTTTCAAAATCACCCGGGCCGGGGAGCTCATCGGCCGGGAACTGGCCGAAGTCCTTGGAATCCCTTTCGGCATCGTGGACATCTCCCTTGCCTCCACCACCGCAACCGGCGACTCCGTGGCAAATGTCCTCGAGGCCTTCGGGATCGAAAAAATCGGCGCCCACGGCTCGACCCTTGCGCTTGCCCTGCTCATGAACGCGGTCAAAAAAGGGGGGGCCATGGCCAGCGGCAACGTGGGGGGGTTGAGCGGAACCTTCATTCCGGTCAGCGAAGATGCGGGCATGATCGATGCCGTCCGCTGCGGCGCACTGGGACTTGACAAGCTGGAGGCCCTGACCGCCGTCTGCTCCGTGGGGCTTGACATGTTCGCCGTTGCCGGAGATACCCCCGCGGAAACCATCAACGCAATTATTGCCGATGAGCTGGCCATCGGTATCATCAACAACAAAACCACAGGGGTTCGCATTATCCCCGCTTTCGGGAAAAAAGCCGGGGATACGATACAATTCGGCGGGCTCCTGGGAACCGTGCCGGTAATGAATGTCAACCCTTATTCGGCCAAAGAATTTTTGAACCGGGGGGGGCGTCTTCCCGCGCCGGTGACCAGCATGCGCAACTGAAATTGTCTCAAAGCGGGGAGGTTGGTTTTCGCTGCCGTATGAGCCGCAGCAACCCCGGGCTCTTGTGCATATACATCAGCGGCGAGTCGCACCCGGCATCCATAAATATTTTCTCCAGCACTTCAAACAGGACCAGCTGGTCGGGCCATGTAAAGCGTTTTTTCCGTTCTTCCAATTCCCGCCAGGTTGTCCGGGCGTCCGCATGCGCCCCGAACACGGTCTGTTCTGCTTCCGAACAGAGAAACATTTCGCATACAATCGGCTTTATACGCCAGGCGCACCCGCTTTCCGTCAGGAATATGCATTTATACGCCTTTTCCGGGTTTCTGATCGCCTTTTCGAGCCGGTCGAGTTCTTTGCTATCGGACCGGCGTGCATTGATCACCACATCCGCCCAGAAAGCAATGATCCCGTCTCTGGAACAGCACGCGCTGCGCCTGCTGCTGTAGCAGTTCTCCGAACACAGTTGTTCAAACCATTTCCTGAAAAAATCTTCCACATCCTGCCGGAACACCAGGTAATCAGAAATATGGGCATTCAGGTCGAAACCGGAAATGCCCGAGCCTTTCTCCAGCAGATCCATGTGCTGCCGGACCATTTCAAGGGCCTGAAGCTGCTCTTTCTGGTACATGTTCATGCGTCTCTCATTGCTGCCGTTTTTACCGGCAGTCTCCTGTGCGTTTGACAAGTTTCCGAAAAGTCCCTTATATTTGGTAAGGACTAAAAAATTCCTGTCCCGGGGTTTTACGAATCCGTCAACGCTGACGGCTTCGTACAAAGTCGATTTTCAGACGGCCTTGTAAAATGTTCAAGATCAAGGCGCGTGCAATTTTTGAAGAATTGATCGTACGTAGCCGTACATGAGATTCTTCACAAATTGTGCGCAACGCAGATATTGGACTTTTTACGAAGCCGTCAACGATCCTGTCAATGAAAAAGGACATTATCATTTATGTCGTCCGAACTGTATCTATATAACACCCTTACGCGCCGCAAAGAACGCTTCGCGCCCCGGGAGAAGGGAAAAAACGTTAAAATGTTCACATGCGGTCCGTCAATCTATGCATGGCCGCACATAGGCAATTACCGGACGTTTCTCTTCGAGGACATTCTTCAGCGGTACATGGCGTATCTGGGGTATACGGTCCAGCGGGTCATCAATTTCACCGACGTTGAAGACAAGGCCATCCGGCAGGCCGTTACAACCGGCGTTTCCCTGGAAGAGCTGACAGAACCGGTGGCCCGCCGATTCATGACGGATTGCCGGCTGCTGGACATCGCGCTCCCCAAAACCATTCCCCGATCATCGACCTGCGTCGAACAGGCCGTCTACCTGATTGAAAAATTGATGAAAAAAGGGATCGCCTACCGCCACGGCAGGGATATCTTTTACGACCCTTTGAAGTTTAAGGACTTTGGGAAACTTTTCGGCCTGGACATGCGCCGGTGGCCGAAAAAGAAGGTCCGCTTCCGCAAGGACACCTACCCGGGCAAACGCTGGAACCGGGGGGATTTTATCCTCTGGAAAGGTCGCAGAAAAGAGGACGGCGACGTGTTCTGGGAAACGCCGCTGGGGGAAGGGCGCCCCGCCTGGAACATACAGGATCCTGCCATGATCACCGGGCACATGGGATATACGACGGATATCTGGTGCGGCGGCGTGGACAATTTGTACCGGCATCATGATTACAATATCGCCGTGCTGGAAGCGGTTTCAGGGCAAACCCTCTCCCGTTTCTGGCTTCACGGCGAACATGTGCTGGCGGGAAAAAAGAAAATGTCCAAGAGCACAGGCAATATCGTATATGTCCAGGACCTCCTCGATACGGGCTTCCGTCCCCACCATATCCGCTTTTTCCTGATATACGGACACTTTCAAAAACAAATCGACATAAACAACAACAAACTTCACCTGGCGCGGGGCAAACTCGACACGCTCAGGGACATTGCGCACCGGCTCAAAAGCGAACAGGCAAGGCCGGGAAACGCCTTTCCCGGAGCAGCAGACCGGATCCGGCAGATGACAGTAGCGTTTGAAACGCGGATGAATGACAATCTGGATGTAAAAAACGCTTTTGATGCGGTCTATGACAGTGCCGTAGCGCTTTGTAAAATAAAAAACGAAACCGGGCTGGCACCGGAAGATTGCCGGGAAGCCGCCCGGGAGCTTCGGCGGATTGACAGCGTCTGGCGGGTTCTGGGTTGACCCGAAAATGCGTTTTACGATAGGTGTATTTTTTTGCTTTCGGCTACAAGCGATCTCAAAAAACGATTTTGGCGCAAGATCATAGCGGGGGTGGTTTTTGCGTATAGCGGGTGGGGATAAAAATCCGGGAAGGGTGGTTTTTACCACAGAGGGCGCAGAGGAGACACAGAGATTCACAGAGAAAAGCGATGAATAAAAGGGGGACGCCCATGAAATTATGCGTTTCCCGTTTCACTGCCAACACCGATATTGGTCCAAAATATTTTTTTTAAAATGGATGAATTCGTAAAAAGTCAATTTTCAGATGGCTCTGTAAAAAGTTCAAGAGCAAGGCTTGCGTGATTTCGAAGAATGCAGGGTACTTAGCCGTACGTGCATGTTCACAAGGCGTCAGCCGCAAATTCTGAGAAATCACGTATAACACAGATATTGGACTTTTTACGGTGCCATCAAAATGGCTTCTGGTGAAAAGCTGCGTGAAAGTTGCAGGCCGTATGATTATTTTTATATTACCATTGCAAACCAGGAAAAACAGACGCAACCCTAAAAAGAAACGGAGCTTGTCATGGCTGTCATTACAATATCCCGGCAATTTGGCGCCGGCGGCCGCACCCTTGGCCAGATGGTCGCGGAAAAGCTGAATTACAAATTTCTCGACGACGCCGTTATCCAGGAGTTGTCAAAGCGCATCCGGGTAACCAAAGAGTCCATCACGGAAATGGAAGATATTGCCGGAGGGCTCTTTTCCAAAATTGTTTCCGCCATGATAAGCAGAGGCTACATGGAGCGGTTGGCGGGAGAAAGTTCCGGTTATATCGATGAAGTGATCTATGTTGAAAAACTAAGGGAAGTGGTCACGGATCTCGCGAAACAGGACAACGTCGTCCTGCTGGGACGCGGCAGCCAGTTTATCCTTGCGGAGCGGGAAAACACCTATCATTTTTTACTGGTGGCGAGCAAGGAGCAGCGCATCCGGTTCATGCAACGGCGTTACAATCTTTCCGACAACAAAGCCTACAACGAGGTGCTGGGCGGGGAAAAACGCAGAAAAAACGTCTATGCAAAAATGGGGTGCACCAATTACAACGATCCGGAAACCTATCACATGGTGCTCAACATGGGGCGGCTTACCCTGGAACAGGCCATGGGTCAGATCGTTTCCCTGGTAAAAAAATAAAACCCAATTGTTCGGTTTTTGGGTTGCCACAAAAAAACGGGTTTCAATGACAACGCAAAAAAACGGAAAATCATTTGTCGCCCAGGCGGAAGAGGACCTGTTCAACTACGCCATCGACCGGGAAGAGACAAAGTGGCTGATGGAGAAGCTTCACCAGGAGGCAGACATCAACAGGACGGCCGTGGAATACGAGCTCGGCGCGATGAAAATCATCGCCACCGGCTGGGCGATATCCTTCCACATGGAAGACTCGCCCTTCAAGGAGCCGCTGCTTTCGGGTTTCTGGAAAAGGGTCTTTGACTTTTCACACGGGCTGTCCGAAACCGCCGGCACCCTGACCGGCGCCCGTATCGATTACTTCCAGCTGCTCCGGGAACGCCTGGACCAATATGTCGAAGCCATATCCAAAAGCCCCGAGGCCAAGGGTGCAAACGATCCCGCGGTCGCCATCGGCCCCGAATTTGCGGCCAAATGCGGAAACCGGGATGATATTTTTACGCAAATGACCGGAATCAGCATGTTTATGACCAACGTCAACCGCGTCGGCACGTATCTGAAAGGGGCAGGCCTGTTGACAGGGACGGACCATTGAAAACCATCGCCGCGGTGGACCTGAAAAACGGCAAAAAAAGAGCGGATGGCCATGTGCAGTTTTTCGGGGAGGACTTTCACATTATCCATATTGCCGCTGGCGGCGATATGGAGGCGGTCGCGGATGCGCTTGAAAAGTTCGATGGCCGTGCGGATGCGCTTGCACTGGAAAATATCCGCTTTCATTCAGGGGTCGCATCCCAATCCCTGCGCGATCAACAGGAAAATAAAATCCAGGAACTGTGCCGTTTTTTCAGCACGCCGGTTGCCACCGGCCGTCGGCTGCATACGGTTTGCCGCAAATGGACCATGGACCGGATCCAGCAATTAACCGGGGACGACCTGTTTGACGAGGCGGCGGTTCTTTTTACGTCCGGCCTGGCTGATGCGTCCATTGCCCAATGGCTTCTTGAATTCACGGAAAAATTTTCATTCTGCGATCCGATCCTGTCCGGGGGCATTCCCAAAATTCTTCATTCCATAGAAGACCTGCGACTCTATGCAGACTACGTCCAGCCGCTCACCGAAAAGGTTTCGTCAAAAAAAATGGTCGACAGGACTTTTTTTCTCAACGCGTGCAACCGGCATATGGTTTCTGCGGGAATCCAAAGCGCCGACATCGTTGTGGTGCCGCATCCCGGTTTTTCGGAGGGTATCGGCAGCTGCGGCATCGACGAACTCGACGGAAAAACCGTGATCACGGCCGCAGTTTCTGTCGACAGGCTCAATTTTCTCAAGCAGCGGGGCGTCCGCATGGTAATCGATACCATCCCCAAAATGACGGAAAGGGTCTTCGGTCCCGGCGTTCTGGAGGCCATGGTCATGGTCGCTTCAGGCGGAGCCCTGCGGTCATTGACCGTCCGGGGCATTGAAAACATCCTGGTTCGTCTCCAGGCAACCCCCCGGGTGATCTTCCCCTTCAAAACCGGACACAGAAAACCCCACGGGGCATGACGATGGGTATCCGCAGGCGGAAAAATCCATGAAATGATACGGGAGAAAATTGATGGCGTCGTAAAAAGACGTTCTGGACGGCAAAGGAAAAAGGTCAAGATCAAGGCGCGTGCAATTTTTGAAGAATTGAGCGTACTTACCCGTACGTGAGATTCTTCAAAAATTGTGCGC
>JAABTJ010000039.1 GCA_011389935.1 Desulfobacteraceae bacterium
ATCAGCCGTTGATGGAGAAACTTTTTCAAAATTCTGCATCGGCTTGAAGCCGCCGTTGATCCGCCCCTTTTTACTGCAAGCCATCTCAAAAAAAAGATTAAGTGGGGTAGAAAATGCGGGGAGGGTGGTTTTTACCACAGAGGAGACACAGAGATTCACAGAGAAAAGCAATGAAAAAAAGGGGGGTACGCCCATTTAAATTTCACCTCTAACGAAGATATATGGGCAAAAGGTTTTTTTGAGATAGCTTGTAAAAAAACGAACGTTCGTTAGATTAATAATTGACTTGCGCGGGTTATGCCGATAAAAAGACGGCAGAAGCAGCAGCAACCAATGGAGCGTTTTCAGGCGTAAGAAACTTTTTTTGAGAGGAAGAAAAATGGCACAGGAAATTGCGGACCGAAGGGATATCGATTTTGTTGTCTGGGAGCAGATGAACGGGGAGGAACTTCTTGCCATTGACATGTACAAGGAATTCAACCGGAAAACCTGCGACATGATCATTACAGAAGCCAGGAAGATCGCCATCAAGGAGATGCTGCCGACCCTTCAGGAAGGCGACACCCAGGGGGTGCGCTTTGACAATGGCACGGTAAAAGTGCCGGATTGCTTCCACAGGGTGCATAAGCTGCTCCTCGACGGGGAATGGGCCAATTTGTCGGAACCGACGGAGATGTACGGCCAGGGAGCACCCCCTCTTGTGGCTTCCGCCGCAGTAGAATACTTCATGGGAGCAAACTGGGCGCTTTTTTCGTACGCTGCCATGGGAAACGGCACGGCAGAGATGATCTACAAATATGGCACCCAGGAGCAAAAAGACGAATATATTGAAAAGCTCGTCTCCGGAAAATGGGGAGGCACGATGCTGCTGACGGAATCCGCGGCGGGTTCGGATGTGGGGGCGCTCGAAACATCGGCGGTGAAAAATGCGGACGGCTCCTATTCCCTTTCCGGCAACAAGATTTTTATCACAAACGGGGAGCACGATCTGTGTGAAAACATCATTCACCCGGTGCTTGCCCGGATAGAGGGGGATCCCGCCGGGACCAAGGGGATTTCTATCTTCCTCGTTCCCAAGTACCTGGTCAATGACGACGGAACCCTGGGCGAGCAAAACGACATCGTCTGCACCGGGACCGAGGAAAAACACGGCATCCATGCAAGCGCCACCTGCTCCATGGCACTGGGCTCGAAAGGGAAGTGCATCGGATTCCTGCTGGGGGAAGAGCGAAAAGGAATGCGGATCATGTTCAACATGATGAACGGCGCCCGGATGGCAACCGGCCTGCAGGGGCTGGCCTATGCATCTTCCGCATACATGCTGGCGGTCAATTATGCCAGGACCCGGATACAGGGAAGGGACCTCATGGATACGTTCACGGCCGACGCCCCTTCCGTCCCCATTATCAAGCATCCCGACGTGAGAAGAAACCTGCTGTGGATGAAATCTTACGTGGACGGCATGCGCAGCTTTTTCTACTATGCCGCGTACTGCCGGATCAAGTCGCATTTCGGCGAATCCGAGGAAGAACGGACCCGCTACCTGGACATGTACGAATTGTTAACCCCCCTGATCAAGGACTATCTTTCGGTTCACGGCCACGAGGTATGCATCCAGGCCATGCAGGTATACGGTGGAGCGGGATACTGCAAGGATTACCCGGTGGAACAGTACGCACGCGACTGCAAGATTGCCTCCATTTACGAGGGGACCAGCGGCATCCAGGCGATGGACCTGCTGGGCCGCAAGCTCGGCATGAAAAAAGGGGCGGTTTTCGTGGCGTTTCTGGATGAAATGAAAAAGACCGTCCAGGCGGCCAGGGGCGCAAAAGGCCTTGAAAAAATGGCCGGCGAACTTGAAGCGGCTGTCGGCCGGCTCGGCGAGGTTGCGGGGGATCTCGGTAAAACAGCGATGTCCATGGAGGTCAAGGTAGCCTTTGCCCATTCCCTTCCTTTTCTGGAGGTGATGGGAGATGTTATCATGGCATGGATGCTTGTGTGGCGGGCTTCAGTGGCTTCCCAAAAACTTGAAAAAGGGTGCAGTAAAAGCGATACGGCCTTTTATAACGGCCAGATCAAGACGGCGGAGTTTTTTCTGTCCACCGTATTGCCCGGAACCCTGGGACGGATGAATGCTGTTTCCGGTTTGTGTCCTGCCGCCATTGAGATTCAAGACGAGGGCTTCGGGGGAATGTAATTCCCCTGGTGAAGGACCTGAAGTTAATTACCGTTTATGGAGGAAATCGCCATGTCATCAGAGAACATACTGCTGGATGTAAAAGATCATATCGCCACCATTACCATAAATCGTCCGCCGGCCAACTCCTGGAGCCTTGCGGCCCTGGAAGATTTCGACAAGACGCTGGATAAAATCGAAACAGACAAAACGGTCCGGGTGATAGTCCTGACCGGGATGGGGGAAAAGTGCTTTTCCGCCGGTTTTGACGTATCGGATGCGGCCAATGCAACCCGGGCGGGAACGCTGGGGCAGGAGTTGTGGACCCGCGTGGACCGGTATTCCAAGCCGATCATTGCCGCCATCAACGGGCATGCTCTCGGCGGCGGGCTGGAGCTGGCCCTGTCGTGTCATTTCCGGGTCATGATGGATACGCCCAAGGCAAAAATCGGCCTTACCGAGCTGAACCTGGGCATCATCCCGGGATGGGGCGGGACCCAGCGCCTCATGCGGGTTGTGGGCAAGCAGAAAGCCCTGGACATGATCCTCTTCAGCAAGCGACTCACTGCCGCAGAAGCCCTTGAAATCGGTGCGGTTGACCGTGTTTTTCCGCCGGAAACCTTCATGGACGAAGTGTACTCCATGGCGCAGACGCTTGCCGGACGCCCGCCCATTGCGGTGCGATGCGTACTTGATGCCATGACTGCCGGTATCTACGGCGGCATGGAGGCGGGTCTTGCAAAGGAGCTTGACGGAAGCGCTGCTGTCGGGGCCTCCAAGGACTGCGTCGAAGGGTTTACGGCCTTTCTGGAAAAGCGGAGCCCCAATTTTACAGGGGAATAAAAACGGGCATGCTATTTTTTCTTGACGAAAGACGTAATTGCCCCTAAAGAATAAAGAAGTCTCTATCATCCTTATAATTCGGGTTTTATAATTGATGATGCACAAAATTGACAGAAAAGGCATTGCTTTTATCGCAGAAGGCTTCTGGTGGCGAAAAACCGAGACCTCTGGTTGCGCCCCATGGCCGGTACCATTGTAATTGTAAGCAGATATCTGGCAGAAAAAGCCGCGGGGTCGTAAAGGGACTCCGCGGCTTTTTTGTTTGGAACCCTTTGGGGGGAAACGGATGGACAGCGGGAGGAGTTAATCATGCTGATCGTAATGAACCGGGATGCGACGGAAGAACAGGTAAACGGCGTTATCCGGACCGTGGAATTGCAGGGATTCACGGCGCACCCCATTCCCGGCGGAGAGCGAACGTCCATAGGGGTGCTTTACAACCAGGGCGCCATTGACGAGGCGCTTTTCCGGTCTTTGCCCGGCGTCAAGGAGACCCTGCCGGTTACCAAGCCCTATAAGCTTGTCAGCCGCGAGTTTCACCCGGTTGACACGGTCGTCCGCGTGGGGGATGTCTCCATCGGGGGGGACTCCCTGACCATTATCGGCGGCCCCTGCGCCGTTGAAAGCGAAGAACAGGTCATGGCCATTGCAAAGCATGTGAAAATGGCCGGCGGCGATATGCTTCGCGGCGGTGCGTTCAAGCCCCGCACATCGCCGTATGCGTTCCACGGCCTCGGTGAGGAGGGCTTGCAGATCCTGGCAAAAGTCCGGGAGGCATTCGGGCTGCCCATCGTGACGGAGGTGATGGATCTGGATTGTTTTGACATGGTTGAAAATTACGCCGATATCATACAGATCGGCACGCGCAACATGCAGAATTTCAGTTTGCTGCGGCGGGCCGGGCATGCCGGGAAACCGATCCTTCTCAAGCGGGGGATGTCCGCCACCGTGGATGAATGGCTCATGGCCGCTGAATATGTCATGACCGAGGGGAATCCGGATGTGATTTTGTGCGAAAGGGGCGTGCGCACGTTCGTAAAGCACAGCAGAAACACCCTCGATCTTTCGGCGATCCCCGTGGTCAGGCGTGAAAGCCACCTGCCGATTATCGTGGATCCGAGCCATGCGGCCGGTTACAGGGACCAGGTGATGCCCCTGGCCCGGGCGGCGGCGGCCGTGAGCGCGCACGGACTGATGATCGAGGTCCATCATGCGCCCGAGACCGCAAAATGCGACGGCGGCCAGGCGCTCCTGCCGGATCAGTTTGATCTTCTCTGCCGCCAGATGCGGGCCATATTCGATGTGTCTGCCTCGGCCGAAAGATAAAGAGCAAGGCGATGCTGCCGTTTTTTTTAAGGCTCCATTTCTTTGGGCCGGTAGATGGTATTGCCTTCAGCAACTGTGAGGACCTGGCGACCGCTCTATGGCCTGATCCGCCGCGTCCTGAAAACTCGCCCCTAACGGGGCTCAAACAATTCAGGCCGCCGGGCGTATCTTCGCCATGAGCGGGCTGCCAGGTCCTCCCAATGTTGCTTTCAGGCAACACCATCTACCGGCCCAAGGAAATGGGTCATTTTATATTTCGCAGCGGGGTCTTGTTTCAAACCGCAGATATACTCGCGTATTTCGAGGATTTGAAATGCGAAACCAAGAAAACAGCCGGAATGAATTTAAAGACGACGATCTTGTGTGCTACTGCTTTACGTACACAAAGAAGGATATTGAAACGGATTATAAAGAAAATGGGCGTTCTTTGATTTACAAAAAGGTCGCCGACGAAAAGAAATCAGGCAAGTGCAATTGCGCGATGTTGAACCCAAAAGGGAGGTGATGCTTGGCTGACGTCCACCAGGTGGTGGAAGCGCTAAAGGAGAAGCAAGGCATGCGGCATATAAAATGACCGCCAATGATGCGATATATAAACTGACCAATTTCCCTTGGGGGTAGGTGTTGCTGCCCGTAAGCGACATTGGGCGTGATTGTCGATCGCTCTTGGCGAAGTGGCGCAAAACATCCTGCATTGGTTTTGATTGCAGGATGTTGCGAAACGAGCCGTAGAGCGATCCCAATCACTCACAGTCGCCAAGGGGAGCAGCACCTGCTCCAAAGGAAATTGAACCTTTGTAATTTTATCGCGTTGCCATAAATATGAAAACGGGGAGGCGGGCTTGAAAATCCATGAAATATCGGGGAAGACCGGCCATTCCAGGATACTGGTCGGAAAGGTGATGGAAGATATGGGGCAATTTCTGCCGGAAGAATGCCCCCTGGTGATCATCACCGACGAAACCGTCCGGCATTATTATGAAGACCGGTTTCCAACGGCCAAAGCCGTTATTTCCATCGGCACGGGGGAGAAGATCAAGACGCTCGACACGGTCCGGATGATCTATGAACGACTGGTTTCGATCGAGGCGGACCGGTCCGTGTTTGTCCTGGGGATCGGCGGCGGGATTGTCTGCGACGTAACGGGTTTTGCCGCTTCCACGTATTTGCGCGGGGTGCGCTTCGGCTACATTCCCACCACCCTGCTCGCCCAGGTGGATGCAGGCGTGGGGGGGAAAACCGGCGTTAATTTCAGGGGCTACAAAAACATGGTCGGCACCTTCACCCAGCCGGAGATGGTTGCCTGCGACCCCCGGTTTCTCGACACGCTTCCGGAAGAAGAGCGGGCCTGCGGATTTGCCGAGATCGTTAAGCATGCCGCCATTGCCGATCCGGAATATTTTAAAACCCTCGAGCGCTTTGCCGTGGAAGGGTCAATGCAGGATTTCGCCATGATGGCGTCCATTGTTTACCAATCCGTGGTGATAAAGGCTGATATCGTGAACCGGGATGAGCGGGAAAAAGGGGAGCGGCGGAAGCTCAATTTCGGACACACCCTCGGGCATGCGCTGGAAAAAACGGCAGGACTGCGGCACGGACAGGCGGTCTCCGTCGGCATGGCAGCGGCAGCCAGGCTGTCCGTGGAAAAAAACCGCCTTTCCACAGGCGATGCACGTCGCCTTGCGAACCTCCTTGAAGCGCTGCACCTGCCTACCCGGGCGGAAATGGATGTGCCCGCGGTGATCGACGCCCTTGCCCGCGACAAGAAACGGGAAGGGGACCAGATTCATTTCGTGCTGCTCAACCGTATCGGAGACGCCTGCATCGAGGCGATCCGCCTCGATCTGCTGGAAAAGATCCTGGCGGATCGGCAGATACCGGCCAAACCCTCAGCCGATTGAAAACCTTGGTTTTCGAATGCGCTCGCTTTTGCACCGCGGGCATTTGCCGGGAGGCTCGGGCCGGTTCCGCTGTTTGAAGGTGTAGCCGCATGCAAGACATGCGGAAGGCGTGATCAGCAGCTTCTTCCCCTTTGCCGACACCGTTTTTTCAATATGCGTCATGTGGGAATATACTTCTTTTTCGCTGATGCGCAGCAGCTGGGAGATCTCTCTTGCATCATGGTCGTTGTTTTCAAGAAGGTCAATGATCTGCTGCCGGATGGTTGACATGAAACAACACCTTTTGACCCGTTATTTCAGATAGGGGCCCAATTGCATCTTCGCATTCGCGTACCCCTCCTTGATCAGCTTTTTCGCCTGTCTTTTCGAATAATTGAACATGGAGCCGAGCCCCAGCATTTTCGGCGGCGCCACGACCCGGAGGGTGGATCCCTGGAGGGCGAGTTCCATCCTCGGCGATCCGTAAAGGGGGGTCTCAAAAAAGCCTGCATCGGGCGTGCTCTGCCAGGTGCTGTCCGGAAGCATCGCCATGTAGGAGCCGATGAGCACATGCTCCACGGAGAGTTCGAACACCTGCTTTCGCGTTACCGGTTCATCGACCGCAAAGACGCCGGCCGGTGAATTGAGCACGACCAGGATTTCCCTGGCATTCCATGCCAGTGCGGGCATAAGGGGCGTGTTGGCCATCAGCCCGGCATCCCAGTGCGGAACCCCGTCGATATGCTGCCACGGGAAGACCATGGGGATGGCCGTTGAGGCCATGATATGGTCCATCTCAATGACCTTCTGGGTAAAATACCGGATCTGCCCGGTTTTCATGTTCAGTGCGGTGATGATGATGCGGGTCCGGCTGTTTCGCAGGGCATCGATGTCGATATGTTTTTCAAGAAGCGCCCGGATGTAGCGCGTTTCAGCCGGGGGCTTGTATTTTCGCCCGTTTTTGAGGCTGTCGATAATCCCTGGAAGGGAAAACTGTTTGAGCGTTTTCCGGTCATGGGTGAACCAGAGATCGGCCATCTTTTCCGTGGAAATTCCGGTTCCGTAGGCTGCCGCGTTCACCGCGCCGATGGATGTGCCGCACACAAGGTCCGGTATCCAGCCGATTTCATTCAAGTACCGGATAACGCCGACCTGGTAGGAACCCCTTGCGCCGCCGCCCGAAAGAATAAGCGCCCGTTCGATCATCGGTGGTTTCCTGTCTGTTTCGCTCATGGTGTTTTACATTGTCCGTTGTTGGTAGTAAGATGAGTAGAACCAATCGCAACATTAGATATTGGGCCAAAAGATTTTTTTGAGATGGTTTATCGTAACATACAACCGGTATAATACACAACCAACAACAACCGGGGGGAGGCATTATGGTCCGGATCAAGCGTTATGCAAACGGCCGATTCTATGATACGCTCGGAAAAACATATATCACGCGCGAGCAAATGGCCCGGCTGGTCGAGGGAGGAAAACGCGTGTCCATTGTGGAGGCGAAAACCGGCAGGGATATTACGCACCAGGTATTTTCCGGGGCAGCCCATAAAAACGAGGCCGAAGGGGTGAATCCCCCGGCGCCTGGCGAAGACCCGGGTGAAACCGGGGAAAACGTTCTGATGTGGCTGCTCAAACGGGGCGAAGACCTTATTAACGACGTAAAAGCCTACTGGGAGTCGATTCGCAGCAATCTTTCCGGCGAGCCGCAGGACGAGATCGACGGACTGCTGGCCGCCCTCAGGAAAAAACGGACAGCCCCAGAAAAGGAAGGCGCCGATGTCGCAGCGGAAATCGATCGGTACTGGACCCATTTTTATGACCGGTTTTCCGGAGCCATTGACCGGCAAATCGAGGATGCAATAGAAAAACGGGATCTGGTTGGCGCTGATCAGGTTCGGGAACTTGCCGGGCGCATCGAGGAGGCAAAGCGAACCATTGAAGCCATGGAAAGAGATATTCCGGTTGATCATGGTTGATTTGAATTTTGAGATGGGTCCTAGAAAGAGCGGGCGGTACCGATGCCTACGGAATACATGCACAAGGAAATTGCCCAATTGCTCAGCCGCCGGCTGATCTTTGTCATGGGCAAAGGGGGCACCGGAAAGACAACGCTGTCGCTCTCGCTTGCCTTTGCCGCGGAAAAAGCGGGCAAACGCGTCCTTCTTGCAGAAACTGAAGAAGGCACGGCCATTGGCCGTATTTTCGGGCAAACAGAGATCAATGAAACCCCCATACCGGTATCCGACGGGATTTCCATTGCCAGGGTGCTGCTGAAGGCCGAAATGGCCGCATATACGCATTTCCATATCAAGTCGGGATTTATTGCAAAGCGCATTACCGGCAGCCGCCTTTTTGATTATCTTGCAACGGCGACGCCCGGGCTCAAGGAAGTCATGACGCTGGGGCGCCTGTGGCGATGGGAAGCGGACCGGCAGGAGAGCGGGCGCCCTGTCTATGACATCATCATTGTCGATTCCCCGGCCACCGGTCATGTGCTGAGCCTGCTTCGGCTGCCGAAAACGCTTATCCGCATGATACGCGTAGGCCCCCTCGTCTCCCAGGTGAAACAACTGGATGCCCTTTTGAAGGACCCGGACCGGACGGCCCTGGCGCTGGTATCTCTTCCGGAAGAACTTCCCGTAAAGGAATCCGTTGAATTGATGGGCATTGCCCGCGATGAAATCCGTGTTCCGGTTCGGATGTTTTTTTTAAACGGCGTATATCCGGATATTTTTTCCTCCAGAAATGTCGAAAATGCCCATGGCATGATCTTTTCAGAAGAGGGACTGGGCAGGCTGCGCGCGTCGGTATCCCATCGGAAGGCTTTGGATGCGGTGGTTGCGGCTGCCCGCCACCAGTATACCCGGCGGGAAATTCACGAAAAATACATTGACTATATTCACAGGGCGGTATCCTGCCCCGTGGTGGAAATCCCCTTTTTCTATACGAACGATATGGCCGTCGGTGACATGCGGCAAATCGCCGACCAATGGGTGGCGCCGCCAGGGGCGCCAGGGGAGGGTCCGGATGCTTGAAAACATGGGCAAACCGGGCGGACCGCGGATTGTCGTATGCTGCGGCAGCGGCGGGGTGGGGAAAACGACCATTTCGGCCGCCATTGGACTTCACGGGGCCCTGTCCGGACTGAAAACCATTGTATTGACCATTGATCCGGCCCGTCGGCTGGCGGATGTCCTGGGCATTGGGGCGTTCCGGGATAAGGCCAGGCGGGTTCCCCTTGATTCGTTCGGAGAAATGCCCGGTGAGTTGCATGCCATGATGCTGGATGCAAAACGTACGTTTGATCACCTGATCGAGCGGTACGCACCAAAGGAGATGCAGCAGCGGATTCTTGCCAACCGGTATTACCAGCACCTGTCCGAAAATATGGGCGGATCCCATGAATACATGGCCATGGAGAAGCTTTACGAAATACACGCCCAGGGCGAGTGGGACCTGATTGTGCTGGATACCCCCCCCAGCCGGCGGGCGCTTGATTTTCTGGACGCCCCCCAGCGGGTGCTCAACCTGTTGGGGCATCCCTATTTCATGAAACTGCTTCGCCCCCGGTCCAGGGTGGGAAAACTGGGCGGCAGGGTGTTCGGGCTGGTCATGACGCCCTTTATGAAGGCGATATCGCAGGTGGTCGGCAAGCAGGCCATGGAGGATCTGGTCAGCTTTTTCTCCCTGTTTAACGACGCGCTGCTCGACGGTTTTGAGAATCGGGCAAAAGCCGTGGAATCGCTGCTTTCAGACCCGATTACCGCTTTTGTCGCCATAACCACCCCCCGGGCGTATCCGATGCAGGAAGCCGGTTTTTTTTACCGGCGCCTGAAGGAGCGCGGGATGCCGTTTTACGGTTTTGTCGTCAACCGGGTGCACCAGGCGGACAGCCCGGCGGACGTGGGAATGCTTTTCCGCGAGATTCGCAGCAAAAAGCTCCTGCCCCCAGACAGTATCCGCGATCTCGAGACATCGTACCACTGGTATTACAATCTTGCCCAAAGTGATCAAAAGGTGATCCGCCAGTTGCGCAGGACAACAGGGGAAAAGGTTCCCGTATCGGTCATTTCCATGGAAGATGGCGAGGTTTGTGATATGGCCGGCCTGCGCAGGATCGGCAGGGGCATTGTGCAGGGGGAAGCGGCGCCCCCCCGGGAAGGTACCGCATAAACCTTAATCGACCTCTTTCCCGAGAATCCCGTTGAATTCTTCTTCAATATGCCGCGCTATGGCGTCCGGACCGGGAACCATGCCGGCATCGGTGACAATCCCCAGCGACACGGCATTGTTATAACTGAAGGCGCTGATGCCGATGCCCATGCCCTTGATCAGCGGCAGCCAGAAAAGGATGTTTTTCAATGTTCCGCCTGCGAAATACAGGGGCCGGTCCGGACCGGGTACATTGCTGATGATCCCGGTTATTTTTTCGGCAAACAGGTGGGCGGTTTTCACGGCTACCTCTTCGGGGGCCGCGCCGAGCGCATTCATTCCCGCCCATGCAACAGAAGCGTCCGATGACTGCTTCAACTTTTCGAGAATGGCGTGAACGCGGCGAATGCGGCGGACGGGATCTTTGATGGCAACCGGCAGGGGTGCCAGTACAAAGCCGAATTCATTTTTCAGTTCAATACCCGGCTCCCTGTCCGTTCCCGTGGGGCGGATATTGACGGGCACCGCCATGCGGAGGGGGGGCAAGGTTTCCAAATCGCAGCGTTTACGCAGGTGCCGGCGAAGCCCCCCGGTTATCAGTGCGACAATGACATCGTTCACGGTGGCGTTGAAGCGGGCGCCTGTTTTTTTGATTTCATCCAGGGGCAGGGGGGCGGACCATGCCATTTCCCGCTGTTTTCCGGGCGGTTTTGCAGAAAAATATTGCCGGTCCGGCGGAAGCATAAGGACCCTGGCGATGGTCATGGCCGTTTCGGAAAGGGCGGTGCGCATCTTTCCGGCGCATTTTCTGACATGAACGGGTTCTCTGGCGATGGAGTTTATTTTTTTTTTCGCAAAATCGCAGGCCTTATGGCATTGCCGCTTGCCCCGCGCCGGATTCCGGCCACCCGGGTTTTTACCGTGCAACCGGCTTTCGGCCGTACCGGATTCGTTTTCGGTAATGGAGAGCAGCAGGTTAACCAGCGCCATGCCGTCTCCAACACAGTGATGGATGCGGAAAAAAAGAATCGATCCCCCGGAGCGGATGTTTTCGATATAATGGATTCGCCAGAGGGGTCTTTCCGGGTCGAGGGGGGCGGCCGACAGTTCGGTGAACAGGTTCCGGAGCTGTTCTTTTCCGCCCGGGGAGGGGACCGGTGTGCGGCAAAGATGGTATTCCAGGTCAACAGATGGTTGACATTCCCATGTCCCCCTGCCGGTTTTGCGCGACGGCAGCATGGAAAAGCGGTCATGGCACAGCAGCTGTTTTTCAACCAGCGCTGATACACGTTTCAAATCCAGGCGCCCTTCGAATTCAAAACTACCGGTGATGACAGGGGGCGGACCGGGTTGGTTCAGGGCCAGCAGTAAGTTGTCAATGCTGGACATGCGTTGAATGTGGTTTTCCATGGCGTAAAAATTAGCAGAATTGCAGGCGGTTTGCAACGCCGATAAAAATGGGCGAAGAAACCCGGTACGACAGGAAAACATTGACACCTGGACAGGTGCGGGGATATCAATGAACATGCTTTCGGGGAAAGGATCCGGGTGGATCCGAATGAAAGCGCGGCAATAAAGGGAAAGGTCGGGGGAACACCCCCGGGCGCGCTGCGCCGCGTCCATACAGCACTATTTGTTTTTCGGAGGAAATATGGGTTTTTTCGGCATTTTTTCGGGCAGATCCCCCGAGTCCCATGAAGAGCGCGGGGATGAATTCATGAGAAGCGGGGCCTTTGGCGATGCCCTGATCGAATATGAAAAGGCGCTGGACAAGATTGAAAAACGGTTTCCGGAAAAAGCCCCTCTCAAGGACCGGCTGTCCGATAAGCTGGGCAGCGCGCGAAGCGCGCTTGCAAAAACCCATCTGGAAGATGCCGAAATAATGATAGCGGCTGGAGAACACGCAGATGCCCGTGAACTTTTCCAGTTGGCCATGGAGCTCGCGGGGGATGGAGATGTAAAAAGGAAGATTGAACAAAGGATTGCCGATTTTGTCGGCAGCGACGCCCCTTCGGTAAAGCCGCCGCCGGTATACGAATGGGCGGAGTCAGGGCTGGAAGAAGAAGAGGAAACGGACGAGGAGGATGAATATGACGAGGAAATCTTCAGCGTACTCTGTCATGCGCTTCCCGAAGAGATGCAGGAGGCCTACCAGGGGTACGGCAGATCGTTCGTTTCGGGATACGTCGCATTAAATGACGGGGATTTTCAGGCCGCTGCAAAGCACCTGGAGGATGCCATGGCGGAAAACAGCGGCTACACCCTTATTCCGCTTGAGCTGGCAACGGCCTATATTCATCTGGACGCCAACGACGAGGCGGCCGAACTGCTGGAGTCCTTTGTCGTGCAGAACCCGGAGCAGACGCGCGCCTACCAGCTGCTTTGCGAAATTTACTGGGGGAAAAAAGACTTTGACCGGTCGGGGCGTCTTTTGTCCCAAGTGCCCGACAGCATAAAAAAAACAAAGGCAATGCTTTTGCTCCAGGGGGAAAACCGGTTTCAGAAAAAAGAATACGCCGCTGCCGAAGCGATTTTCAATGAATGCGCGGCCATTCACGGGAAAGACGAAATCATTTCCCGCGCCCTTGCAAAAACAATTGAAGCGTCGGGGCGGATTGAGGAGGCAAAAGCGCTTTACGCGGAAATCATCAACAAGTGCCATTCATGCGGCACGCGGGCCGACCCGTTTCTCAAGCGAAGGTATGCCGAGCTTTGCTATCAAAGCGGCGATACTTCCAAAAACCTGTTGGACATATATATCGGGCTTGTTCAGGAGGATCCGGACAATCGCGCTGCGTATTTCCAGAGGATTTCCGATATCTTTCATCAGAAGGGGGAGCTCGACGAAGCGCGGCGCTTCCATACCCTTGCAAAAAACAGCGAAGCATAAATACGGATGAGCCCGTAAAAAGTCGATTTTGGACGGCAAAGGTAAAAGTTCAAGATCAAGGCGCGTGCAATTTTTGAAGAATTGAGCGTACTTAGCCGTGCGTGAGATTCTTCAGAAATTGTGCGCAACGCAGATATTGGGCTTTTTACGAAGCCGTCAATACTGATGTCCGCCGGGCGAGGAAAAATGACATTTATCGACCAACTGATCGCGTTGAACCGGCTGGATCGTCTCGGTGTCAAACGATGGCTGTTTTATCCGGGGATGCTGTTTGGCAGCCGCCAAACATGGTGGGGGGCGGGACGGTCGCGGCCGTTTACCCATGAAGGGGTGGATTTGTGTTTTTTCGAGGCGGCAGACGGAAGGCGCTACCGGCTTGACCCCGCTGTTTGCGTTCCCGCGAGCGAAAACGGCACGGTCGTCGCCATGGTCGACGATTTTATCGGCAAAACCATTGTTTGTACGCATACCGGCGACTGGGGGGCTGGCGCGCCGGTATACATTCTCTATGCCCACGTGGTGCCGGCAGACGGTTTGACGCCCGGCGCTGCGCTCCGAAAGGGAGAACCCCTGGCGCACATCGCCCCGGCAGATCCGGGAAAAACCCCGCTCCCCCCACATCTGCATTTGTCCGTCATACGCAGGGACGCCCTGCCCCATCCCTTTCCCCCTTCTTTCGGCTGGCCGTATATCAACCGGCTTGACCGGAGTGCATTTTTTGAACCACTCTCCCTCGCGGGTCCAACAAAGGGGAGCATGGGCCTCATCGATTTCGATCCGGCCGTGGACGCCTGTTTCGAATATGCGCCGAGCACCGGGTCAAATTGGCGGGGGCGGCATACAAACGCCTTGAATTTGGATTAAAGCTTTGATATCGATAGGGGAATTATATTTCAGGGGATGGCTTTGGGCGCTGCCGATGGCTGCGGCCATCGGATCATAATGGTAGGGCCATTTTTCATGGCCACTACGCACGCCCCGGCGTGAGTAATGGTGCACACCAGGAGGAGCAATGACCAGAGTCGGTGTCGTCGGCGCGACCGGATATGCCGGGGCGGAGCTTGTGAGGCTGCTTTCCGGACATCCGTCGGTCGATTTGACGATTTTGACGTCCCGGCAGTACGGGGGCGTGCCGTTTGCCGATATTTACCCGGCGTTTTCCGGTGTCGTCGAGCTTGCGTGCGAAACTTTTTCCATCGATGCGGTTTGCGAAAAGGCGGACATCGTGTTTACGGCCCTTCCGCACAAGCTGCCCATGGGGATCGTTCCCGATCTTGTTGCGCGCGGGAAAAAAGTCATCGACCTGTCGGCGGATTTCCGTTTTTCCGATCCCGGCGCATACGAGGCGGCCTATACCGCCCACACGGCAAAGGACCTGCTTGGCCGGAGCGTGTACGGACTGAGCGAAGTGTTTACCGACCGGATAGCGCATGCCGATGTCATCGGCAATCCCGGATGCTACCCCACCAGCGTCCTGTTGCCCCTGATCCCCCTTATCCGTGCGGAATTGGTCATCCCTTCGACGATTGTGGCCGATTCGAAATCCGGGGTCAGCGGTGCGGGCAGGGCGCTCTCCGTGGCGTCCCTTTACAGCGAGGTGGACGAGTCCTTCAAGGCCTACAAGGTCGCCGCCCATCGTCACGAACCGGAAATGGAGGCAATATTGAGCGGTATTGCCGGGGCCGATGTAAACATTACCTTTGTCCCCCATTTGCTCCCCATGAACAGGGGCATGGAAACCACCATATATGCGAACCTTTCCCGGGACATTGCCGATGAGGACATTTTTGCCTGCCTTGCCGCCTTTTATGCCGGCCGGCGGTTCATTCGGATCTCTGAAACCGGCCGTCCACCCGATACCCGCAATGTCCGGGGCACCAATTACTGCGACATCGGTTTTGTCGTTGACCGCGATCACCGGCGCCTGATCCTGATGTCGGTTATCGACAACCTGGTGAAAGGAGCTGCCGGACAGGCGGTGCAGAACATGAATATCATGCTGGGGCTGAAGGAAACTGCGGGACTGGACATGACGCCATTTCCGGTATGAATCCGCCCCGTGGCGGCTCTGTTGCGCGGGAAAAATCGGTTTTGGTATTGATATGCATCAATATGGTTTTTGGATGATTTTTTGGAAGGTTTTTGGATTGTTTACCACATTTTAACAAAGGAGCAGAAAATGACGGCAAAGTTGATTAAAGGAACGGAAATAAGAGAAGAAATCCTTGAGGAAATTGCGGCGGAAGTAAAAGAGATCAAGGAAAAAAAGGGGGTTGTCCCCGGACTCGTTACCATCCTGGTAGGCGCAAATCCGGCGTCGATATCCTACGTCACGCTTAAGATTAAAACCGCCGATCGCCTTGGCTTTAAAGAAATCCAGGACGACCAGCCCGAAGATATTTCCGAGGCGGACCTGCTGGCGATCATCGACAAGTACAACAAGGACGATTCCATCCACGGCATCCTTGTTCAGCTGCCGCTGCCGAAGCACATCGACGATAAAAAAATCCTCAACGCCATCGATCCGGACAAGGATGTCGACGGTTTTCACCCCGTCAATGTCGGCCGCTTGATGATCGGCGGCGCTGAGGTGAAATTTGCGCCCTGTACGCCTGCAGGCATCCAGGAAATGATCGTCCGCGCAGGGGTTGAAACCAGCGGCGCGGAAGTGGTGGTTGTCGGCCGCTCCAATATCGTTGGCAAACCCATCGCCAACATGATGGTTCAAAAAGGTCCCGGCGCCAACTCAACGGTGACGATCGTGCATACCCGCACACAGGACCTGGCCGCCCATTGCAAGAGGGCCGATATCCTGATCGTGGCCGCGGGCGTTCCCGGACTGGTGAAACCGGAATGGATCAAACCGGGCGCATGCGTTATCGATGTGGGCGTCAACCGCGTCGGTGAGAAGGTGAGTGAAAAAACTGGCAAGAAAATAGCCATCCTGCGCGGCGACGTCGACTTTGACGCGGCCAAGGAGATCGCCGGTTCCATTACCCCGGTGCCGGGAGGGGTCGGCCCCATGACCATTACCATGCTCATGAAGAACACCCTCAATTCCATGAAGTACAAACTCGGCATGATGTAGAACCTTTCGGTTCAAGATCGCGGCGGCGTCTTGTTTCAAACCGCAGACATACTGGAGTATTTTGAGGATTTGAAATAAGACGCCAACAAAGATGTTGGGCCGAAAGATAATTTTGAGATAGGTTCTATCCATGCGGGACCACGCACCGGCCAATGGTGCGTGGTCCCGCTTTTTATGGCGCCCCGGAAATCCCATCGTTGTAAGTCCTGTCCGTACCGGCGTCGGTATCGGGGTCGAGCCCACCGCTTGGGGCTTGACTTGCCCGGGGGAGTACCTATTTTTTCTTCTGTGCGATGCATCGGGGCCGCTTTGGCGCGCCCCGGAGACGCCCCGGAAAAACAGTTGTGATTGACGCCGGATTTGGTATAATTCGGTCGGATCGCAATGGCGGCATCCGTCATTGAAAACAATATCATCATAACTCAAATACGAGTTCATCCAGGGAATTTTCAAGATTATGAGTACCAGCATAGCAGCCAGTTTTTTGACCCGTATATTCGGCAGCAAAAACGACCGGGAATTGAAACGGCTCAACCCAATCGTCGATGCGGTGAACGCCCTTGAGCCGAAAATGACGGCAATGAGCGACCAGGATCTGGCGGCAATGACCCCCGCGTTCAGATCCCGGCTTGAAAACGGCGAAACCCTTGAAGATCTGATTCCCGAAGCGTTTGCCGTTGTCCGCGAGGCGTCCCGGCGCACGCTTGATATGCGGCATTTTGACGTGCAGATTCTGGGGGGGGTTGTTCTGCACCAGGGCAATATCGCGGAGATGAAAACCGGTGAAGGGAAAACCCTGGTGGCCACCCTGCCCATATACCTCAATGCGCTTAGCGGGAAAGGGGCCCATGTCGTTACCGTTAACGATTACCTGGCAAGGCGCGACGCGGAATGGATGGGCAAGATATACAATTTCCTGGGCATGTCGGTGGGCAACATCATCCATGGTCTGGATGAGGAGTCGCGCAAGCAGGCATACCGGGCGGATATCACCTACGGGACCAACAACGAGTTCGGCTTCGACTACCTGAGAGACAACATGAAGTTCAGCCGGGAGATGCTCGTCCAGCGGGAACTCAACTACGCCATCGTCGACGAAGTGGACTCCATATTGATCGACGAGGCCCGGACCCCGCTGATCATTTCCGGGCCGGCCGAGAAATCGACCGATCTGTATTACAAGGTCGATGCGGTGGTGCCGCATTTGAAGCGGGAAGAGCATTACAACCTGGATGAAAAATCGCGCTCGGTTTCCCTCACGGACGAAGGTGTTGCAAAGGTTGAAAGCCTCCTGAATATTGAAAACCTGTTTGACAGCCGGAACATCGACATCCTTCATCACGTAAACCAGGCATTGAAGGCGTATGCCCTGTTTACCCGCGATGTGGACTATATCGTCAAGGAAGGGGAAGTGGTTATCGTCGATGAATTCACCGGGCGCCTCATGCCCGGCAGGCGGTACAGCGAGGGGCTGCACCAGGCCCTGGAGGCCAAGGAAAACGTTACCATCGCCAATGAAAACCAGACACTGGCCTCGATCACGTTCCAGAATTTCTTCCGGATATATAACAAGCTGAGCGGCATGACCGGTACCGCGGACACCGAAGCCGAGGAATTCAAATCCATCTATGATCTCGACGTCGTCGTGATACCGACCAACGAGCAGATGATCCGGGAGGACTATCCGGATGCGATTTACATGACCAAAAAGGAAAAATACGACGCCGCCATTAACGAAATCGTCGATTTGAACAAGATCGGCCGCCCGGTGCTGGTGGGTACCGTTTCCATCGACGTGTCGGAGCACCTGAGCCGCCTGCTGAAAAAGCGGGGAATCAAGCATGAGGTCTTGAACGCCAAAAACCACGAAGCGGAAGCGGAGATCATCGCCAATGCCGGCCAGAGAAAGGCCGTCACCATTTCCACCAACATGGCCGGCCGCGGAACGGACATTGTGTTGGGCGAAGGCGTGGTGGCCCTGGGCGGCCTCCATATCCTGGGGACCGAGCGCCATGAAAGCCGTCGCATCGACAACCAGCTCCGGGGTCGTTCGGGGCGCCAGGGGGATCCCGGATCTTCGCGGTTTTATCTTTCTATGGAAGATGATTTGCTGCGGATTTTCGGCGGCGAGAGAATTTCCGGCATCATGAACCGGCTGGGCATCGACGAAGGGGAGCCCATTGAACACAAAATGATCAGCCGGGCCATTGAAAACGCCCAGAGCAAGGTGGAGGGGCACAATTTCCAGATCAGAAAGCAGCTTCTCGATTTTGACAACGTGATGAACCAGCAGCGGGAAGTCATCTATCGCCAGCGGCAGGAAGCGCTGCACAACGAGGACCTCAGGAGCACCATAGAGGAAATGATCCGGGAGAAAGCCGAAGAGGTCGTCTTTACCTATGCGGACGAAGGCATCCCCCCCCATGAATGGGACGGGAAAAAATTTGCCGATGCGGTTTACGCACAGTTTGCCATGAAAATCCATCCGGAGGAGATCCTTGAAAAGAGCGCCACGCCCGAGCAGGTCGAGGAGCGCATAGCGGATATGGCAATGGAGAAATACGCGGAAAAGGAAACATGGATACCCCCGGAACATATGCGGCGCCTGGAGCGCTACGTGATGCTGCAGACCGTGGACAGCTTCTGGAAGGACCACCTGCTCCAGATGGACCATTTGAAGGAAGGGATCGGGCTTCGGAGCTATGCCCAGCAGGATCCGATCATGGTATACAAGAAAGAAGCCTTCAACATGTTCCAGGACATGATCTCCCGGATCCGGGAGGAAACCGTGAAAATCCTCTTCCGCATCCAGATCGCCCAGCCCGAAGACACGCAGCGGGAGCTGACAAAGCCGCGCGAGCAGGAAATGACTTTTTCCCACGGCAAGAATGAACCGCAGCAAAAGCAGCCCTTTAAAAGAAATGCCACGAAAACAGGGCGCAACGACCCATGCATCTGCGGCAGCGGCAAGAAATACAAAAAATGCTGCGGCAAGTGAAAAGGGTTGGTTTTTTGGATTGCATGCTTACATTAACCTGTAAGGTGTTGCAGTCCATGACACCCGGACAAACCGTGTTTATATTTAAAGACAAATGGGCAAGACAAAAATGATGAGCCCGTAAAAAGTCGATTTTGGACGGCAAAGGTAAAAGTTCAAGATCAAGGCGCGTGCAATTTTTGAAGAATTGAGCGTACTTAGCCGTACG
>JAABTJ010000003.1 GCA_011389935.1 Desulfobacteraceae bacterium
AAGTACGCTGCATTCTTCGAAATCACACAAGCCTTGATCTTGAACTTTTTACGGAGCCATCTGAAAATCGACTTTTTACGAGTGCATCAAATATGATTTCCCCACAAAAAAATTCCATTCCTGCAGAAGCGGCTGCGGGCCCGGTTGCACCGCTTTCCGTAAAACAAGAAAATTTCATAAGGACGGCTGTCGCAGCGCGGACAGCCGTCCTTTGAAATCTTACCGCTTTTTCCAGCAGGGATTATTCCTGCTTTTCAAAATCATCCTTGGCCGCACCGCAAACCGGGCAGACCCAGTCATCCGGCAGGTCCCCGAAACTGGTCCCGGGTTCTATGCCATTGTCCGGATCGCCGTTTGCCGGATCATAAACATAACCGCATACACCGCACACATACTTATCCATGATTTTCGCCTCCTTTTGCTCTTTTCTTTGTTTATCCATTGTTTCCTGTTTTCATTTATCCGGATCTCCGCCGTGCAGCGAGCAGAATGGTCCGCCCGATTACATCATTCCGGCGATTTCACGGCCATAATCCTGGGCCATTTTGATGCCGCCGCCAAGGGCGCTGTTTTTCAGCATCAACGGAGCGCCGGCCATGTTCATCTTGAATATGTTTTTCATGGTACCGTATATGCGCTCCGGGGATTCGCCGCTCCATCCGAATGCACCGAAAGCCCCGCCAGGCTGGTTTTCAAGGCCGGCCTTTTCCGCCATAAAAAGCATTGTTTTCATGGATTGAAGCATATCGCCATGGTACGTGGGAGAACCGAACACATAGGCGTCATAGCCGTCCAAATCTTTTTCAGACTTGATCTCCTTTACGTCAACCACCGTTACATCCACGCCGGAAAACCGCATTCCTTCGGCGATCAACTCGCCGATCTGGCGCGTCTCCCCCGCCCTTGTGGAATATACAATAAGGGCTTTTGCCATGGCGAAATCTCCTATTTATCGGATCCGATTCGTTCATCCACCCCTTTGTCCGCACAATCGGGCGTATAGCAGGAATTATCCACAAACTCGCATTTGGCCTTACAGGACGGGCATTTCTCCGGCGGCGCGTCCGCCTGGAAAGTATATCCGCAATTCGTGCATTTCCAACTGGTCATGACATGTTCTCCCTCTATTTTACCCAATGCCCATGAAGGTTGCAATATTCCCGCGCCTTGATATCTGCGGCATCGATGCAGAAAAAGGCTTCCGGTGCGTCGCCCGGCTTCAGAAACTTCGTATAGCACCTGCCGTCCGCAACCACTTCAACCCAATGAATATAATGTTTCTCCTCCATGGGATGAGGCACTTCTCCGATCTTGACCTTAACACCGCCTTCGACCTTCTCGATAACCGGGACATGCTTTTCTTTGGCCGCGTCCACCGTATTTTCCGTCTGCAGCTGCATGGGTTGTCCGCAACAGACAAGCTCTCCCTTGCCTCCCTGGAAAACCTCTACAATATTGCCGCACACGTCGCACTTATAAATTTCGAGCTGTTTTGCCATTGCTTTCTCCTTTCCCTGTTTTCGATGTTTGTCTGACTTTCGGAAAAATGAACTCGCCTTGCCTTTGCTTTCACATGGACCGAACTTTATTTTTTCAGCTTTTTGAGTTCCGCGCTTAAAAGGCGGATATGGCCCATTTCTTCCTTAATGATATTATCAATCCGGTTTTTACCGAATTTTTCAGGCACCATCTCCTTCATTCCCGTGTAAAGAACAATGGAGTCCTTTTCCGCAATAAGGGCTGCTTTCAGGATTTCCTCCATGGAGGAGGTGTCAATTTCTTTTTCAAAAAACACGCGGATGTCCGCAAGGGCTTTTATGTAGGCCACAGCTTCCCCATCAGGGTCGAAAACGGTTTCGGCCTTTTCCTTTGCTGCCAGTTCCCTGCGCATTTCCGCAAATATCTTTTGATGGGTAAGCTCCATGTCCGCAAGATCCGTAAGCAGCTTCTTGTGGGCCGGATCGTTTACGTTTTCCGCGGCATTCTTGTAGAATTCCTTGCCGTTTACTTCAATATCCTCTGCCAGTTCAAAAACATCATCCGCGCTGAAATCATATGCTGTTGCTGTCATATACATGCCTCCGGCTGTTGTCACGATGCAGGGTAGTCTACCATCGCTTTTGTTTATTTTGAAAATATAATACCCGCTACCAGTTTTCGCCAAGTAATTCAAAATATGCCCGGGGATGAGCGCATGCAGGGCATGTAGCAGGGGCCTCGGCAGCATCCTTTTCAAGGTAGCCGCAGTTAAGGCATCGCCACGTAACCGTTTCATTCCGCCGGAACACCCGGTCGTTTTCAATATTGGCAGCCAGGTCCCGGTAGCGCTTTTCATGCTGCTTTTCCGCAACGCTTACCATGTCAAATACCGTTGCAATGGCTTCAAAGCCTTCTTCCCTGGCGATTTTGGCATACCCGGGGTACATCTCCGTATGCTCGTGCTCTTCCCCTGCCGCCGCAGCTTTGAGATTTTCCAGCGTTGTACCGATGACCCCCGCGGGGAACGCGGCCGACACCATTGCATCTCCGCCTTCCAGAAACTTGAAAAAGCGCTTGGCGTGCTCTTTCTCCTGGTTAGCGGTCTCGGTAAAAACGGCTGCAATCTGTTCGTATCCTTCTTTTTTGGCCGCACTTGCAAAGTATGTGTAGCGGTTTCGCGCCTGCGATTCCCCGGCAAACGCGGTCAACAGGTTGCTTTCCGTGCGGGTCCCTTTTACACTCTTCATCCAATCCTCCTCACTCAGTTGAAAATTACAGGTTACCAATCCTCTGAAAAATCATGAAATCAAAAATCCCTTGAGAACAATCGCGAATCAGGACCATTTGCCTTTTTTTATATGCAGCGCCTTTTCTGCTTCCGCCAGTTTTTTAATTCTATAGGCAGAATCCCGGACAATACCATACAGAATGCCGCATCCGACGTCGTCCCGTTCAAGATCCCCTTTATCAGCCAATGCAAGCAGGGATTTTACGAGTTGTAAAGTCGTTTTAATATTTTCATTCGACGCTTTCAATAGTTTCGTCCGAAATAAATGTGTTTGATATAAAATAATCAGGCATTTTGTTTTTTCCACCCCTTTGCGCCCGAAACTGTGACAAAAATACTATTCGCATATATTGTCCACTGGGAAACGGGGTGGGTTTCCCTGCAATCCTGATCCAATTCTTTGCATTTATCAACAGACATGACGATCCGGCAGGCCTCGTAGGGGCACATTCTGCGGAAGTATCTATCGTGTCTATACAAGAATGCAAAAATTAGTAAATGTCATCGCGAAACCGGAAAACCGAAAACAGATATTCAAATTGCATGCCAGATTTACCGATTGTTGATCGCAGCAGCCCAACCCAATCCATCCGCATTCCTGTGGAAGTCCAAAGAGCAGCTGGTCAAAGGCGTTTGCCGGCAATCACAGCAAACGGCCTGAAAAAAACGATAACCGGCCCGTGCCGTGCCAGCCAATGACAAGAACGGAAAAACGCATTGATTGTATCAGGTTTTATGGTACAGATATGTTTCACCGTCACCCGGATATTTCGTATGAGCTGTTTTTATTGACATCCGGAAGAAAGACAACGGAGGAAGCAAATGGAGGCAATACCACATGGCGGGCGAACCATGAATACAGGGCTTTCTCTTGCGTGGCCCGAACTTATCCCCGGCACCCTGATAAAACGATACAAACGGTTTCTTGCGGATATCCGGCTGGAGACCGGCGAGACCATTGTCGCCCATTGCCCCAATTCCGGCCGAATGACCGGATGCAGCCAGCCCGGCAGGCCGGTATATATTTCGCGCCAGGATGCACCGAAACGAAAGCTGAAATTTACATGGGAAATGATCCATATGCCGGACTCCCTGGTGGGGATCAACACCCAGGTTCCCAACCGCCTGGTCTACCATGCCGCAAAAGCCGGGGCGATTGCTCCGCTTACGGGATACGATACGGTCCAAAGGGAAGTGCGTACCGGGGACCACACGCGCCTTGACTTGATGCTGCGCAGCAATCGCGGGAAAGTATGCTACGTAGAGATCAAGAATTCCACCCTGGTTGAAAACCGGACTGCTTTTTTCCCGGATGCGGTTACAAACCGCGGAAAAAATCACCTGGTGGAACTGCAGAAACTGGTTGGCGCCGGAAATCGATGCGTGATGTTTTTTCTCGTGCAGCGGATGGATGCGGACCGTTTCATGCCCGCGGATCATATTGATCCGGCATACGGGAGAGAACTCCGCAGCGCGGTGAACAACGGGGTCGAAATCGTGGTGTACGATGCGCATATGGATCTTGAAACCATACGCCTGAGAAATCGTCTGCCATGGAAGCTTTCCTGATACTGCATGCGCTTTGTACTGGAACCTGTCTCAAAATTGTCTTTCGGCCCAATCTCTTTGCTGCGATGGGGTCTGGTTCTCATACGATTTCCGGGATGCTTTCCGGATGATCGCTTAAAAAGCGGTACAGCGTCGCCCGGCCGACGCCAAGCAGCCTGGCTGCTTTGACCTTGTTGCCGCCGGTTTTTTCCAGGGCCGATCGGACGGATCTTTCATCCAGTTTTCTTTTCGGCCCTTTTTTGGGCACCACGGCAATATCTCCCCTCAATTCCATCGGCAGATGGGAGGGCCTGAGGATTTTTCCACCGCTCTTGACAATGGCAAACTGCAAAATATTCTGGAGCTGCCGGACATTTCCGGGCCAGTCGTAGTCCATTAAACACGACATGGCCTCCTTTGACACGATCCGGGGCGCGGCGCCCGGATTTTCCCGGGAAAACACGTCCAGAAAGTGGTTGATGAGCAGGGGGATGTCATTTTTTCGCTCGCGCAGCGGCGGCAGGTGAATCGGGATCACATTGAGCCGGTAATACAGATCTTCCCGGAAATTCTGAGTGCGTATCTCATCGCTGAGATTCCGGTTGGTTGCACTGATAATACGCACATTCACCCACAGCGTCTTTTCCCCGCCGACCCGTTCGAACCTGCCCGTCTGGAGAAACCGGAGCAGCTTGACCTGCAGTTCATTCGGCAGTTCGGCCACCTCGTCGAGAAAAAGCGTTCCCCCGTCCGCCAGTTCAAAGCGCCCTTTTTTATCCCGCACGGCCCCTGTGAAAGCCCCCCTTACATGGCCGAAAAGCTCGCTCTCAATAAGCCCGGACGGCAGCGCACCGCAATTGATCGGCACAAAAGGGGCACCGCTGCGGCGGCTTTCATGGTGAATGGCTTCGGCGACCAGTTCTTTTCCCGTGCCGGTTTCACCGTAGATGTGGACAGGATAATCATAGCCGGCCAGATCCCGTATCTGTTGAAACACCTGGAGCATCTGGTGGTCTTGGCCGACGATGTTTCCGAAACCGGTCATTTCCGCGGTTTTCATCTTGTAGCGGAGAAACTCCGTCATGTCCTGGATCAGTGCAAGCACCCCCACGACCCTGCCTTGTTCATCCCGAAGCGGATTGATCGACATTTCAACCTTTCGGGTTTCTCCGTCTTTCGTGACAATGTTGAGCGGATATTCAACGCCGCCGGAAAGAATATCCCGGCGGTTTTCATCGACCTGCGAAACGAACAGGCATCGCTCTCCGCAAAACGGCGCGCCAAAAGCCTCGTGGCAGTCCTTGTAAAGCACGTCTTTTCTGTCATAGCCGGTAATGGATTCGGCCGCATGATTGAAAAAAAAGATGCGCCGGGACAAATCGTGGGCGATAATGCCCTCCTTAAGGTTGTCCAGAATACGGATCAGGTTGCGGGAATCCGACAACAGCTTTTCAAAAATCTGCTCCTGCATATCGCTTTCTTTTTCATGGGTGGAAGAATTGTGCGCTCAGGTCGTACGGTTTTTCATGCCTCTTCTGAATACTGCCATCTGTGTTGCCGTGTCAAGCAAATGTCTCATGTTCCATGATTGCTGATACAAAACAGACAACAAAAAAGCGGCACGCGGAAGCAGTCGTCCGGGGAGATGCGCAGAGGGGGCACGGAAAAGGGCGTCAACAGGACCGATAGGGACGGGTCCTGTTGACGTATTCTACCATTCGGCGCGGTATCAGGAAACGCCCCGGTTGATATTGTCCTTCAACTGTGCGATCTGGAGGCCAAGGCCGATGCATTGTTTACCGTTCATGCATGTTTCCGCATCCTCGGACTCAAGGTAGGTCTTCAATTCATGCTGGTCTTTTTTCAGGTCGACGACCCATGCCTTTTTCTCGTCGTCGTACTCGACGTCTACGTTAATGCCACATTCCCCTATGTCGGGGTAGATGTCCCTGATTTTGTCGCAAAGTTCTTTCTTGTCGTACATGTACATCCTCCTCGTTGGTTCGTGCCCGCCCGGATCGGACGGATTTCTCCGGTTTTCGTTCGGACACTCGTTCAAGATAACCGGTCTCAAGTATTTCTCCAGAAAACATAGAAACAGCGGCGACATCTGTCAATACAATCCGTTTTCAAAATTGCCCGGCGCCGCAGGACGAGCCGGCCCCATGTTTTGCCATCGTCATGTCCTTTTATTATGTTTTCTTGACATAAGTCAATGTTATTGCGCATCAAAAGGCGTAAAAAAGAAAACAAACAACATGTGGCGTCCAATCAAACCAGACATTATTTTTTTGAAACGGGTTGATGGGACGCCCCTGACATAAAACCAATGTGAAAAAAAAGAGGTGCTGCAATGAAATGCCCGGGACAGGACAGCCGATACTGGAAGCCCGGTTCGATATTCGAGGCGAAATGCCCCCAATGCGGTGAACCGATCGAATTTTTCAAGGACGACCCCACAAGAAAATGCGTCAATTGCGGCCATAAAATGGTCAATCCGAACATGGATTTCGGTTGTGCCGCCTATTGCAGGTTCGCCGATCAGTGCATCGGCGAATTACCCCCCGAACTGCTGGCGGAGCGGGAAGGGTTGATGAAGGACCGGATCGCGATTGAAATGAAAAAGTATTTCCATAAAGACTTCAAGCGCATCGGGCATGCCACGCGCACGGCCCGGCATGCCGAGGCGATTGCCGGCGAAACCGACGGGGATCTGGCGATCATCCTCGCTGCGGCGTACCTTCACGGCATTGTTTGCCACGGGGCCGAACCCGGTCGGGATTCTGCCGGGAAAAAAACGGCAAATGCCAAAGAGGCGACCCCTATACGGGAAATCCTGGAAAAGGCAGGCGCAAAAGAGGCAATGATCGAATCCGTCTGTGACATCATTTCCCGTCACGGCCGTCGGGCAAAAGATGACGATACCAATTTCAAGGTCGTCTCCGATGCGATACGCATTGCAGAGATTGAAAACCGATTCCGGGGGGAAAAACACCCACCGGAAGAAATAAAAAAAATGATTGAAACGGAATTTTTCACAGAAAGTGCCGCCAGGCGCGCTGAAGAACTGTTTCTGCATAAGGAGAAGGAGACACTCTAATGAAAACAATGAGAAAAATCATAGAAATCGACGACACCCTTTGTGACGGCTGCGGGCAGTGTGTTCCCGCCTGCGCCGAAGGCGCCATACAGGTCATTGACGGCAAGGCGCGCGTGATATCCGACAACCTGTGCGACGGCCTTGGCGCCTGCCTCGGGGAATGCCCCGCTGGTGCATTGAAAATCGTCGAACGGGAAGCCGATGAATTTGACGAAGAGGCGGTGGAAGATCACCTGAAAACCATTGAAGAAAAAGAAAAGCCGGAATCGCCGGCGCCTGAATGCGGGTGCCCCTCCCTGCAGATGAAAACCTTTGCCGCAGACAAACCCGCCGAAAGATCTCCTGCAGCCGGCTTTTCAGCGCTTACCCACTGGCCGATCAAAATCCGCCTGGTGCCGCCGAAAGCGCCGTTTCTGAAAAATGCCGACCTTCTAGTACTGGCCGACTGCGCAGGGGTGGCCCACACCCGTCTGCACGAGGAGCTGTTAAACGGCAAAGTCGTGATGATGGGATGCCCGAAATTCGATAACGCCGATGAATACATCCAGAAATTTGCGGAGATATTCAGAACCGCCGGAATTAAAAGCGTGACTGTGGCAACCATGGCAGTCCCCTGCTGCAGCGGACTGCCGTGGATTGTCAAAAAAGGCCTTGAAAAATCGGGCAAAAGCGTACCCCTCACCGAAATCGTGTTCAATCCGAAGGGGGATATGGTTTAGGCCGGTAGCACGGACAGTACTGGGCAGGGGGCGCGCCGGATGACACGATCCGTGGTCGACCCGACCAGGAGCTCTTCCACTTTTCCGTGCCCCCGCACGCCCAGGGCGATCAGGTCGATGTCCTTTTCCCCTGCATAGGAGACGATCTCGGCATAGGGTTTCCCCACGAGTATTTCCGCCTGGATCTCGCACCAGTTAAACGCTTCCATGGGAACCAGCTCCAGGATGCCTTCCTTCAGGGAATCATGAATATCTTTCGGCAGAGGCTCGCCCGGCGAACCCGGAAACTTGAGAAAGTCTTTGTAGGCGGTGGGTTCCACCACGTGAACGATATGAAGGTTGGACTCGAATTCCTGCGCGATGCTGAGGCTTGTGCTGAACGCCTGCTCCGAATCTTTTGAGAAGTCATATGCCACGAGGATATTTCTGAAGGGGAAACGCCGGCGAAGATGGTCTTCATCCGCCGTATCTTCAGACGGGAGAACAAGCAACGGGCACGTCAGCGTTCTCATGAGCCGTTCCGTCACGGAACCCAGGAAAAGCCGCCGCAGCCCTGAACGGCCATGCGTGGAGGTGACAACCATGTCGATGTTGTTTTCCAGCACAAGGCGCACAATTTCATCGGGGGTCTGGCCGATGGAAATCAGCGCCTCCCATTCGATATCCGCCCCTGCGACCTGGTTTTCTATTTCTTTTCTGGCAAAATCGATAAAGTACTGCTGATGAGAGATGGGATCGAAAACCGATTCGCCGTATACGGAAATGGCTGGGAGATCGATGATATGACAGACATAGAGCTTGGCGCTTATCTTTTTCGCCATTTCTATTCCGTATGGGACGACGCTTCTGGACACCTCGGAAAAATCGGTTGCGCACAAAATGCGCTCAAGCGGTTTTCTCATGATGCCGGTCCTCCTTTTCTGGGGTTGAAAGATTGGCACGATAGTAAAACAATAACCTTGATTGAAGCCTGATTCAAACGGCCGCCGTCAAAGCCCCCCGGTCCGAATCCACTGTTTCCCGAAAATGACCGCCGGATTGCCGGCCGTCGATCCTTGCGCCTACCCCGTGATATGCGGTTTGATATCCAGAATCGGGGTGCCATCGATCATATCGATGCCGCTGACCTCGATGATATTGCCGCGAACATTGGTAACGCTTAATACGGAAAGCCCGATCGGGTTGGGACGTCTCGGGGAGCATGTTGAAAAAACCCCGGTTTTCGTACCTTTATGGGGTGGGGTCTGCATAAGCAGATCCTTTGTGAACGGCTCACTTTGATGGAAATAAAAAATCACCACGATTTGCTGGCCGCTGCGGATATGCTTCAAGCCTTCCGTGTATTGCGGATCGATTTCAATTCGCCCCTTTTCGTCTGAAATGCTCCAATGCCTTGGAATGTCGGTTTCATCCGTATAAAAACGGCCGATCGGTGTCAGGGTAACCTTCATACGTGCTCCTTCAGCTTTTTTTTGTAAGCTTTGCCACGGCTTCAATGTGATACGTGTGGGGAAACATGTCCACGGGTTGAATTTCGTCGATGTGGTAGTCCGGGGCAAGCATGGAAAGATCGCGGGCCAGGGTGGCCGGGTTGCACGACACGTAAACGATCCTTTTGGCCCCCAGCATGCCTGCCCTGGCTGCCACATCCTTGTGCATGCCGGCCCGGGGAGGATCGATAACCAAAACATCGGGGCGAACCGGTATGGATGAAATGGATTCCCGAACATCTCCCGCTGTAAAGCTGCAGTTGGTTATCCCGTTGCGGAGGCAATTTTTCCGTGCATCGGCAACGGCGCTTTGGGCGATTTCAAGGCCCAGGACCTTTCCGGCATGTTTTGAAAGCCATATGGCGATGGTGCCTGTGCCGCAGTAGAGATCCACGACGTATTCCCTCCCGGTAAGCCCGGCATAGCGTGCAACGGTTTCATATAACGTTTGCGCCCCCCGGGTATTGGTCTGAAAAAAAGAATTCGCCGATATTTCAAATACAAACGGCCCCAGGCGTTCCTTCAGGCAGCTGCTTCCGGCAAGCGGCTTTTCGAAATCCCCCACGCTGATCGCCGCCTTTTTGCCGGATACGTTGTTGACCACCCCGGCGATATTGCCATGACCGGCCATCAGCATTTCCGCCAGCGGCCCCACGGCTTCCGGCCTGTCATCCGACGTTATCAGGTTGACGAGCCACTGGTCATCGGCCACGCTGTGGCGAAGCATCAGGAAGCGCCAGAATCCCTCGTGGCTGCGTATGCCATATGCCGGAAAGCCGGAGGCTTTCATGTGTCTTTTCACATCGTCCAGGATCTGGTTTCCCTGGGCCGGGTGGAGCATACATTCATCGATATCAATAATTTTATCAAATGTTCCGGGAACATGCAGCCCCAATGCAAATGATTTTTCAATGTCCGGATTTCCCAGCTCTTCCGGCAGAAGCCACCGGCGGTCCGAACAGGAAAATTCCATTTTATTCCTGTAGCCGAATACCCTTTCAGAAGGGATTGTTTCATGTACCGTCGTGCCGGTTATTGCGCCTATCCGCTCCATGGCCTCGACCACGTGCTGCCGTTTGTAGACAAGCTGTTTCTCGTAATTCAAAAACTGCCACTTGCACCCGCCGCAAAGACCGCTGTACCTGCAAGGGGCATCCACGCGGTCCGGCGACGGTTCGACAACCCCCACGGTGCGGGCTTCGGCATACGACTTTTTCTTTTTAACGATTCTGGCGACAACCCTGTCCCCCGGGATGGCCTTGTCGACAAATACCGTATACCCGTCCACCCGGGCAATACCCCTTCCCCCGAACGCAATGCCCGTTATGTCGAGCGATATTTCCTGTTTTTTTTTGATCGTCATTTGTTGTCTTCCTGTATATGTGAGACGGAAGGTCGAAGCGCCGCCCCCCGGCCTGCTGTTCTTTGCTGTATCTTCCGCCGGGACGGCCTCGCAGAAGGCGCCGCCGCGATCCCGAACCGAAATCCGAATATTGAGCTCGTCAGGTGCTATGCAAACAAAAATTTGTAATGCAGCGTATGGTAATATACTGTATACTGTATTGCAAACAAACTTGACGGCTTCGTAAAAAGTCCAATATCTGCGTTGCGCGCAATCTTTGAAGAATCTCATGTACGGATAAGTACGATCAATTCTACAAAAATTGCACGCGCCTTGATCTTGAACATTTTACAAAGCCGTCTGAAAACGAGTTTTAACGTAGCCATCTGTTCCTTATCTTGTGACTTTTTACGAGTCCATCAAACTCCCTTACAATAAGCGCGCCGGAAACAAACCGATGATCAAAAAAATCGATTTTTATGCAGACAATTTCCGTTTGAATGGAACCCTCCATCTGCCGAAAAGCGCACCCGATAAACGGAGAATTCCCGTGGTCATCGGATCCCACGGTCTTTTAAGCGACGGGGAATCCCCAAAGCAGAAAATTCTTGCCGAAAGACTGAACGAGCATGGCATCGCATTTTTTCGCTTTGATCATCGCGGCCGGGGGAAAAGCGACGGGAATTTTTCAACGGCTACGACCTATGAAGGACGCGTGAGCGATCTGTCTTCGGCCATTTCGACGGTGATGGAATACCCGGCCATCGGCAAGCCCGTCGGGCTTTTCGGCAGCAGCATGGGGGGTGCTGTATGCCTGGGCATTGCATCAGCGCATGAGATCAGGACCATTGTCACGCTTGCCGCCCCGGTGCGCCTGGAAGCCATAACCATCCCGCCGGATATCGACAAAGATCCGCAATTTGACGGCATGAAAATCGAACAAATGGCTTTTGATATTTCTTCCAGACTCGAAAAAATATGCAATATCCTTATCTTTCATGGGGATGCAGACGAAGTCGTATCGTTTTCCAATGCTGAGGAACTCTACGAAAAAACCGTCTCTCCCAAAAGGCTCGTCCGGTTCCCCGGCGGTGATCACGGCATCAGTGATCCGGATTTCCAGGAAACCTTCATCGAAGAAGCCGTTAGATGGTTCGCTGACGCGCTTACGGCAAAGCCGTAAACAGCGATGCGCGGACAAAGCGGCCCTTGGCTTTTACCGGATTACAAATCTTTGCATTTATCAATAGACATGATGATCAGGAAGACCTCGTAGGGGCACCCCTTGCGGGTGCCCGGAATCCGGTCACCCGCAAGGGGTGCCCCTACGGGCCTACATTTTGTGGGAATATGGTTCGCGCCTATACAAGAATGCAAAAATTAGTAATTTGAAATATGTAAAACAAATGCTTGACAAAGGATTTGTTTTATTGTTAATGATCAAAAATTCGATCGCATTTATGCGACGGATTGCCTGTTTATTTCAATCATCGCTGCATTTACCGATGATAATCGCAAACGTAAAAAGCAATACGGGCCGTTTTTCAATGATATTCAGGATAGTCATTATCGACCTTATTCTCCTTATTGTACCCGTACTGGGCGTAGTTGACGTCCTTGGGGGCAGCGGGGCTGATAATGGCGCAAGATAGAATATAAGCCTGTCCATCTCTTTAAAAAAACCGTTATCAGCCCCCAAAGCTGGTAGCGGTTTTTTTTTTAACAAAGGGTCAAACTGGAGGGAAAATGATGAAGAGTGATATTGCAAAAGAAGGTATTGGAAGGGCCCCCCACCGTTCCTTGCTGAAAGCCATCGGATATACCGATGCGGAAATACGCCGCCCCCTGATCGGCGTAGCCAACTCCCACAACAGTATCGTTCCCGGGCACGCAGACCTGAACAAGATTGCCGACGCGGTCAAGGCAGGAATATACATGGCAGGCGGTACACCGGTGGAATTTGGCACCATCGGCGTCTGCGACGGCATCGCCATGGGGCATGAAGGCATGAAATACTCCCTTGGCAGCCGCGAAATCATCGCTGATTCCATCGAAATCATGGCAACAGCGCATGCGCTGGACGGACTGGTCATGATCCCCAACTGCGACAAAATCGTCCCGGGAATGCTCATGGCGGCAGCCCGGCTGGATCTGCCCACCATCTTCATCAGCGGCGGGCCAATGCTCGCCGGCAGACATCCCGATGACCCCTCTCAAAAAGTGGATTTGATCTCGGTTTTCGAATCCGTGGGAAAGGTCCGGTCGGGGAAGATGACCGAAGAAAAACTTCGCGAGATCGAGGATGCCGCGTGTCCGACGTGCGGTTCCTGCGCCGGCATGTTCACGGCCAATTCCATGAACTGCCTTACGGAGGCCATCGGGTTGGGCCTTCCCGGAAACGGCACCATTCCAGCGGTCATGTCCGCCCGGGTGCGCCTGGCGAAACAGGCCGGCATGCAGATCATGGATCTTTTTGAAAAACAGCTGACACCGTCTAAAATTCTTACAAAAGAGGCATTTGAAAACGCCCTTTGCGTGGACATGGCAATGGGATGCTCCACCAACACGGTGCTGCACCTGGCCGCACTCGCCCATGAAACCGGCATGCCCATGGATCTGGACATGATCAACACGATCAGCAACCGGATCCCCCATTTGTGCTCCCTCTCACCGGGTGGGGCCCATCACATAGAGGATCTGGACAATGCAGGCGGAATTTACGCCGTGATGAAGACCTTATTCGAAGCCGGGTTCATAAACGGCGAAAGTCTTACGGTTACCGGAAAAGCCGTAAAAGAAAACATTGCCTCTGTTACAGCCAAAGACACCGGGGTGATTCGCCCGGTAAGCGATCCCTATCACAAGACCGGCGGGCTTGCGGTTCTTTTCGGCAACCTCGCGCCTTTTGGCTGCGTGGTAAAACAGTCCGCCGTAGCAGAGGAGATGATGCGCCACGAAGGTCCGGCCCGGGTGTTCGAATCGGAAGAGGATGCCACCGATGCCATCATGTCCGGAAAAATCACCAAGGGGGATATCGTCGTCATCCGCTTCGAAGGCCCCATGGGCGGCCCCGGCATGCGGGAAATGCTCACGCCCACCTCCGCCATTGCCGGCATGGGGCTTGACGGGCACGTCGCCCTGATCACGGACGGTCGTTTCTCCGGCGGCACCCGGGGTGCGGCCATCGGGCACGTCTCTCCGGAAGCCATGCAAAAAGGGCCTATTGCCATCGTGGCTGAGGGTGACCGGATCGCCATCGATATTCCCGGAAAAACCATTTCCCTGCAGGTACCGGAAGCGGAAATCGAAAAACGGTTTTCACAGTGGACGGCGCCGCAGCCGAAAATCACCCGTGGATACATGGCGCGCTATGCGCAGCAGGTCACGTCCGCGGACAAAGGGGCGGTATTGAAATAAAAAAAGAGCCTGGTCAGGATCCACAGGGATTATTGGTCTGGTTACGGCACGGTTCCAGATTACGAACGATTCAGATGATAAAGGAAGGTCGATCATGAAGCTGAAAGGTGCCCAGATTTTAATGAAAATGCTTCAGGCAGAAGGCGTTGACACGATATTCGGGTATCCGGGCGGGGCTGTTCTGGATATCTATGACGCGCTCATGGATACGGATTTCCGGCACATACTGGTGCGGCACGAGCAGGGGGCCGTACACGCCGCGGACGGATATGCCAGGGCAAGCGGTAAAGTCGGTGTATGCCTGGTGACATCCGGCCCTGGCGCCACCAACACGGTCACCGGGATTGCCTCGGCATACCTGGATTCCATTCCGGTAGTGATTTTCACCGGCCAGGTGCCGACGCACCTGATCGGAAACGATGCGTTCCAGGAAGTCGATATCGTTGGGATTACGCGCCCCTGCACCAAGCACAATTACCTGGTAAAGGATGTCAGGAACCTGGCGAAAACCATCAAGGAAGCGTTTCACCTTGCCCGCTCGGGACGCCCCGGACCGGTCCTCATAGACCTGCCCAAGGATGTCGTCAACGCGACGGCAACGTTCAAGGCCCCCGGTGAAGTGCGGATGCGAACCTATAATCCGACCTACAAACCCAACATCCGGCAGCTCCAGAAAACTATCGACCTGATCGGAAAGGCGAAAAAACCGGTCATCTTCAGCGGGGGGGGGATTGTTCTCTCCAAAGCGCATGAGGAACTGACCCGATTTGCCAGAAAAGCGCAGATTCCTGTCACCAGTTCCCTGATGGGGCTCGGCGGATTTCCGGGCACGGACGATCTGTGGCTGGGCATGCTGGGCATGCACGGCACGTTCCGCGCCAATATGGCCGTTACGGAATGCGACCTTCTCATTGGCATCGGGGTACGGTTCGATGACCGGGTCACCGGGAAGACCGACGAATTCGCGCCCAATGCCAAGGTCGTGCAGATCGACATCGACCCGACATCCATCCAGAAAAACGTGCCGGTTTCCGTGCCGGTGGTCGGGGATTGTCGAACGTCATTGTCCATGCTCAATGACCTGCTGGAAAAAATCGATCAGGAAGGCACGGATGAAAAAAGGGAACCATGGCTCAAACAGATCCATGAATGGAAAAGCACAACGCCCCTTGCCTACAAGCAGACCGATACCATTAAACCGCAATACGTGATCGAGATGCTGTATGAAATCACAGGCGGCGAAGCCATTATAACAACGGAAGTGGGGCAGAACCAGATGTGGGCCGCCCAGTACTATCACTTTACGGAGCCGGGACATTTCATCACCTCCGGCGGACTCGGCGTCATGGGGTTCGGCTTGCCGGCTGCCATCGGCGCGCAGGTGGGGGCGCCCGGCAAAATTGTCGTGGATGTTGCCGGGGACGGGAGCATTCAAATGAATATCCAGGAACTTGCAACGGCGGTCCAGTACGGGCTGCCGGTCAAGGTGGCCATTCTCAACAACGGTTTTCTGGGCATGGTGCGGCAGTGGCAGGAACTGTTCTACCAGCGGCGATACTCCTCAACACGCTTTGAACATGCGCCGGATTTTGTCAAGCTGGCCGAGGCTTACGGCGCAACGGGCCTGCGTGCGACCAAACCCGAAGAAGTGAAAAAGGTGCTCAAGAAGGGACTTGAAACCAAGGGGCCGGTCATCATGGATTTTGTGGTGGCACAGGAGGAGAGCGTCTACCCCATGGTGCCGGCGGGAGCGCCCATCAAGAAGATGCTTCTGGTCTGATCAATCATATAACCCCAAATTCGGCAAAACAAAGGATTTGACAATGGAAGAACAAAGACACCTGCTTTCCATTCTCGTGGACAATGAGCCCGGAGTCCTCTCCCGCATTACAGGGCTTTTTTCCGGCCGGGGATACAATATCGACTCGCTCAGCGTGGCCGAGACCGTGGAACCCAATGTTTCCCGGGTTACCATGGTAACCCATGGAAGCCCCGGCATTATCGAACAGATCAAAAAACAGCTCAACAAGCTGATCAACGTCATCAAGGTCACGGACCTGACCGGCATGCACTATGTCCTGCGGGAGATGGCCCTGATCAAGGTCAACGCGAAATCGGAGCATCGGGCGGAAATCCTCCGGATAACCGATATTTTTCGCGGTCAGATCGTGGATGTGGGAATCGAGCATTTTACGGTAAAGGTGACAGGGGAACCTGAAAAAATCGGGGCTGTTCTGAACCTGCTCAAGCCCATGGGGATACGGGAGATCGCCAGAACCGGGTGCGTCGCTCTCCCCAGGGAAAACGGTACTTCAAATAAAAACGCATAACACGGAAAGGATTGAAAAATGGCCAAAATAGATTTCGGCGGCACGGTTGAAGATGTCATCATGTCAGATGAATTCCCTCTGGATAAAGCCAGGGAAATCCTTAAAAAGGAAACAATTGCCGTACTCGGCTACGGCGTGCAGGGACCGGCCCAGGCGTTAAACCTGAGGGACAACGGCATCGATGTCATCGTCGGCCAGCTCGAAGGCGACGAATACTGGGAAAAAGCCATAAAAGACGGATTCGTCCCCGGCGAAAGCCTCTTCCCCCTGGAAGAAGCGGCGAAAAAAGGGACCATTATTATGGAACTCCTCTCCGATGCCGGACAGGTGGCCACGTGGCCCAAAATCAAGGACTGCTTAAACGAAGGGGATGCGCTTTTCTTCTCCCACGGCTTTTCCATTGTTTATAAGGATCAGACCGGCGTGATCCCCCCCGAAAACGTGGACGTCATCCTGGTTGCCCCGAAAGGCTCCGGACGCAGCGTACGGCAGAATTTTCTTGCGGGCAGCGGCATCAACTCCAGCTTCGCCGTATTTCAGGACTATACCGGACGCGCCAGGGAACGGACCCTTGCCCTTGGCATCGCCATCGGCTCCGGCTACCTGTTTCCGACCACTTTCGAAAAAGAAGTCTTCAGCGACCTCACCGGCGAACGCGGCGTTCTGATGGGCTGCCTGGCCGGTGTCATGGAGGCCCAGTACAACGTGCTTCGCCAGCATGGCCACAGCCCCAGCGAAGCCTTTAACGAAACCGTGGAAGAGCTGACCCAGAGCCTCATCCGGCTGGTCGACGAAAACGGTATGGACTGGATGTTTTCCAATTGCAGCGCCACGGCGCAGCGGGGGGCCCTTGACTGGGCGCCGAAGTTCCGCGATGCCGTCAAGCCGCTTTTTGACGAGCTTTACGAATCCGTCGCATCGGGCAAGGAAACCGAGCGGGTCCTTACCGTAAACAGCGCACCGGATTACAAGGTGAAACTTGACAAGGAACTCGAGGCCATACGAAATTCGGAGATGTGGTCGGCCGGCGCGGCCGTTCGTGCTCTTCGCCCGGATCGGAGAAAGAAGTAGAAGCGGCGGACCCCTTGACGATCCCGCCTCAATACGGTTTTTCCGGTATCGGGGTCGGGGTCGGAAACGGGGTTGAATTCCGGTGACGGGACTTTTTCATTGTTCAATATTCATATGAAACAGGTTGGAAAAAATGGATTCAATTCAGTTCTACGATACCACGCTGCGGGACGGCACCCAGGGTGAAAAAATCAACTTCACCGCCAGCGACAAGCTCAAGGTCGCTCTGAAACTCGATTCTCTGGGCATCCACTACATCGAGGGGGGATGGCCGGGTGCCAGCAGCAAGGACTGGGAGTTTTTTCAGATGGCCGCCGGCCACCGGTTTGAAAATGCCCGGCTTACCGCTTTTGGCAGCACCCACAAGCACGGTATCCGGCCGGAAGAGGACCGGCATTTGAACGCGATTATTGAAAGCCGGGTGAGCGTGGGCACCATTTTCGGCAAAACATGGGACCTCCATGTTGAAAAAATTCTGGGGATCACCCTTGATGACAACCTGGCCATGATCCATGACTCCGTAGCCTACCTCAAGGAAAATGAACTGGAAGTGCACTACGACGCCGAGCATTTTTTTGACGGCTACCTCGACAATCCCGATTACGCGGCAAAAACCGTGGAAGCCGCCGCCAGGGCCGGGGCCGATGCGATCGTGCTCTGCGACACCAACGGCGGCACCCTGCCCCATGACATCGAGCGAATGGTCGGTGAAATACGCCCGGTTATCGAAGGGGCGGCACAGAAAACAATCCTTATCGGTATCCATTGTCACAACGATTCCAACCTTGCCGTTGCAAACAGTATCGCCGCCGTTCGCGCAGGCGCGCGCATTATCCAGGGCACGATAAACGGGTACGGGGAGCGTTGCGGCAACGCGGATTTGATGTCGCTGATTCCGATCATGAAATTGAAAATGGGATACCCCTGCATCAGCGATGAAAGCCTGAAAAACCTGCAGCGGGTATCGCTTTTCGTTTCCGAGACCGCCAACATGACGCCCGTAAACAGCCGGCCGTTTACGGGGAAAAGCGCATTCGCCCATAAGGGAGGCGTACACGTGCACGCCATCATGAAGGAACCGAGGGCGTACGAACACATGGAGCCGGAACTGGTCGGAAACCGTCGCCGCGTCCTGATCTCCGACATGGGGGGGAAAAGCAATATCGAATACAAGGCGAAAGAGCTCGGCATCCAGCTCGACAGCGCCGGCAGCAGCCACATTATATCCGAAATCAAACGGCTCGAACAGGACGGCTACCAGTTCGACGTCGCGGACGGATCCTTTAAAATCATCATGGAAAAACTCTCCAACCATTTCAAACCGCATTTTGAACTGGAGTCTTTCCGGGTAACCATTGAAAAGGACAAGGACCAGCCAGCCCATTCCCATGCCATGATTAAAATCAACGTGGACGGGGAAGAGGAAATTACCGCGGCCGAGGGGAACGGCCCGGTCAGCGCCCTTGACAATGCGCTCCGGAAGGCGCTGTACCACATTTATGAAGACATCCTCGGCCCCATTCACCTGGTCGATTTCAAGGTTCGCGTGATCGAAGGGCGGGAAGGGACGGCCGCCCGGGTACGGGTCCTTATCGATACGCGCGACGAAGACAGCATATGGAGCACCATCGGGGTTTCCGAGGATATTATCGAAGCCAGCTGGCAGGCGCTCTCGGACAGTTTCCAGTATAAACTGGGCAAAATCAAAAGCGATCCGGCAAACGGGCTGAAATCATAAACACCTGCTTCACCAGGCAGCTGGATGTTCTTTCCATCGGGAGAAAGCGTCATGAAAGAAAAAATTTACATATTCGACACGACCCTGCGCGACGGGGAACAATCCCCCGGCGCGAGTATGAATACGGCGGAAAAGCTGAGAATCGCCACCCACCTCGAAAAACTGGGCGTTGACGCCATTGAGGCCGGTTTTCCGGCCGCTTCGGAGGGGGATTTCGAAGCAGTCAGCGAAATTGCACGAAAAATCGTCAACTCTGAAGTGGTTGCCCTGGCACGGGCTTCCGTGCACGATATCGACCGGGCATGGAACGCCGTATGCCATGCAAAACGGCCCAAAATCCATACGTTCCTGGCAACTTCCGATATCCACATGGAATACAAACTCCAGATGAGCCGGGAGGAAGTCATCAAAACGGCCGTGGAAGCCGTAACGTATGCCGGCAATTTCACGGAGAACATCGAATTTTCCGCCGAAGACGGTTCCCGGAGCGACCCGGACTTTCTCTGCAAGGTTTTTGAAGCGGTGATCAACGCCGGGGCAAAAGTCGTTAACCTGCCGGATACCGTAGGCTATGCCGTTCCCCATGAATTTGGCAAGCTGGTCGAATACGTGATGAAAAACACGCCCAATATCGGCAAGGTTCGGTTGAGCGTCCATTGCCACAACGACCTGGGCCTGGCAACGGCCAACACCCTGGCCGCCATACACGCCGGGGCCCGCCAGGCGGAGGTCACCATCAACGGCATCGGCGAACGGGCGGGCAACACGTCCCTGGAAGAACTGGTAATGACGCTCAACACGCGCCCCAATTATCTGCCGGTGACCACGGGTATTGAAACGTCGCGCATTTACAGGGTGAGCCGCCTGGTTTCCATGATCACGGGGATCATGATCCAACCGAACAAGGCCATCGTCGGCGCCAACGCCTTCGCCCATGAAGCCGGCATTCACCAGGACGGCCTGCTCAAAAACCCCATGACCTATGAAATCATGAAGCCCGAAACCATCGGCCTGACGAGCAGCCGGATGGTCATGGGCAAGCACTCGGGCAAGCATGCCCTTCGCAAGCACCTGAAAAACATGGGGTATGATCTTTCGGACGAAGAAGTTCGGCAGGTGTTTGAAAAATTCAAGGCGCTGTCAGACAAAAAGAAGGTGGTCCTGGACGAGGATATCGAGGCGCTTGTCAACGAACGCGTGCTCCGCACGGAAGACGTTTACGGCCTGAAGTATCTCCATGTCAGCTGCGGCACAACGGTGATGCCGGTCGCCACGGTCGTTTTATTGGCAAACGACCAGGAATACCGATGCACCGGCAGCGGCAACGGCCCCATTGACGCAGCTTTCAACGCCATTGCCGAACTGACGAAGACCAAGTCCGCCCTGCTCCGCTTTTCCGTAAGCGCCCTGACCGGGGGGACGGACGCCCAGGGGGAGGTTACGGTAAGGCTCAAGGAAGACGACCTGATCGCGCTGGGGCGGGGGGCCGATCCCGATATCATCACGGCAAGCGCCCTTGCCTACGTAAACGGGTTGAACCGCCTGGAATACCTGAAGCAGAATCCATCGAGGATTTCGGAGTCGTTGTAGTCGGCTGCCGGTTGCGGGGAAAAACCGGCAGGTATTTTTTTCAGCCTTATTGGCCGTATTGGTGCGATGGACCCGGGATCGTGGTCAGCGTGATCAGCGTGGTCGGGCGGCAGGTCGGTGGGGGGTAATTCAAAAGCCGATTACGACAACGACAACGAAAAAAATCAGCAATGGACAATTCCCCCCGGAAGGCGAGTTTGCAGGGGGCCGCGGAACGAGCCTTATAGATATCCCAATCCCCCGCGGTTGCAACGGGTAATACCGGTCCGCCCCCATAGAAGAATTCACCGTTGTTCTGTGGGGAGAGGGTCAATCAAGCGACAAGGTACCGGTGAGTTCCCGGATACACGAGATTTCGTGGCGCGCGAGGTAATCCGCCATGCCGTCGATGATGTCAATGCAGGCCGAAGGGTTCACGAACGTCGCCGTCCCCACCTGAACGGCCGTTGCTCCGGCGATAATGAACTCCAGAGCGTCCGCGGCCGTCATGATGCCCCCGATCCCGATAACGGGAATATCAACGGCCCGTGCGACCTCCCAGACCATGCGAAGCGCCACGGGTTTGATGGCGGGGCCGGACAGCCCGCCGGTGATATTCCCCAGCACGGGGCTCCGGGTTTCGGCATCGATGGCCATGCCGGTGATGGTATTGATCAAAGAAACCGCGTCCGCCCCGCTTGACGCCGCGCTTTGGGCAATCCCGGCCACGCTGGTGACATTGGGGGAAAGCTTGACGATAATGGTTTTGCCGGTCTGCTTTTTCACCGCCGCAACCACCTGGGCCGCCATCTCCGGGTCAGTCCCGAAAGCGACGCCTCCTGCCTTCACGTTCGGGCATGAAATATTGACCTCAATGCCGTCGATGCCGTCGATGCCGTCGATCTTTTGGGCAAGCCGGGCATACTCGTCAACGCTTTTACCATAAATATTGGCGATCACCGGAGTGTTGAAGCCTTTTAAAACGGGCAGCTTCTCTTTCACGAACGCCTCGATACCGATATTTTCAAGACCGATGGCATTGAGCATGCCGCAGGCGGTTTCCGCAATCCGGGGGGGCGGATTCCCGGGGACCGGCTCAAGGGAAAGCCCCTTGACCACGATTCCTCCCAATTGGTTCAAATCCATGAGCCCGGAAAATTCAACGCCGTAGCCGAAGGTCCCGGATGCCGTCATCACCGGGTTTTTCATTTGAATGGCGCCGATTTGAACGCACAGTGCCGATACATCCGTTGGTTGCGTTATTTGAACCATACTGTCACCTTGCTTTGTGTTGGAAGGTGCCTGGTTGTCTGTGGCGATAACATGAAAAAACGGCGGCGGCATCGACGTGGGCGATACCGACAGCCGGCTTGTGAAGAAATGGTACCGGGCCGCCGTCCTTCAGCTTACAACATACAACCGGCAACCCGCAATCCAAAAAACAAAAACGTCTTGACGAAAAGACGCCGTCAGCGTATTTGAAACATTTAATGTCCAACCCGGAAAACAATGCGAAACACATGATCCCCAACACGGAAAAACCATTGCGCATCTGCCTGCTCAGCTACCGGAGCAACCCCCACTGCGGCGGCCAGGGGGGATACGTCCGGAACCTGAGCCGGGCTTTGACGTCATTGGGGCACCGGGTGGACGTACTTTCCGGCCAGCCCTACCCGGAACTCTCCGACGGGGTGAACCTGATAAAAATTCCAAGCCTGGACCTGTACAATGCCGACAACCTTTTTCGGATACCGACAGCGGCAGAGCTTTCAGACATGACGAACCTCGTCGAATGGCTGGGCACCTCCACCATGGGGTTTCCGGAGCCTTACACCTTCGGGCTTCGGTCCTGGCAGTACCTGAAAAAGCGGTTGGACCGCTACGATATCATCCATGACAACCAGAGCCTGTCCTACGGCCTGTGGGCCGTCAAACGCAAAATACCGACCATTGCCACGATCCACCATCCGATTACGGTCGACTGCGACATTGCCGTAAAAACCGAAGCCGCGTTCTGGCGCAAGCTCAAGCACCTCCGCTGGTACTCGTTTCTGGATATGCAGAAGCGCGTATCCCGGACGATCCCCCACTTCATCACGGTTTCCAGCTGCGCAAGAAAGGATATCTGCCGCGAGTTCAAGCTGCCGGAAAACCGCTTTTCCATCATACCCAACGGCATCAGCACGGATCTGTTCTATCCCTTTCCCGGCATCGAGCGGGAAAAAAACCGGATCATGGTGACAAACAGCGCAGACACCCCTTTAAAAGGCCTGCATTACCTGCTTTTTGCCATCGCTGAAATTGCAAAGACCCGGGATATCCACTTGGTCGTCATCGGCAAACCGAAGAAAAACTCGATTGTGGCAAGGCGCATACGATCACTGGGCATCGGTCATCTGATCACCTTTACGGGCCGCATCTCCCACGAGGAATTCGTCCGCCAATATGCCCGGGCCACCATGGCCGTCGTGCCGTCCATATACGAAGGGTTCGGCCTGCCCGCAGGGGAAGCAATGGCCTGCGGGGTCCCGCTCATCAGCACCACCGGCGGCGCGCTGCCGGAGGTGGTCGGTGATGCCGGCCTGCTGGTCCCCCCTGCGGACGCCCCGGCCCTGAAGGAGTCCATCGAAAAATTGCTGGATGACCCGGATCTTGCGGACGAACTCGGCAGGGCCGGCTACGAACGGGTGCAGAAGCACCTCACCTGGAACGCCGCGGCCCAGAACACGGTGGCCGCCTACCGGAAGGTGATACGTGATTACCATTGATTACAAGCGGCTGAATATATCCCCCGGCGACCGGATTCTCGACATGGGATGCGGTCCCGGGCGGCATGTAAGCGGCGCATGCGCCGATTACGAAGCAAAGGTCGTCGGTGCGGATATCAATATCGAAGATTTGCTCGAGGCAAAAACCAATATCTTCGTACATGAAGCATACGGCGGTAAACTTCGGGGAAGCTGGGGCCTTTCAGCGGCGGACATCACCGCCCTCCCCTTTGCCGATCATGCCTTTGACCACGTCATCTGTTCCGAGGTGCTGGAACACATCCCCGACGATCATAGCGCCGCCAAAGAGCTGAATCGGGTACTGAAACCCGGGGGAACCCTTACGCTCAGCGTACCGCGATTTTTCCCGGAAAAGATCTGCTGGACGCTCTCCCGCGCCTATTGCAATACCAGGGGGGGGCACATACGGATCTACAAAAAAAGCGAAATAGTCGTCCTTTTTGAAAGCCTCGGCCTTAAAAAACGATTTTCCCACCATGCGCACAGCATCCACACCCCCTACTGGTGGCTCAAGTGCCTCGTGGGGCCGGAAAACGACGCCGCCCTGCCCGTTGCTTTGTATAACCGGTTTTTGACCTGGGACATCATGAAAAAACCGAAATTGACCCGCAGCCTCGATTCGCTTTTCAATCCGGTGCTGGGCAAGAGCATTGTTGTCTATTTCAGAAAATGATCCAGGGGATAGCATGCGCGGTACCGGGATGCTGTGCTGCCGGGCGCAATGGCATGAGGTAGTAAAAGGGGCACGGCGCGCCGTGCCCGTACAAGATAAGGAGGGGGCCGGCGGGAAAGCCCAAAAAGACGGGCACAGAGGCTACCGGAAACGGGGTAAGCCGAATGGTTTTGGGAAAAATATAAGATACGGGGATTTTTCAAGCGGGACGTGCGTTTTGTCAGAAATCCGGAAGGGTATCGGGCATCCTGCCGCATTCGCGGCGCTGTAAAACGCCCAGCGTCCCGGTCATGGGCATCTCGTCGAAAAACCCGGACGCAATGGCCAGCCGGTAGATGTAATACGGTGCCTGCCCCCCCTCTTCCGGATTTTTGAATATGTCATGGATGAGCAGGTATCCGCCGGGAATGATATGCCGGGACCAGTTGCCGTAATCGGTAAAAGCGGCGTCATAGGTATGCCCGCCGTCGATAAAAACAAGGCCCAACGGCGTCGCCCACATGCGGGCCGCCACGGATGACCGGGTGACAAGGGGTACCACCGTATCCTCCAGCCCCCCCTTTGCCAGCGTTTTCCGGAAAAGGGGGAACGTATTCATGGATCCGGCAGCCATATCATATGTTTCCGGATCGAAATACCCTTCGCCGGGCTGCTGTTCTTCCGACCCCCGGTGATGGTCAATGGAAAACAGGATGCTGTTGTTCTTTCGACAGCCGGCACCGAGGTAAAGGGTGGACTTCCCGCAATAGGAACCGATCTCCAGGCAGGGGGCTTTTCCGGACATTTCCGCCGCCAGCGCATAGAGGCGCATTCCCTCCTGCTTGTCCAGGAATCCCTTTACCGAATCAATTGTTGTTTCATCAATATTCATTGAGCGCCTTTCCCGGCACGTGCCCGCCCCGTCAGGACATGTCGTCATAGTCGCGCCTTGCGAGGATTTCCCTGGGCTTGACCCCGTCCGAAGGCCCGACGATACCTTCCGCTTCCATGGTTTCAATGATTCTCGCCGCCCGGTTGTAACCGATCCGAAGGTGCCGCTGAACCATGGATATGGAAGCCTGACCGGTTTTTGTCACCAGCGCGACGGCCTCGTCATAGCGTTCATCATAGTCTTTCTCCTCGTCTTCCTCATTGTCAGGCGCCTTTGCCTCCACGATATCATGGTCATATTCCGGCGTTTTCTGGGATTTTAAAAATTCGATGATTCGGGTCACCTCGTCTTCGGAAACGTACGCACCATGAATGCGCTGGAGCTTTGCCGTTCCGGGCGGAAGAAACAGCATGTCGCCGTTTCCCAGCAAGGCTTCGGCGCCGTTGGCGTCGATAATCGTCCGGGAATCCGTTTTCGATGACACCTGGAAAGACAGCCGGGTGGGAAAATTCGCCTTGATCAGCCCGGTCAATACGTCCACCGAGGGGCGCTGGGTGGCGATGATCAAATGAATACCGGCCGCCCTTGCCATCTGGGCAAGGCGGGTGAGACCGACCTCGACATCCCTGGACGAAACCATCATAAGGTCTGCAAGCTCATCAATGACGACCACAATATACGGGATCTTTTCCGGGGGTTCGCCCTCCTTCGGGGGGGAGGGCTCTTTTTCGATTTTTGCGTTGTACTGACGAATGTTGCGCACTTTTTTCTCGGAAAGAAGCTTGTAGCGCCGCTCCATTTCCCGGACCGCCCAGAACAACGCATTTGTCGCCTTTTTCATATCCGTCACAACCGGTGCGATCAGATGGGGAATGCCGTCATATATGGACAGTTCGATGCGCTTGGGGTCAATCATGATGAACTTGACATCATCCGGGGTGGATTTATAGAGAATGCTGGTAATCATGGTATTCAATGCAACACTCTTCCCCGTACCCGTTGCGCCGGCAATAAGCAGGTGGGGCATCCGCTCGAGATCCGTAACAACCGGGTGCCCCACGATATCCTTTCCCAGTGCGATCGTCAGCTTTGATGCCGATTTTTTATAGACATTGGAGGTGACGACATCCTTAAAACCGACCGTTTCCCGGTGATCGTTGGGAAGTTCTATGCCGATCACCGCCTTGCCCGGAATGGGCGCGATGATTCTTACGCTCAGCGCCCTGAGCGCCAGCGCAAGGTCATCGGCCAGGTTGACGATCTTGTTGATCTTCACCCCGGGGGCCGGGGCGAATTCATACCGCGTAATCACCGGGCCGGGCAGCACCTCGGTCACCTTTCCCTGCACCCCGAAATCGGAAAGCTTTTCCTCCAGAAGCTTGGAGAGCATCCGGAGGTGGTCATGGTCCACCTCGCCGTTCACCCGGACCGGATCTTCCAGAAAGTGAACAGGCGGAAGCTGAAACCCCGCTGTAATCCGCATGGACTCCAGTTCCTGCTGCCTCGGCGCCAAGGCGGATTGAACGGTTAGCGGGGGGAGCGCCGTTTTGATCCGGATCCCATCCTTTTCCGGGTTCACGGGCTTTTCCGGTGCCGGAGTCGTTTTCTGGCGCTCCGGTTTCGCCTGGCTTTTTTCGGCCTCCGCCCCATTGCTCTTTTTCTTCGGCTCTTTTTTCGGAGAGGGGGGCGTGTTCTTCCCGGACCGGATACGTTTTGGACGCCGCTGGAAAAGACCGGATATTGCAGAAAAAAAAGATTTGACAGCCCGTGCCGCACGAAGCAGCAGCACGGAGGCGTTTTTTGAAGCCTTTATTACGGAGATGCCGGTTGTCAGGATAAAACCGATGATAAAAAGAAGCGCGAGTATCGCAAAGGCACCATAAATGTCCGCGTAATTCATCAAAAAGGCGCCCACCGGAAACCCGATCATTCCGGATGCGGGGTACACTCTTGAAAACAGCAGGTACTGCTCGGAAAAAAGAGAGGCCAGTGCACCGGTCGTCACGACCAGCAGCAGCCCGCCCGCGGCAATAAACCAAGCGGAATGCCCGTTTTTTCCGGTATAAAACCGGATGCAGGCGATAAGGAGAAGGACGGGAATCCAGAACGCGCCCAAACCGAAAAGACCGATTAAAAAACCGGCCAAATGTGCGCCTGCAAGGCCGAAAACATTACCGGTCTCGCCGGAGGCCGCATTGTGAAGCGATGGGTCGGCCGGGCTGTAGGAAAGCAGGCTGGCAGCCGTAAACAGAACCAGAAAAAAAAGAAGAATGCCTGTAATTTCTTTTCTCATGAGGCGGCGTACCTGTTTCCGGCTATAATTCGATGATAAACGGCAAAATCACCGGGCGCCGTTTAATGGTATAGTTGAAATGTTCCCGCAAGGCGCCCGGCAGGCGCTTTCGGAGCAATTCGGCCCGGTGCGGCATATCCGAGATGTCTTCTATGATTTCAAGGATGATGCATTTGGCTTCTTCCAGGATATGGCCGGTTTCGGTTTCAAAAATAAATCCCTTGGATACGATTTCCGGCCCGAAGATCACGAAACCGGTTTCCTCGTCTATGATCATATTGATCACGACCAGCCCTTCCTCGGAGAGGACACGCCTTTCCTTGAGCACCGAACGGCCTACGTCGCCGATGCCTTTGCCGTCGACCAGCACGCGGCTCGTCCCCACTTTTCCCCGCACATCCGCCATGCCGCCGGAAAATTCGATCACATCGCCATTTTCCGCCAGCAGAACATTCTCCTTTCCGATACCGGCCGCCTCGGCAAGCCTGGCGTGATGGTACAGGTGCCTGTATTCCCCGTGGATCGGGATAAAGTAGGTCGGCCGGACCAATTCCATCATCATCTGCAGCTCTTCCTTAAAGGCGTGACCGGACACATGAATGTCTGAAATCTTTTCATAGATGACATTCGCCCCTTTCCGGAAAAGGTTGTTGATAATCTTTGCAATTGCCTTTTCATTTCCGGGGATGAACTTGGAAGACAAAATGACCGTATCGTTTTGCCGGGCCTTGATCTGCTTGTGCATGCCGGTGGACATCCTGGCCAGGGCGCTCATGGGCTCCCCCTGACTGCCGGTGGTCATTATCAGGATATGCTCGTCCGGATAATCGTCTATCTCATCAATGCCGATCTCCATTCCGGACGGTATTTTCAGCAGGTTCAGTGATTTTGCGATCCGAACGCTCAGCTCGATGGACCGCCCGTTGAAAATGATTTTTCGCGGTTCCGTTTTTAAAATGTTTACAATCTGTTGGATTCTTGACACGTTGGAAGCGAAAAGGGCGACAATGACACGCCCCGGGCTGCCCTGAATCAGTGTTTTCAGGGTATCGCTGACATGCTCGTCCGAGGGGGTCCGCCCTTCCCTTTCCACGTTGGTCGAATCCGACAGGAGGGCGAGAACCCCCTCGTCCCCGTACCGGGTAAACGCGTCCACATCCGTCTGCATCCCCTCGATGGTGGAATCGGATATTTTAAAATCACCGGAGTGAACGATCACTCCCTCAGGCGTTTGTATCGCAATGCCCACCCCGTCGACAACGCTGTGATTGACGCGGATGAATTCGAACGCAAAGGGACCGATCGTCAGGCGATCATTCGGATGAATGACATGAAGCAATTCTCCGGAAGCGGAAAGGCCGTGCTCTTCGAGTTTGCTTTCAATAAGACCCAGCGTAAAGGGCGTGCCATACACCGGTACGCTGACCTCTCTGAGCAGATACGGCAAGGCGCCGATATGATCTTCATGGGCGTGGGTCAGCACAATCGCCTTGAACCTGGATTTGTTCTGCAGAACATACCCCATGTCGGGTATCACGTAATCCACGCCAAGCATGTAATCTTCGGGAAACATCAAGCCGGCGTCAATAACGACCAGTGTATCCTCGCATTCCAGCACCATCATGTTCAAGCCGATTTCCCCGAGTCCGCCCAGGGGTATGATTTTCAACACGGCAAACCTCCGATGGCTGCACAGGGAAGAAGGGTTTCCCAGACAATTTTTCCATCTCTGATAAACATGGACAACCCTTTTCAGGTGATAATGGAAAGACGTTCAAAAATGGCATCCACCATATGGATAAGCCAGTTCCGTTGCGCAACGTCCGCACTGGCAATGCAATCGCAGCGGATCCGGTTGTCGGTGCGCACCAGGAATTCACAGCAGAGCGCATCCTGGGTTAATTCCAGGGCAAAATAAAAGGGCTGACAGTCCGTATGGGACGCCTGGCACGGTGAATAAAACGCCGGATCCAGCGGCATACAGTACACGCCGTTCATCCGGGCCGGGCCGTAATGCTCATCCAGGTAGCTTTTCAATACCTTGAGATCACCGGGTCTTATTTCATCGATCACGTATTGTTTCATAATCCCTTAAACTACCATACAGGGCAGCAGTACGCAAGAAATGGTTATATCGGGCAGCCTTGACAGTCTCGAAAAAAGTCGCTTTGGGACGGCAAAGTAAAAAGTTCAAGATCAAGGCTTGCGCAATCCCGAAGAATGCAGCGTACTTAAGTGTACGTGAAATTCTGAGGGATTGCGCGTAACGCAGATATTGGACTTTTACAAAGCCGTCAACCTTCAAAGGCCACAAGTTTTCTTTTTATGGAGATGCCGCTGCCAAATCCTCCCAGGCCGCCGTCTTTGCGAATGATCCGGTGGCAGGGGATAATAATGGGAAACGGATTTTTCCCCAGGGCGTTGCCGACAAAACGGGCCGCACCGGGGCGGCCAATGGCTTCTGCGATGGCACTGTAGGCCGAAAGCCCGCCAAAGGGGATCTCCGCCGTTTTTTCCCATACCAGGCGGATAAGGGGTGTAAATCCGTCAAGCTGCAGAAGATCCCACGGAACAGAAGCGGGTCGTTTGTCAAAATAGGATTGGAAGAACGGTAAAATCCGTGATGGCGGTCCTTCTTCCGGCGGGCGGCGCAGTGCCCGGCCGGCCGGAGGAACCATGGCGCCCCCCTGCCGCGGCAGCACCACACCCGTCAGAGCAAACGGGTCGTCTGCGAACAGAAGCGTAATCCTGCCAATGGGCGAGTCGAATGGGAAAAAAAATTCCCCTGCGCGGGTTGCGTTCATAAGACAGGGTTGAAACCCGATCGATGGAAAGGCGGGGTTTTGGCGAAGGCGGTTCAAACCACCCGTTTATCGGAAATATCCCCGGCCCGGAAACAGACCGGGGATCAAAAAACCGATTGTTTAGGTTTCTTCGACGGTTATGGCACCGGGCTCGCAAACCTCTATGCAGCTTTCGCACCCGAGGCATTCATCCGCATTCACGGGTACGGATTTCCCGTCCTGCATTTCAAACACTTCAACCGGACACACATCCACGCATTCTTCACAACCTTCACATTTTTCCGCATCGACCGTAGGAATAAAAGCCATGTTACATCTCCTTTTGATTTATTATTACAAAGCAGGCCCTTGGTTATTCATCATTTTAAGGTTTCTGCCATATCCCAAATAAACACCGTAGTCAAGTGAACATATACAATATTTTTCTTTTTTTCCGCTGCGGGGTTATAAAATTTTCTTCTCCCGTCCGCGCTTTTCTGCCACTACCCGCCGGATCGGGACACCAGGCAGAAAAACGAATGCCGTGGCCCGGATGTTGACTGGTCTTCCTGCATCGGGAGATCCGTGAACGATTCAAGCGCTTTTTCAGAAGACACATCGGGTACTGCGCAGACCTCAAGGAAAAATCCGTCTTCGCAAGCGCGATCCAGGTATGAAAAAATCTGCGCACCCGCTTTTTCCCCCGCCCACGGTTGGTCGGCGATGGACCGAAATCCACCGGAAAGCGCCTGGGCTGCCGTTTCCGGATCGCCGGCAGCATCTGTCGTCTTCAACAACTGGACCATTGACGGAAACCGCTCGAACAGGGCCTCCATGACGGCGCTGCTGTCGGTAACATAAATATCCGGCGGGGCCGAATCATTTTTGCAGAGAAGTGCCCATGCCGCGAGACGCGCTTCGGTCATGACGGCGCATGCATCATATGTTGCAGCGCCGGCGCCCACGCCAAAAGGTTCGCCCGTTGCGAGGTCTTCCCCCCGGAGCTGCTCAAACAGCTGTTTTGAAGCATAATCTGTTTTTTCAAGGCTTTGCCGGATTTCCGATTCCCGGAGATCGAATTCCTGGGCCAGCTGCAAAAACATGCGCGCATTGACCACAGGGTCTGTTTTCGGGGGGGCTTCCCTGGAAACGCCGTTTTTGCGCTTCAGCACCTCGGTCCGGATTTCTGCGGCAAAATCCTGGTTGTAAAAGCCCTCACCGGCCAGTTGGTTAAGCCGCAGCGCATCCTTCTGGTGGACGTTCCCCCAGGTGCTGTACGCCCTGCATAATTCAAGGAGATACGCCTCGTTTCCGAGTACCGGGTGCCTGAGTTCGATGGCGGATGCTTCGCAAAGATGCGCAAGCACCGCTGGCGTCTGGTCCATTATCGGCTGATAAAGAACGAATCGTCCCAGGCGCCGGTTTATGGCCGCAGCAGCTTCCTGCGTGATGAACGTGGATGGGAAAAATATTTTTTTTATCATTTTTGATGATCAACCTTTTTGGTGTCTTGGACGTGGATGCCCATGTTTTTCAATTGTTCACGGATACGGTCCGCTGCCTCGAAATCGCCCGCGCTTCTGGCCGCAGCCCGCTCTTCCACAAGCTTTTGTACCTCCGGCGGATATGCTGCCGCCTGTTCAAAATCGAATATCGAAACGACCGAATCAATCCCTTTAATGGTTGTAAAAATTTTTTCCGCATCGGCTTTGCCGATCCGGTTTTCATCGATCAGGCGGTTGATGCGCTTGATCATGTCAAAAAGGGCGGCCATGGCGCGGGGCATGTTCAGATCGTCATCCATGGCGCTCACAAATCCCTGCCGCAAATCATAGAGCAGCTGATCAATGTCAGGAAATTCCATGCCCCCTTTGACCTGGGCGAGAGACCGGACAAAGGCGTCGAGCCGTTTCAAGGCGCTTTTCGACTGTACGAGGCGGTCTTCGGAGAAGCGCACGGGTTTCCGGTAATGCGCGGCAACGAGCCAGTAGCGAATTTCACGGGAAAAATACCCCTTTTCCATCAGCGATTCAAGGGTCGGCAGGGCATTGTCGCCGGATTCACCGCCTTCCTCTTCTGTCAGAACGCGTTCGCAGTGGACCCAGCACCGGGCAAGGGGCTTGCCCGTAACGGCGCGGGCAATGGCCCGCTCGTTTTCATGATGCGGGAAAATCAGCTCCCGTGAACTGGCATGAATGTCAAAGGTTTCCCCCAAATATTTCATGGACATTGCCGCGCACTGGATATGCCAGGAAGGGCGGACGTTTCCCCACGGCGTCTTTACGTAAAATCCCCGCTTCAATTCGGCGAGCCGCGCCCGCTTGAGAAGTGTGAAATCCCTTGGATTGTTCTTTTCATATTCATCCAGGTCGACCGTCGCCCCCAGTTTTATTTTATCGAGGTCTATCCCGGAGAGCTTCCCGTAGTCTTCAAACGCGCTGATATTAAAGTAAAGGGACCTCAGCTTTTCATAGGCATATCCCTTTTCATAAAGCTTTCTGGCGATCGCCACCATATCATCCACATGTTCCCCGGCACGGGGATAATGGTCCGCCGGACGGATATTGAGCGCAGCCAGGTCGGACTTGAAAAAATCAATGTATTTGCCCGTAAACGCTTCCAGCGGCACGCCGGCGGCTTCGGAGGCCGCGATGGTCTTGTCGTCGATATCGGTGATGTTCATTGCATGGTTTACCCGCAGTCCCCGGTATTCAAGATACCGGCACAACAGGTCCGAAAACAGAAAACGCCTGCATTCGCCCAGGTGGATGCGCCGGTCAACCGTGGGGCCGCAGGTATAGACCGTTGCGCTTCCCTCCCGCAGCGGCTCAAAGGGAATCTTTGACCGGCTCATGGTATTGTACAGATAAATATCGGCTTTCTTTTTTTCGGCAAACAGCGTGGTGCTCAGATATCGTTCACCGCTGTCCGGAAATATCACCACGATGGTGCCTTTCTCCATCCTTTCCGCTTCCCGTGCGGCAATGAGCATGGCCGCGCCGCTGCTCATCCCCACAAACAACCCCTCTTCCTTGCCGAGGCGCCGGGTCATATCGAAGGCCTCTTCATCATCGACATTGATCTTAACATCCAGCAGGCTTTTATCGTAAAGCTCCGGCCGATACGCCTCCTTCATGTTTTTCAGCCCCTGGAGCTTGTGCCCCAGATACGGCTCCACCCCGATCACCTGTATCGCCGGATCATATTCGCGAAACCGCCGCGAGCATCCCATGAGGGTGCCCGTCGTCCCCATGGTGGCGACGAATGTATCGAACGCGCCACCCGTCTGCTCGATGATTTCCAGGGCTGTCGTGTTGTAATGGGCCATCCAGTTCGCCGGATTGTTGTACTGGTCGGTCATGAAAAAACGCTCCGGGGCTTCCCTTACCAGGTTGTATACCTCCTCGATGGCCCCATCGGTCCCCAGGTGCCCCGGCGTAAGCATGATTTCCGCCCCCCTGGCCGCGAGTATCTGCCTCCGTTCCATACTTACCGCTTCGGACATTGCCAGAAGGAGCCGGTACCCCTTTATGCTGCAGATCATGGCAAGGCCGATGCCGGTATTGCCGGAAGTGGCCTCGATAACCGTCTTGTCAGGGGTAAGCTGGCCGGAGCGCTCCCCTTCCTCGATCATAGCCAGCGCCGGGCGGTCCTTGACGGAGCCGCCGGGATTGAGATATTCAATTTTGGCGTAAATCGTCACGTTGGGATTCGGGTTCAGCCGCCTGATTTCCACAAGCGGCGTGTTTCCGATGGCCTCCAGTATGGAATGGGTCATTTTCTTTCCCGTTTTCTGTAAACAATAATGACGGCTTCGTAAAAAGCCCAATATCTGCGTTGCGCACAATTTTTGAAGAATCTCACGTACGGATAAGTACGCTCAATTATTCAAAAATTGCACGCGCCTTGATCTTGAACTTTTTACTTTGCCGTCCAAAACCGACTTTTTACGAGTTCATCAATAATGAGAACGTCGGCCAAAGGCCGCCCGGAGCAATTGTTTTTCAGGGCTTTTCGCTACAATTAATAATACGTGGTCATATTATGAGCTGGCAAAACACTTCCCAGATGCGCAAGGATGGCTTCCTTCACCTCCTCCGGCGGGAGCGCGGCGTCAATGACCTTTATGCGCTGCGGTTCGGCGCCGGCCAGGGCCAGGTAGCCCTGCCTGACCTTTTCGTGAAACAGGATCTTCTCGTGTTCGAATCGGCTTTGTGCCGTGTCCCGCATGCCGGCGTCGATTTCCTTCCAGGCGCGCATCAAACCGGTTTCAGGGGGGAGATCCAGCAGAAACGTGATATCCGGAGATATATCCTTCAGCACCAGCCGGTTGAGACCCGATATAATCGCGGCATCGATCCCCCTGGCCGCCCCCTGGTACGCGATTGTCGAATCAAAGAAGCGGTCGCATATGACAATTTTTCCGCCGTCAAGGGCCGGCTTGATCGTTTCGCTGACATGCTGCGCGCGGTCAGCGGTATACAGAAGCAGTTCCGCCATGGCATCGAGCATGTCATGATCCCGGTCAAGAAGGATCTGCCGGATCTTTTCGCCGATTTTCGTGCCGCCGGGTTCCCTGGTGACCGTGCACGGGTAGCCGTTTTTTTGCAGATATCCGGATATATGTGCAATCTGGGTGGTCTTTCCCGAGCCCTCGATCCCCTCCATGGTAATAAACATGAGCGTATTTTATTCCTGTGGTGTGTCGGCGCCGTCAGGGGCGGCCTTGTAGAAAAACCGTTCCAGGGGAGCGTAGAAGCCGGTCCAGTCGGCATCCGGATCCTGGCTGCGCATAAAATCCCGGATACCGTTTATCTTCGAATCGATCTCATCCAGGTAATTCAACAAAACGGCTTCCAGTGTTTTCGGCGGTTCCGGCGAACCGAATTCCCGGCATCCATGATGACTCACAACCAGGTGTTTCAGCATAAGGGCCGTTTTCGGCGGAAAATTCGCGACTTCCGCCATTTTTTCCTCAATCATGCCGATCCCGATCACAATATGATTTACCAGGCGCCCTTCGTCGGAATAATCAATCCGGGTCTCAAACGAAAACTCGCGGATCTTGCCGATATCATGGAGCACGCATCCCGCAAGAAGCAGGTCCCGGTCGATGCCTTCGTAATGGTCCGCCACCCGCTCGGCGAGAAGCACCAGGGACAAGGTGTGCTCGAGCAGGCCGCCGATATATGCATGATGCATCATCTTGGCTGCGGGGGCCTTCTTGAACGCCGAGACAAAGCCGTCATCCGCCCAGAACCGCTCGATCAAAAGACGCAGGCTCGCCGTCCGTATGGTTTGCGTTATGGACCGGAGCCGTTCAAACATCTGTTCGGTATTCCGGGCGGTCGCGGGCAGAAAATCGGCGGGGTCAATACCGGCGCTGACCTTTTCGATCCGCTTGACCACCACCTGCGGGTTTCCCCTGTACTCGGAAACGCTCCCCTGGATCCGGACAAAATCACCGGCGGCGCATATCGCCGATAAATCGTCTGCATTATCCCATGCAACCCCCTTGATACGACCGGTTTTATCGGCTATGGTCAAATTCAGGTACGCCTCCCCGTCCCGTTTTACACCGCGTACCTTTTCTGCCAGGACAAAAACGTCGTTAACCGTGTCGCCGGCTTTCAATTGATTTGCAAACCTGTTTTTCATTTTCCAAGCGCAGCCCCGTATCCGATGCGTTCGATGTTATTGCCTTGACTTTTTTAAGATTTCGGTTTTTTATACTCAAAATTTCCTGCGCATTCAAGGATATTAATCAGAATAAAGACTTTTTACGGCATCGCCCGTCTTTGCCGCTCCCCAAAAGGCATAACCGTAATGGCAATGATGAAATACCGGCTTGTTGAATATGCAGCGCGTCTGATCCGGATTATCAGCCCGTCAGCCTGCATTTTCCTTTTGCTTGCAAGTGCGGGACAAGCGGAAACCGTATCAGGAGGCCTCGACAAGGATGCGCCGTGGCGGATACAGGCGGACCGGATCGCCTATCGCCCGTCCATGGATACATACACTGCCGAAGGAGATGTCGTCATCACCCATTTGGGCAACCGACTCACCGCAGACACGGTCCAATTCCAAAGCGGTGAGATGATCGTTGACGCATCCGGCAACGTTTTTTTCTCCGCGGGGGAAGACACCCTTGAAGGCGACCGGCTCGTCATCGACATGGCCGACCAGACCGGCACCCTTTATTCCGGCAGTATTTTTATCAAGGAAAACAATTTCCGCATCAAGGGCGACCGGATCATGAAAACCGGTCAGGACAGCTATTCCATAGGGCAGGCCTGCCTGACCACGTGCGATCCCGAAAATCCGGATTGGAGCATCACCGGCACAAACGTCAACGTCACCGTGGAAGGATACGGCACCGCAACCCATGCCGCGTTCCGGATCCGAAACACGCCGGTTTTTTACGTCCCCTACCTTGTCTTTCCCGCCAAAACCAAACGCCAGTCCGGTCTTCTCTTCCCGCACCTGGAATATTCCTCCAGAAACGGGTTCGAATTCATACAGCCCTATTTCTGGGCCATCAGCGATCACACGGACGCTACCTTTTACTACCACCATATCCAGAACCGGGGGGAAAAGGGCGGCCTTGAATTCCGATACATGGCAAGCGAAAGATCCAAGGGAGCCTTCATGATCGACGCCTTTGAGGACCGCAAGGTGGATGACGATATGGAAGATCCCCACCGGGAATGGGGATACACCGAAGACGGACTTCTCCGGCCCAATTCCGATCGCTACTGGCTCCGGATGAAGGCCGATCAGACGCTTCCGTCCGACTTCATGGCCAGGCTCGATCTCGACGTGGTTTCCGACCAGGATTACCTGCGCGATTTTCGCCACGGGTACACCGGCCACGGGGATACCGAGAGTTATTTCGCGTCTGCATTCGACCGGGGCATCGACGACAGAAACGACCATGTACGGGAAAACCGCCTGAACGTGAGCCGCAACTGGACCTTCTCCTCCGTCAATGCCGACCTGATATGGTATGACGACGTGGTCAAACGCCGGCTGGAAGAAAAAAATGATACGCTGCAGCGCTTGCCCATGATCCGCTACGACACACTGAAACAGCCCCTCTACCGGGACCGGTTGTATGGGTCGGCCGGGAGCAGTTACAGCTATTTTTTCCGTGAAGACGGCGTGACCGGCCACCGGGCGGATCTGTATCCGCGCCTTTCCATGCCGTTTTACCCTTTTCGACATTTTACGTTCGAGCCCTCGGCCGGCTACCGGCAAACCGTCTGGTATACGGACGCCGACCGGGACGACATCGCAGCGGACAGCGATGTGTCCGCGGACATGCAGCGCTATACCCACAGGGGAATCTATGATATCAGCGCGGATCTCTCCACGGATTTTTACCGGGTCTTTCCGGTCTCCGCATTCGATCTTGAAAAAGTCAAACATGGCATCCTTCCGCGGCTGCGATATTCCTATATTCCGGATGTGGATCAGTCCGAATACCCGGATTTCGACGACATCGACCGAATCGAAGAAGAAAACCGGATATCGCTTTCCATGACGCATTTTTTCACGTCCAAAAGAACCCTGACACGGCCGGACAACGCCCCGGAGGCATCCTACAACATGTTTGCGCGATTCATGATCGAGCAGCCCTATGATTTCGATTATGAGGAAAAAGAGGATGCCTTCCTGCCGCTTTATGTTGAACTCGACGTCACCCCGGAACGCCTTTTCACCCTCCATGCAGACGCCCAATACGGACACCGCGAGGACGCATTCATCAAAGCCAACACCTCTCTCCGGGTGAAAGATTTGCTCGGGGCCGATTTCCGTACGGACTACCGGTATACCCGGGACACCAATAAAACGCTTTATTTCCGGATAGAAGCACCCGTCCGGGCGTGGCTTACCGTCTACGGCGATCTGGAAAGAAGCCTCATCGATCATATAAATATGGAAATGAGCGCCGGTTTCCAGTATAGAACGGGCTGCTGGAGCGCCGATATTTCATACAGGGCGCTCGAAGATATCGACGGTTCCAGGGATGAGCGGTATTATCTGCTGATCCACCTTTACGGTCTCGGGGAATTCGGGAAATAGGGGAAGCCCTTTAACACCTTGACTTTCTATAAATTTACGTATATTGAAGGGAAATAATCGCAATAACAGGTATTCTTGGATGAACAGGAGGAACAATGAATAAGCTCGAAATGATCTCAGCGCTTAAAAAAGAAGCCAATATATCGAAATCGGAAGCAGCAAAAGTGGTCCAGATTTTCTTCGATTCCATGGCCGATGCCCTTTCCGAAGAGGAAAGAATTGAAATCCGGGGCCTTTGCAGCTTTTTCATCAAAAACTACAAAAGCTACACCGGCAGAAATCCCAAAACCGGCGACAAGGTCCAGATTCAACCGAAAAAGCTGCCCTTTTTCAAATGCGGTAAAGAACTGAGAGAACGTGTCAACAAGTAACCGCAGCCGCCTCGGAAAACGCGCCACCGGATTTGATGCGATTATCGGTCAACAGCGGCAGATACGAATGCTTGCCGCGGCATTGCAGAAAAAGGAAGTGCCGCATGCCATGCTTTTTACAGGCGAAGCGGGAATCGGGAAAAAAACAACCGCCATTCATTTTGCCATGGCCTGCAACTGTGGACACCCGATGCCTATGGCAGGCGGTTTTGTATTTTCAGGCAGCGTAAACCCCTGCGGTGAGTGCCGGCCCTGCAGAAAAATTGCATCCGGCAATCATCCGGACGTCTACCATATCCAGCCGCCCGGCGCAACCATCAAGATAGAGCAGATACGCACGCTTTGCAGCGCCCTCTCGTTGAGGCCGCATGAAGCGCTGCTGCGCATTGTACTGCTCTCGGATGCGCACCTGATGAATGCGGAAGCCGGAAACGCACTGCTCAAGGTGCTGGAAGAGCCGCCGGAAAAAACGGTTTTCATTCTGACGGCGCCGGAAGCTGCCGACATTCTGCCGACCATTGTCTCCCGTTGCAGGCACCTCCGCTTCAACCCGATCCCCGAAGATCAGCTGGAGGCCTACCTGGTTGAAAAACGCGGCATGCCCCCTGAAAATGCCATGATCATCGCATCGATGGCCAACGGCAGCATCGGTCGCGCCCTTTCCATTTGTGATGACGACTGGATCCTTCTTCATCGCCGGCGGGTCATCGAACAAATGGAGATAATTTTCAGGAAACCCGCCGGCCGTGATCTGCATTTCGCGGAAATGCTGGCGCAAGACAGAAAAAAGCTGCGCTTTTCCCTGGAAATCATGAAATCATGGTTGCGCGATCTGGCCGTTTCGCGGTATTTTCCAGAGAAGGTTTGCAACCGGGATATCCGCAGCCGTCTTGCGGCATTGTCCAGAACCGTTGACATGGACGGGCTTATTGAAAAAACGGACGCTGTCTGGCAGGCCGAGCGCGCCATTACGGCCAATGCAAACGCCCGTCTTGCCATCGAGGCCATGATGATGCGGCTTTCGGAATAACCCGCAATACGGTCCAATATCATTATAAAAAAACCAACGATAAATGACATATCATGATTAAAGTAATCGGAATCCGTTTCAAACCCGCCGGAAAAATCTATCATTTCAATTGCGGTGCATACGTACTGAAGGTAGGGGACAAGGTGCTTGTTGAAACCGAGCACGGCCTCGGGTTCGGCGTTGTGACAACGCCGCCGGTGGCCATCGAGCCGGATCAATGCAGGCATCCCTTGAAAAAAATCTACCGCCCGGTAACCGAGGAGGATATACAGCAGCTCGAAGCAAACATGGCCATTGAAAACGAGGCCTATCAATACTGCAGCGAAAGCATTAAAACCCTTGGCCTGGAGATGAACCTGTTTGCCGTGGAAAGCAATTTCGAAGGGAGCAAACTGACGTTCTTTTTTACCGCGGACGGACGTGTCGATTTCAGAAAGCTGGTCAAGTTGCTGGTCAAACAGTTCCGGAGCAAGATTGAAATGCGGCAGGTGGGCATCCGAAACCAGGCCAAGATGTGCGGCGGCATCGGGCGATGCGGCCGCCAGTTGTGCTGCTCCTGTTTTCTGACGAAATTCGATCCCGTTACGATCAAGATGGCCAAAAAACAGGGATTGTCGCTGAACCCGACCAAAATTTCGGGCGTATGCGGAAGACTGATGTGCTGCCTGACATTTGAATACAATTACTACGAAAAAGGAAACGGCGGTCGGTACAACAAGGATCCCCGACCCGAAGAAAAGCCGCAGCCCGAAAACAAAAACCACAAGCATGCGAATCACACTCAAAATACGGAAAAACCAAAATGACCGATCCTTTTTATATCACAACGCCCATTTATTACGTGAACGCGAAGCCCCACCTCGGGCACACCTATACCACCATCGTAACGGATGTTGCCCGGCGCTTTCATGCAATGAAGGGGGCGGAAACCTACCTGCTGACCGGTACGGACGAGCACGGCGACAAGATTGTGAAGGCCGCGGAACAAAACGGGCAGAGCCCCAGGGAATATGTGGACAGGATCAGCCAAATGTTTGCAGACCTCTGGCCCGAACTCAATATCTCCTCCGACCATTTTATACGGACCACGGACGCGTCGCATATCGCGGTCGTCATCGATATCCTTCAAAAAATATATGACAAAGGAGACATCTATTACAGCGAATACGAGGGGTTGTACTGCTTTGGCTGCGAACGCTTTTTCAACGAGAGGGAGCTCGTGGACGGCAAATGCCCCGATCACGGGACGCCACCGGAAGTCATCAAGGAATCCAACTATTTTTTCAAAATGAGCCGCTACCAGCAGTGGCTCATCGACACCCTCAAAGAAAATCCGGACCGGATACGCCCGGAACGATACAGAAACGAGGTGCTTTCCTTTTTGAAAGAACCCCTTGAAGACCTGTGCATCTCAAGGCCCAAAAGCCGACTCCAGTGGGGCATCACGCTGCCCTTCGACGACCGTTACGTCACGTATGTCTGGTTCGACGCCCTGATCAACTATATCTCGGCGCTGGGGTATCCGGACGGGGCGCTTTTCAAAAAGTTCTGGCCCCACGCCCATCACGTGGTGGCAAAAGACATCCTCAAGCCCCACGGCATTTACTGGCCGACCATGCTCAAGGCTGCGGGCATAGACGTTTACAAGCATCTCATGGTCCACGGCTACTGGAACGTGGAAGACTCGAAAATGTCCAAAAGCCTCGGCAACGTGGTGGACCCCATATACCTGAAGGAAACCTATTCCACGGATGCCATACGATACTTTCTCATGCGCGAGATGGTCTTCGGGCTGGACTCCGGGTTTTCCGAATCCGCCATTATCAACCGGATCAATTCGGATCTCGCCAACGACCTGGGCAACCTGTTTTCCCGGGTACTTGGCATGTTTCACAAATATTTCAAGTCGACGGTTCCGCACTACGATCCCGCTGTCCAAAACGATTTTCAACTGGATTTGCGGGCGGATGCGGAAACGGTGATTTCCGATTACTGCACGGCAATGGAGAACTTCGAATTCCACAAGGCCCTGGCGTCCGTATGGGAATATATCGGCAAAATGAACAAATACGTGGACGTGACCGCTCCCTGGGAGCTGGCGAAAAAAAAGGATGCGAAAAAGCAGCTCGATACCGTGATCTGCAACCTGCTCGAAGGCCTCCGGGTGGTATCCGGACTGATATATCCCGTAATGCCGGAAACCGCTGCCACAATGCAGAAACACCTGGGCATGGATCCGGACAGGCCCTTTTATCGTATCGCGGAAATCCGGGAATGGCCACAGATCCCGGCCAACCGGGTATTGCCGAAAGCCGTCAGCCTGTTCCCGAGAATTGATCCCGAAACCATCCTGAAGCCGGAGGCGGGGCCGGAAGAAAGCGTATCAACGCTTCCGGTGGAGCCGGAAATCGGGTTTGACGATTTTTCCAAAATCGACTTGCGCGCCGCAACGGTCATCCATGCGGAAAACATACCAAAAGCCGACAAGCTGCTGAGGCTTGAAATAGACCTCGGGGACCATACCCGGACCATCGTTGCCGGCATTGCCAAATTCTACCGTCCGGAGGAACTTTTGGGGAAACGTATCGTGGTACTGGCCAACCTGAAGCCGGCCAAGCTCATGGGCGTGGAATCCAGGGGAATGCTTCTGGCTGCCGTGGAAAAAGATGCCTGCTCCGTTGCGGTACTGGACCGGGATATTCCCGCAGGCACCCGCCTGAAATAAAAGAATACAAAAGCACGCTGAACAGGCCGGTATGTTTAAAAAAAAACAGAAATTCAACGGATATCGGTTCCAGAAGCTGGCAACGCCGGATGCCACCTGGCGGGGATATCAGCAAAAAATGAAAATGCGCGACGAAAAACAGCAGGCGCTGCGCAGAATCCCCTGGTATTTCGTCACGATGGTCATTTTTGCCGCGTTGATCCATGGCGGATTCCATGCCGCCGAATACCTGCTGCTCTCCCCGTCCAACCAGCAAACATCGATCTATCCGCCGGACGTGACGCCCCTTGACCGCGCCGAACTGCAAAAAATTCTATCCCCCGGGCGGTTTCACAACCTTACCGAAAAAAACTTTGCGCTCAATACCGGTGACGGTGCATACCAGATATACACAAGCATCAACCCCGGACTGCAAAAGGCCATACTCGACGCGCTTGACACCCGATATGCCAATCGGATCGGCATTGTCGCCATAGAACCCGACACCGGGCGGGTGCTGGCAATGGTATCGCACAATGCGGACGATCCGGATCAAAATGCCTGTCTTGCGGCCGACCTTCCCGCCGCCAGCCTGTTCAAAATTATCACGGCAGCGGCCGCCCTGGAAGCAGGGGGCTTTGACGACCAGAGTCGAATGTCTTTTAACGGGGGGAAGTTCACTTTGTACAAAAGACAGCTGCTTGATCAGGAAAACCGGTATACCAATTATGCCAGCCTGAAATCCGCCTTTGCCGAATCGATCAACCCGGTATTCGGAAAACTCGGGAAAAATGAACTGGGCAAAGACCTGCTTGTCGACTATGCCGGGGCGTACTGTTTTAACCAGCCCATTGCCTTTGACCTGCCAATGGAACAAAGTACCATGATGATTTCGGATACACCCTATAATTGGGCGGAGATCGCCTCCGGATTTAACCGGACGACCACGCTCTCCCCCATGCATGCCGCAATGATCGCCGCATCCATGGTAAACGGCGGCAAAATCGTGGAACCAACGATTGTCGACGTTGCGGCAAAAGACCACAAAGCCGTATACCGTCGCCGCTCGGCCACGGCCAGACCCGCAGTCGATGCCGCTACGGCAAAGGACCTCAACCGGTTGATGAATGCCACCATCACCCAGGGAACAGCAAGAAAGCTGTTTTCAGGGATCTCAAAAGACCCGGTTTTGTCCAGACTCCACATGGGCGGGAAAACCGGTGCGCTGAATAACAACGCCCGAAAAATCCGGTATGACTGGTTTACCGGTTTTGCAGCCGATCCGGAAGGCACCGGTAAAATTGCCATCGGCGTCATCGTTGCCCATCAGGACTATATTGGAAAACGGGCGGCCACGTATTTCAGGCAGGCGGTTTCCTGGTATTTTAAGAACAGGCCTGCACCGGCCGAAAACACGCAAAGGACAAAAGATGTTGCCGGCGAAAACAAAAAAAACCCTGCATGAAACCATGCGGCTGATACTGTCTTGTATCGCCAGGATATTGAACCAAAAGGTGTATTTCGGGCGCAGCCCGGCCCTTGTGCCGGAAAATGCCGTCATCTTTTTTCCGTACCACGCCGGTCGTCTCTCGTGCGGATTTACCGGTCTTATCGCCTTCAACCCGGAGAAACGGCCGTCGGCATCCATCGACGCAGCGGATTTGCGAACCCGCATCGAGCGGGCCGGCAAAAACGGCTTTTCCGCATGCGCAAACCTGCCGCCGGACGATTTCATCGCCGGATACCTTGGCGGCGAAGACCACGTGCTGCAACTCTTTGCGGCGGTTCAGGCCTTGAAGCAAAACGACAACTTCCACCGCATTTACAGCGACCCCGCAATTTTCGACGGGCTTTCCCAAGGAACCGCGGAGCTAAAGGCCTTAATTCAGACAGAATCCCGGCATCTGGGGGAGCAGATGGGCGTTATCTCCTCGCTCCAGTTTGACGCCATGTCCATGCGGATTGAAAAACTGAAAGATGCCGCGTGGTGCCTGGAAACGGAGATCCTTCAAAACATTCTTCGGGTACGGGATCTCGCAGGGGACTCAAAAGCGGAGATGAATGTGTTTGGCATATCCGCGGCCCGGCAGATCAACGCCGTTTTAAACTCCATCGATCGCCTGGAAGTCCGCGGCCGGGATTCCGCCGGCATTTCCCTCCTGTTCGTGGTCGATGACAAGACCTACACCGCCTTTATCGACGACATTTCCTCGGCAGGGGACTACGAACCGTTCACCGCGCGAACGAACCGGGAGGTCCTTACCGGCCAGGGGATCTCCATCAACCGGGACGGCAGCAATACCGCCATTGCCATGACCTACAAGGTCGCGGCCGAAATCGGATCCCTGGGCGACAACATCCGCTCCATACGGGAGCAGATAAAAAGCGATCCCCTGTTTTCCGCAATCATTTCGCGCCCCCGCCTTTTTTTCACGGTTTCGGCGCATACCCGCTGGGCCTCGGTAGGCGCCATCAACGAGGCCAACTGCCATCCCTTAGACAACCGGACCATGACCTCGGTATCCACCCATACGGGAATCATTCACGTCTGCCTGAACGGCGACATCGACAACTACCAGGAACTCAAAGCAGACCATGAAAAGCGCGGCGTCCGCTTTTTCGACGACATCACCTGCGACACCAAGATCATCCCCGTGCATATCGAATACTACTGCAAGCAAGGATACACGGTGGAAGAATCCTTCCGGCTGGCGGTCAATGATTTTGAAGGCTCCCATGCCATATCCATGCACACGGATTTGGCCCCGGGAAAATTTTTCCTGGCGCTCAAGGGGAGCGGGCAGGCGATTTTTATCGGCCTTGCCCCGGACCATTACATCCCCACCTCCGAAGTCTACGGGTTTGTCGAGGAAACATCGATGTTTCTCAAAATGGACGGGGAAGCGGTCAACCCCTCCGGCAAGGCAAAAAGCGTCAGCGGCCAGATATGCATCATCGACCAATCAGGCAAAGGCGGCATAAACGGCATCAGGGGCATGTATTACTGCGGCGCCCCCATCCCTTTCAGCGATGCGGACATTCGAACGACCCAGCTGGTTTCCCGGGATATCGACCGCCAGGATTTCAACCACTATTTTTTAAAGGAAATCTCAGAAGCCCCGGGCTCGGTGAGAAAAACGCTGGCCAACCGGTGGCGGCTCTCGGAAAATGAAAAAGGCCGGTATTATGAAATTCACCTGGACGATACCTGCGTACCGGTATCTGTCCGAACGGCGCTTTCCAAAAACCGGATACGGCGGATCGCCTTTATCGGACAGGGGACCGCAGGGGTTGCCGCCCATGTCTGCGCCAACCAGCTGCGCCATTACATCGGGGATACGGATATCCGGATTGACGCCATGAAATCTTCAGAACTCAGCGGATTCATGGTTCACGACGGCAAAACCGGCAGCATGGACGACACGCTTTTGGTCCCCATCAGCCAATCCGGCACCACAACGGATACCAACCGCACCGTCGACATGGTCCGGAAGAAAGGCGGCAAAATCATCTGCATCGTCAACCGCCGGGATTCGGACCTGACCTTCAAGAGTGACGGGGTGATCTATACGAGCTCCGGGCGGGATATAGAAATGTCGGTTGCCTCGACCAAGGCGTTCTACTCCCAGATCATCGCCGGTGCCATCCTCGGGCTTTTTATCGCCGCTTTCACCAAAAAACGGGGGGGGCGCTTCATATCCAGCGAAATCCAGGAAATGATCGGCATACCGGACATGATGGAAAGGGTCCTTTCCATGACCGATCAGATCAAGGCCTCCGCCAACCGTCTGGCATTGCAGCGCACTTACTGGGCCGTCGTGGGAAGCGGCCCCAACAAGGCCGCGGCCGACGAAATCCGGATCAAGCTGAGCGAGCTGTGCTACAAGACCATATCCTCGGACTACGTGGAGGACAAAAAGCACATCGATCTTTCCAGCGAACCCCTGATCATCGTCTGCGCGGCGGGCACGCCCAGGCGCGTGCTGGGCGATATCGTCAAGGACACGGCCATTTTCAAATCCCACAAGGCCCTTCCCGTGGTGATCTGCGATGCGCACGAGGACCGGTTCACCCCCTATGCCGAAGACGTGTTCCACGTGCCGCAGACAAACGAACATTTCGCCCCCATATTGAATACGCTGGTCGGCCATATATGGGGGTACTACGCCGCGCTCGCCATCAACGAGGGCTCAAAATTCCTCCATGACTTCCGGGAGGAGATACAGGCGCTGATCCGGACATGCACGAACAACCATCTGGATATTTTCGAAATCGCCCTCGAAGAAACGTTCCGGGAAAAAATTCTGCAGTTTTACCGCGAGTTTCGGCGAATGCAGCAGGAAAACCGCCTCCCCGGCACCATCGGGCTCAAGGGGGCGACCAACCTGACGCTTCTGCTCAAGTATCTCGCCGGACGCCTGCCGGTCAATGATTTTGAATTCGATTTCGGCGTCAAGGGGACGGCCAAAAACATGTTCGCCCTGTTTTTCGATGCCATAGGGGAGTCCATCAACGCCATGGCGCGCCCGGTGGACGCCATCAAGCACCAGGCAAAAACCGTCACGGTGGGGACCAGCCGGATCGAGGAAAAAGCCGAAGGCCTGCTGTTTGACATCCTTTCGGAAAAAGGGTTCGGCATTGACCACCTGAGTCTCACCAACGTGATGGTGCTGCGCAATATCCAGAAGATTCTTTCGGGCATCCGGGGATTGACCCTGTACCGGGTCTCGGGCGTGAACCTCTTGGGAGAACCCACAGACGAGACCACCATCACCGTGGTTGAAAAAGAAGGGACGTCCGCATCCATACCGTCGCGCAGCGAAACTGACCAGGCACTCAAGGGGTCCAAGCGAATTATCGTTCGCCAGGGGAACATCTATCTCGGAAAGGGGAGAAAGGACGACCGCTCGGTTCTGATTATCCCCATCATCTCGAGCGACCCGGCGCACCCCAACATGATCGAGCACCTATTGCTCCTGGAAGTGGCCTTCAAAACCGACGTGGACCTTGCCACCCGGGTCAAGGCGCTTGGCGGCAAGCACGAGCATATCAAGAACATCGTCCAGGAAAACTCCGTCACCTGGAAGGACGAGTACCTGGACATGGTCCCCATGGACGATCTATTCGGCCGCTCCGCGGAAAAAATCGCCGAAATGATCATAGAAAAAATCGGTTGACATGGTACTGAACACCCTTTTCCCGGTTTTTGCGGTCATTTTTCTGGGCAGTGGTTTAAAAGCCGCCGGGTTTGTCTCCCGGGAATTCTTTTCTTCCTCGGACCGGCTCGTTTATTATATCCTCTTCCCGGCCATGCTTTTCTGGAAAATCGGCACCGGCCAACCGTCGTCCGGGGTAGACCTTTCCCTGTTCGCCGCCGCCCTGTGCGCCGTGCTGCTGGTGTTTGCCATAAGCACGCTGTATATTATTCTCTCCGGCATGCCTACCTTCCAGGCGGGCAGTTTTTCCCAGAGCTGCTACCGTTTCAACACCTATATCGGCATGGCCATCATTCAAAAGACGACCGGTGATGAAGGGGTTGTCCTGTTTGCCGTTATGATCGGGTTTATCATTCCGGTAATCAACCTTCTGTCCGTTTCCATTCTGATCTGGTTTTCCGGAAAATCCTATCGGCCGGCGGAAAAGCTCCGGCATCTTGTTCGGGCGATCATCACCAACCCCATTATACTGGGCTGCTTTGCCGGAATCGCGTTTTCCTTGACCGGCCTGGCTCTTCCCCTGTTTATCGACAACACGCTGTCCCTTGTTTCCATGCTCACGCTCCCCCTTGCGCTGATTTCCATCGGCAGCGCATTCTCCTTTTCAAAGATCGAAGGGTATCTGCTGCCTTCGGTGGCTGCGGCCATGTGCAAACTGCTCCTGCTGCCGGCGGCGGGCCTCTTTTTCATGACATGGTTTTCCATCACCGGCCCCGCATTTCAAACCGGAATCATCTTTTTCTGTCTTCCTACGTCTACGGCCATCTACGTACTGTCTTCCCAGATGAACAGCGACACGGAACTGGCATCCGCCTCAATCGTTGTCTCAACGCTTTTTTCCGTTATTTCTCTCTCCGCAGCCCTTGCGCTGACGTGATCCGTCGACAAAAATTTTCTGGCATTTTTGGTAAACAAGGTTTATATTTACAGACAAAGATTTGATGCCGAACCAATACCTGTTTGTCTGAAAAAAGGGGTTTTGCCGGGGTATCCAGACAACCTGCGCCTGTAGCAGGAAATACAGCGCGCGTCTGTTGGCAAGACCATTTCAAAAACCAACCAATGAAAAAATTATGGGGGGTATGCAATGACACGGTCGATTTTTACAGCGTTACTTGGAGTTTTCATGCTTTGCTGCCTGGGGATGTATCCCAATCAGGCGGATGCGAGAAGCGAATTTGTTTCCATAGGTGGGGGGCCCACGGGGGGAACCTTTAACTACTTTGCAAACGGTTTTTCCACCTATGTCCCGAAACAGATCGAGGGCCTCAGAATGTCTTCAGAAGGCTCCGGCGGATCCGTGGAAAATGTCCGCAGGGTCCATTCCGGGGACTTTCACTTCGGCATCTCCTATGCCGTCGACATCGGCCTCGGGGCTCAGGGGAAGCTGCCGGAAGATGACAAGAAATATGACAAGGTCCGCTGCATCGGCTACCTTTACGGGGCGCCTGCCCAGCTGATTGTCCGTGCCGACAGCGAATTCCAAAGTGCCATGGACCTCAAGGGGAAACGGGTCGCCGTAGGGAATGCGGGATCCGGTGCCGCCACATCCGCGGAGCGGTTCTTCCGGCATATCGGCGTGTGGGAGGAATTCAGCCCGCAATTTCTGGGGTATTCCACAGCTGCATCGGCTTTTCAGGACGGCAAAATAGACGCTTTCTGGGTGCTTGTGGGCTACCCCAACGCCTCGGTCATTGAAGCCTCCACTCAGTCCGACGTCCGTCTGATCGATGTCGGCAAAGATGCCGAAGAAACCGGTTTCTACGATGCATATGCCTATGCACCGGCAACCATCCCCGCCGGTACCTACCGGGGACAGGACAAAGACTGCATAACCTTCCAGGACTCGACCCTGCTGACCACACGCTCCGATGTGGATGATAAGATCGTGTATGAAATTACCAAGACCATCTGGTCGGAAGAAGGGATCGAACATATGCGCCAGGCTCATGGCGCGGCCAAGGAACTGTCCATCGAAAACGGCTTCAAGAATGCATCCCGGCCCCTGGCAAAGGGCGCGGCCAAATTCTGGGAGGAAGAAGGCAAGGAGATCCCGTCAAATCTGAAACCCATCGACTAATCTAATCCGGAAAGCGGTTGATACCGCTTGCACCACATGAACGAGGGGAGAAGATCCTGCTTTTTCTCCCCTCGTTTTTTGGAGAACAGCGCCATGCCGCAGGAAAAAAACAATGGGATTCACCCGGACCCATCCCAGGGGCAAACGCCGGAGGATACGGCAGATACTGAAAAAATTGCCGAAGAGTTCGCGAAAAAAGAGCAAAAAACCGCCCGAGATATCAAAGGCTTCTGGTATTGGCTGACGGCCGGCATGTCTGCCTTCATGGTACTGTTCTATTTTTACAATGCCGGCGTGCATCCTGTTTCGGCCCAGTACCACCGGGGCGTCTACGTTGCCATCACTTTTGCCATGGTTTTTCTTTTGTTCCCCATGCGCGCCCGCTCACGAAAAGACCGTCCCGGCATTTTTGATATGATCCTCGCGCTGGTGGCGATTTTTGTAGTGGGCTACTGGATGGTCGAATTCGAGGCGCTCAATTACCGGATGGGCAATGAAAACCAAATGGACTTCATTGTCAGCACCCTGGGCATATTTATCTCCCTGGAGGTCTGCCGGCGGGTGTTGGGATGGTCCCTGACTCTTACGGGAACAGCCTTTCTGCTCTACTGCTATTTCGGGCCATATATGCCGGATATGATTGCCCACAGAGGATTTTCGTTCGAGCGGATCGTCAATCACGTCTATTTGAAGCAGGAAGGCGTCTTTGGCATCATGGCGGATGTTCTGGTTTCCTATGTCATTCTGTTTATTTTTTTCGGCTCATTTTTAAAAAAATCCGGTGCAGGCCAGTTTTTTCTGGATCTTCCCATGGCCCTTGCCGGTAAAACCACGGGGGGACCGGCAAAGGTCTCGGTGCTGGCCTCCGGGTTTTTCGGTTCCATTTCGGGGAGCGCTATTGCCAACACGGTTACCACGGGGGCTTTCACGATCCCGTTGATGAAAAAAGCCGGCTTCAAACCCCACGTGGCGGGCGCCATCGAACCGGCCGCATCCGTCGGGGGAATGTTCATGCCGCCCATTATGGGCGCCGGTGGGTTTCTCATGGCGGAAATGACCGGCGTTCCATACGTCACAATCATGAAAATGGCAGTCTTTCCGGCAATTCTCTATTTTCTGGCCGTATTGGTCATGGTGCATTTCGAGGCAAAGCGCCACGGCATCGTCGGCATAGACGACCCGGATCAACTGACCGTCAGGGAGATCCTCAAAAATGAATGGTTCATGAGCCTTCCCCTGATCATTATCGTCGCGCTCATGCTCATGAAATATTCCCCGGGGTATGCGGCAGTATTGGCAACGGGCTCCTGCGTTGTCGTCTCCTGGTTTACCAGGGACAAGAAAATGGGGCCGAAACAGATATGGGAGGCCTTGCTGGAAGGGGCAAGAAATACGCTCGTCATCGGGGCGACGGTCGGCGTTATCGGCATTATCGTCGGATCCATCGCACTGACGGGAATCGGGCTCCGGTTTTCCGATATGATTCTTAGCTTTTCCGGTGGGATTCTTCCCCTTGCCATATTTTTAATCGCCATCGCAAGTCTGATCCTGGGCATGGGCGTACCGGTAACCGCCTCCTATCTGATCGTGGCCGTCCTTGCCGTACCGGCCATGAGCAGCATGCTGGCCATGCATCACTACGGAATGGAAACGATATCACAACTTGGCTTGACCCAACCCGAGGCGGCCGCCTGGACCCTCCTTGCCTCGCACATGATCATCTACTGGTTCAGCCAGGACTCCAACATCACGCCGCCGGTATGCCTTGCGGCATATGCCGGGTCGGCCCTGGCCAACTCGGATCCCTGGAAAACCGGATGGACGTCCTTCAAATTCGCCAAAATGATATACCTGGTACCCTTTTTGTTCGCATATTCACCGGGCCTTTTGCTGAACGCAACCCCGATTCAGATTGTCAGTACATTTCTGACCTGCATTCTGGGTACGATCACGTTTTCCATGGTGACCATGGGGTATTTCAAATGCCCCACCAATATCCTTGAATGGACCATCGCTGCTATAGGCACCGTAATCCTCCTGTTTCCAAGGGTTGTTCCCGGAATCACCGGCATGGAGATACCCATTCTGGCCATAGATTTCACCGCCATATGCTTTTTTATCCTGGTCTACATATTGCAGACCCTCAGAATCCGAAGGAACCCAACGCTGGTTCTGCCGCTGGCCGAAAGACAGCGGCTGAAAAAACTGAAAACCGCTTAGACGGAAAACACCTTCTTTCCTGTAAATGACGCTTGGCCCATGGGAATGGCAATGAAAAACGCATACGCGCTGATCGGCATGTCACTGGTTGCGATCCTGATTGCCTTCACATGGTGGACGTTTTACCGGGACATTCCCGTGGATCCTGTTGAAATCGATTACACGGACGAAGCGTATGCCTGGAAAGCGGTTATCGGTTCCGGCAGGGGGGATTTTCTTGTTCGGGGCGAAAAAATCGACGAGATCAACCATGACATCCAAAAACTGATTTTCGCCGTCAACCGGTCGGGGAAAAAACCGGAGCGCTTCCAACCTCCGGACGACGAAGAACCCCTGTCTTTGCCAAAACTGAAATTTCTGGACCAGCAGGGGGGGATCGTCACGGTTGCGGTCATCAACGGAGAGTACCTGACCCAGCGGATGGGGACGACCGGTGCCCATGCGTTCATGGCAACGGCCACATTCACCCTGACCGAACACGAGGATATCGATGCCGTAAACTTTGTGTTCCAGGAAGGGGATCACGCAATTCCGGGCATCTATCGGAGAGACATGTTCCGAAAATACTGGAAAGTCAAAATTAATGGCGCCGTAAAAAGTCCAATATCTGCGTTACGCGTGATTTCTCAGAATTTCACGTACGGCTAAGTACCCTGCATTCTTCGAAATCACGCAAGCCTTGATCTTGAACTTTTTACGGCGCCATCTGAAAATCGACTTTTTAGGAGTTCATCAAAATGGATACCGGCCCCGAAATGGAATCCACACAAGTTTTTCACGCCTGGGAGTAAAGATGGCACATCACTTGGTGCCCGTCTTTCTCCATGACATTTGGCGCGGTGTGCCTGCAGACCGGCATCACCTCGGGGCACCGCGGATGAAAGCGGCATCCTTCCGGCGGGGATGCGGGAGACGGCGGTTCCCCCCGGACCGCATCGGATGCGATATGCTTCCCCCCGGCCACCGGGACGGCTGCAATCAGTGCCCGTGTATAGGGATGCAGCGGATTGCGGACGATGTCCGCCGTGTTTCCGAATTCCACGATCTGGCCGAGGTACATGACCGCCACCCGGTCTGCGATATTGCTGACCACGCTCAAATCATGGGAAATAAACAGATACGACAGCCGGTGGTCTTTCTGGAGCTTCAAAAACAGGTTGATGACCTGCGCCTGCACGGAAACATCGAGGGCACTGACCGCCTCATCGCATATGATCAAGTCCGGCTTCAAGGACAGGGCCCGGGCAATACTGATACGCTGACGCTGTCCGCCGGAAAACTCGTGGGGCCAGCGGTATATGGCGTCCCGGTTCATCCCCACCTCGCCTAACAGCCGCGCAGCATGCTCCTGTTTGGAACCCTCGACCATGCCAAACTGCACCAGCCCTTCCGTAACGATATCCATGACATTCATCCGGGGGTTCAGCGAGGAAAGCGGATCCTGGAAAACCACCTGGATGTGCCGCCGGAGCCGGTTCATTTGCCGGCGACCAAGGGTCGGAATCGAAACGCCGTCAAATACGATATCTCCTGCCGTCGCCTGCTCCAGCCCGAGCAGCGTCCGGCCGAGCGTGGTCTTGCCGCACCCGGACTCGCCGACCAGGCCAAGGGTTTCATTCCGGTCAAGGACAAAAGAAATCCCGTCCACCGCACGGACGTATCCGTCGGTAATCGAAAACAGCCCCCGTTTTATGGGAAACCACGTCTTGAGGTCCCTGACCTCAAGAAGCGGGGCTTTCACCGGGGTGGGTTTACGCGTTTCGGGCATCTTCCCCCCTATAAAGAAAGCATGCCGCAAAATGCCCTTCCCCGACACTTCGCAATTCCGGCGTATTTTCCCGGCAGACGTCAAATACGTGCTCACAACGGTCCTGAAAATGGCACCCCCGGGGATAGTCAAAAGGGGACGGTACCTGGCCGGGAATTGCCTGCAGACGGGTTTTATCAACGGAAAGCCTGGGAATCGCCGCAAGCAGGCCGGTGGTATACGGGTGGGCAGGCCTGTTGAAAACATCCTGCCTGGACCCGCTTTCAACGATCCGCGAGGCGTACATGACCGACACCCGGTCGCACATCTCCCATACCACGCCCATGTCATGGGTAATGAGCAGCAGGGAGGTGTCGTTTTGCTTCATCTCCCGGATCAGGGAAAAAATCTGCGCCTGGGTAGTCACGTCAAGGGCGGTCGTGGGTTCGTCCGCGATCACCAGGGAAGGCGACAGCATCAGTGCCATGGCGATCATAATCCGCTGCTGCATGCCCCCGGAAAGCTGAAAAGGATAAGCGTACATGCGTTCTTCCGCATCCGGCAATCCGACTTTTGACAGCCATTCGCGGGCATAGGCCCAGGCCTCTTTGTTGGATACATCCCGGTGAAAACGGATCCCTTCCACCATCTGCCGGCCGATCCGGTGCAGGGGCGACAGGGCGGAAAGAGGCTCCTGGAATATCATGCTGATAGCGGCCCCGCGAACCTGCCGCAAAACCGCCGGTTTCTGGAGAAGCAAATCCATGTTGTCGAAAAGAATGCGTCCGGAGGAGATATGACCCGGCGGCGAGGGGATAAGACGGGTAATACCCAAAGCGGTAACCGATTTACCGCAGCCCGACTCTCCGACCAATCCCACGGACTCCCCGCGTCCGATGGAAAAGGAAACATCGTCGACCGCGTGAAACGATCCCTCATCCGTGTCGAATCGGACCGAGAGGTGTTGTATGTCAATCAATGGCGCTATCATAAACGATTCTTTCCGGCAAACCCCTCTTGCAAAACCTGTTGACGGCGGCAAGACAACAGCCCTTTTCCGCCATAGCCGCTAGGCCATGCGGCTGTATTGCCTGGGATCATACGCGTTTCTAACGCCCTCGCCGATGAACACCCCAAGGAGCATCACCGTAAACAAGGCAAGGGAGGGATAAAGGATGAGCCACCAGGCCCACCGGTACTGCTGCGCCTGAAAAATCATTTCCCCCCAGGACGGCGTTGGCGGGGGCATGCCGAATCCCAGGTAATCCAGGGCAGCAAGCGCACCAATGGCGCCGACCAGGGAAAAGGGGAAAAAAGTGATCACCGGCACCAATGCATTGGGGAGAATATGCCGGACAATAATTTTTCGGGTCGGAATCCCCATGCACCTTGCGGCTTCCACGAACGGCCGGCTGCGAAGGTTCAAAAATTCCGCCCGCATGTAATAAGAGATGCCGATCCAGTTGAAAAGACCGTATATAACTAACAGCAGGATAAAACTGCGGCCGTAAATCGAGCCCATGAGGATCATGACATATAAAAACGGCAGGGCGCTCCAGATCTCTATGAAGCGCTGGGCGGTAATATCGATTTTTCCGCCGTAATACCCCTGCAGGGACCCGGTAAGGATGCCGAGCATCATGGAGAATCCCACGAGAAGAAATCCGAAGGAGAGCGAAATGCGAAGACCGTAAAAAATCCTGGCCAGAACATCCCGGCCGGCGGAATCGAGCCCAAGGGGGTGGCCTGCAACCGGGGGAAACGGGAATCGAACATCCGTTTTCACATAGGAAACCCGGTACTGCCGGTCGCCGGCAACAATCCGCCGGTCGTCTACGGGCTCTTCAAAACGCTTCAGCACCAGGCTTTCCAAAAGGGCACGCTCCTCTGCGTCGATTTCCTCCCATACGCCAGGCAGGGGAATCACGGCATCGAGATCCCGATCAAAGACCGCTTCATCGATTTGACCGTCACTGTTTCCTGGCACCTCCCGAAAAATCAGGCGCAGGGTTTCCGGCGGCCGATCACGGGGCGTATAAGTGGACACAGACACATCGAATACCTTGCCGCCCCGGGATATGCGAACTTCCTCGTAAGCGGCCCGCCGGTTGTCAAAACGCCTTTCAATGGCTTCCCTGAATTGCGCCGGGAAGTCAAAGGACGCCCATAGATTGGCCTGCCCGGCCGCAACGGCATCCGCGTCCATGAAAAACCCGATAAAGCGGCCATCCACCGCACTCCCCCCCCGCGTTATATCGAGCGTGCCAACCCGGACCACGGGCGTAAACTGCAAGGTCACTTCGTCATCCACCGCGATCGTATCGGCACGTACCGTTTCGTAGGGGCCGTAGGGATGCGGCGGAAAAATCATGGTATTTCCGGGATTTTCCGAAAATACCGGTTCCTGCTGAAGCAACTTGTAATCGGGGCGCGTCTCTTCTCCGTCAATCAGAAAAGCAGACTCCGGATAATATGTAACCAGTGGGAAATACGACTTTCCTTCAAAGCGGACATATAACGGAATACCGTTGCAGAGCAGTTCCGCGGCAAGGCTCAGGAGGAAAAGAAATAACAGTACCCAGAAGGAATAATAGGCGCGCCGGTTTTCAGAAAACCGGGACAGGCGTTTTTGAGTTACCGGATTTTTTATAATGCCCATATGCGTCTATACAAGATAGCTGATTTCTGTAATTCGCGGCATCCAGGGATCAAATGGGTTTTCCGGATAAATCACTGCCGCTGAAAATTGATCCGGGGATCAATCAGAACATAGCACAAATCCGACACGATATTTCCCAAAAGCCCCAGTACCGAGGTCAGGGCCAGGATCCCCATAAAAACCGGGTAATCCCGTCCGACAATGGCCTCCAGGCTCAACCGTCCCATGCCCGGTATTTCGAAAACCTGCTCTATGATCACTGAACCGGCAAACATAACGGTCAAAATGGCGCCAATGCCGGTGGCTATGGGAATTAGCGAATTTCTGACCGCATGCCCCCATATGGCCCTGGAATAGGAACCCCCCTTGGCCAGAACGGTTCGGACGTAATCTTTGCTGATCTGCTCGATCAGTGAATTTTTCATCAAGAGGGTGAGAATGGCAAAATTGCCGATGACATAGCAGAGCACCGGAAGAAACATGTGCATGAAAATGTCCTGTATTCTGCCCAGTGTATCCAGACGGGAATACGCATCGGAGTGGAAGCCGGAAGCCGGAAAGATATCCCACAGGCCGTCCACGGTTCCACTGAAAAGCATCTTCAGAATCATGCCAAGGGCGAATGGCGGAATCGCATACCCCACAAAGACGATAATGCTCGACGTAACGTCAAACAGGCTGTTGTGTCGAAGCGCCTTTATAATCCCCAATGGAATGCAGATCAGGTAGGACAGGAGCAGCCCGGTCACGCCAAAGATCATGGAAACCTTGAACCGGTCGCGGATCAACTCCCAGGCGGTTCGGTCGGGATACCGGTAGGAGGTCATCCGCATGCCGACCTTGTCATCTATGAGCCACTTCTTATAGCGGAGGTAAAAAGGTTGGTCAAAACCGTAGTAGCGCTCAATCTCCTGGCGCTGCCGCTCGGTGATGCTTTCCGCGCTGCCGGCGGAACGCTGCTCCCCTTCACCGATCCCCTTCATTCCCATAATGGCCTGCTCTACAGGGCCGCCCGGAACAAACTGGATCAAGCCGAAACAGAGCAGCGTAATCCCGATAAAGGTAGGGATTACAAGAAAAATTCGTTTTATGAAATAATCGATTCTTTCCATGGCAAAAGGAAATCGAGGCCCGGGATTTATTCAAAGCCCTGTTTACAGACAGGTGGAAAAGGTACGGAGTTGTCATTATTACCGCATCCACGGCATCTTTTCAAGACAATTAATGATTTACTGAAAACGTCAGGGAATGAAACTTACAAGGGTGAACGGGCTGCGGCGGGAATAAAGGGCCGGGAAAAAAGGGGTATAACTCCAGATCGAATCATACCCCTTCCTGATAATGGATTTTTGTACGTATATTTTACCGCTTGGAGAACTGGAACCGGGCGCGGGCACCGCGCTGACCGTATTTTTTCCGCTCCTTGCTCCGCGGGTCGCGTTTGACCAGGCCGGCTTTTTTCAACACCACCCGGAAATCCGGGTTGGACTGGAAAAGCGCCTTTGTTATACCATGGCGTATCGCGCCTGCCTGCCCCAGAATACCGCCGCCCTTGACGCTCACCTTGATATCGAATTCACCGGTCGTGTTGGTTAATGCGAAAGGCTGCATGATCATCTCGCGCGCCGATGCCAGCCCGAAGTATTCCTCCACCGGCTTGCTGTTGATGGTCACCTCGCCCGTGCCGGGCTTCAACCATGTTCTGGCGACCGACATCTTCCGTTTACCGGTTGCGTAAAAAAGCTGTTCTGCCATTTATCCCCCACATATGAAATAATATTTCCCGTCTTTACACAAGAAGGCGCTACAAAGTGAACGGTTCCGGCTGCTGGGCGTCGTGCGGATGCTGATCGCCGGCATAAACTTTCAGTTTTTTCAACATCGAATAGCCGAGGCTGTTTTTTGGAAGCATCCCTTTGACAGCAAGCCGGATCAAATCTTCCGGCCGCTTTACAAGAAGCTTTTCCGCGGTCGTCTCTTTTAACCCGCCAATGTACCCGCTGTGGCGATAGTACGTTTTTTGAAGCCATTTACGCCCTGTCAGGCGCACCTTGTCGGCATTGATAACGATGACAAAGTCGCCGGTATCAACGTTCGGGGTAAACATCGGGTTGTGCTTGCCCCTCAGGCGGTGGGCCACGACAGAGGCCAGTCTTCCGAGAACAAGATCCCTGGCGTCAACCACGTACCACTTTCGCCCGACTTCGCCTTTTCTGGCACTTTTCGTATATTTTTTCAATTTCCTTATCTCCTGTGCGTAATATAATCTGAAATATGTAGCGAAAACACCTCTTGCTGTCAAGGAAAAAACAGCGTAAATTCGAATGCACGGAAAATACTTTTCCCCAAAACACCAGGTCGGTATTTGCTCAGGAAAGGCGGTAATATGACAAATCTTGAAGTAGAGGTCAAGTTTTATCTCGAAGATATCGGGGATGCCCGGAACAGAATTGGAAAGGCAGGCGGCGTATTTGAAAAAAAAGAAAAGGAAAACAACCTCCGCTTTGAGGACGAACAGTTCAGCCTGATTAAAAATGGCGCCCTGCTGCGCCTTCGGCACACGGATGGAAAAACCCTTTTGACATACAAGGGGAAAGTGAAGCACCCGGCAGCAGGATGCAAAGTTTACGACGAACGGGAAGTCACGGTATCCGATCTGGATGAAATGACAAACATCCTGGCTTTTATCGGGTACAGGCCGGTCCAGCGCTACGAAAAGATCCGGGAAACATGGCGCCTCGAAGGCGCCCTGCTCTGCCTGGATACCATGCCTTACGGCAACTTCATTGAAATCGAGGGGGAACCGGGGGGCATCCGAAAAATCGCCGGGATGACAGGCTTTGACTGGAAGAACCGGATACTGACCAATTACCTGGCCATTTTCGAAAAACTAAAAGAGAAATTCAACCTGGATTTCAATGATGTGACATTTGACAACTTCAAAAACACGGACATTGATTTCAAAAAATGCCTTCACTGGTTTGTCGAAGGGTAGGAAACTGGCAGGGTTGGGGGGAAAATATTCTCTTTCATGTAAAAACATTCATCCTCAAGTCGAAGCGCATCCCCTGTCCCATCCCATATGGGCAAAGGCCGCCTCCGAAGCCCTCCTGCCCGAGGATGTGCGGACCACCAGCCCTATTTTCAGCAAAAACGGCTCCACCACGTCCACCAGCGTATCGGTTTCTTCCTGCAGGGTGGCGGCCACCGCCTCGATACCCACCGGTCCGCCATTGTAATACGTGATAATGGTATCCAGATACTGCCGATCAAGGGGGGTCAGGCCAAGGGCGTCAACCCCTTCCAGCTCCAGGGCCTCTACCACTGCGGCCCTGTCGATATGACCATGAGACTTTACCTGTGCATAATCGCGCACCCTTTTCAGGAGACGATTTGCGATACGCGGCGTTCCGCGGGAACGCATGGCGAGTTCCACGGCGCCGTCCCCGTCGATCGTCTGGTTGAGCAGCTCGGCGCTTCTGCGCACGATGGTCTCGAGATCTTCCGTGGAATAGAAATCCAGGTTCCGGAAAATCCCGAACCGATGGCGAAGCGGTGACGAGAGAAGGCCGACCCGTGTCGTTGCGCCGACAAGCACAAACTGCTTGAGGCGGAACCGGTGGCTGCGGGCATGCATTCCCTTGTCAAATACAAAATCGATGCAGAAATCCTCCATGGCCGGATACAGCAATTCTTCCACGGACCTGGACAGGCGATGAATCTCGTCGATAAAAAAAACATCCCCGTTTTCAAGCTGGGTAAGCATGCCAATCAGGTCGCCGCCTTTTTCCAGGGCGGGGCCCGATGTCACCATCAGCTTCCCCCCGATTTCGTTGGAAATAATATGGGCCAGGGTGGTTTTCCCCAACCCCGGGGGACCGTGAAAAAGCACGTGATCAAGTATTTCGTTTCTCTGACGCGCCGCCTCAATACCGATTTTAAGGGTTTCGATGGTCTTTTTCTGGCCGATGTACTGGCAGAGCTTCTTCGGGCGCAGGGAGACGATTTCCGGTTCGCTGTCCATGGGGAGGTTTTCGCTGTCAACGATTTTGCGCCCGAGATTTGAAAATGTAAACCCGTCTGTACTCATTGATGTCCTTCACCGGCGATCCGTCCGCCCCTGTATACTTCCTCAAAAAGGGATTCCGGATCGGCAATTGAGGGGTTTCGGGTCATTGCCGCCGCAACCATTTCCCGTGCTTCAAAGGGTTTGTACCCGAGCCTGGAAACCAGCACGTCGATCACCTGGGCGGCAGCCTCCTTTTCAACGGTCATGCCCCCGACGTCTTCGCGTTGTTCCACCACTTTTCGGAACGCTCCGAATTTACCGGTTTTCCCCTGCAGCGTGGCGACGATCTTGTTGGCCATCCGCTCCCCGATGCCGCTCAGCTGCTTCAGCACGCCGGTATCCCTGGATTCAATTGCCGCAGCGATCTCTTCCACCGGAAGGGTCATGGCTTTTACTGCTTTGAGGGGGCCTATGGTTTCCACGGAGATGAATATTTCAAAAAATTCCCGCTCCGCTTCCCGGTTGAACCCAATCAACACGGGGCGGGGGCTGCGCTCCGTCTGGTGAAAATAGATGTAGAGGGAGAGTTCATCGTCAACGCTGTTGTTCTCAAGGCTGTTCATCACAAACGCCGGCACGAGCACTTCATAGCCGACATGGTTGACCAGCAGCCAGATGCGGTCTGTTTCCTTTTTGAGCAGCCGGCCTTCCAGGTAAGCAATCATTTTCTTCCGCTCCGGTAAAGGCCCACCAGTGCCAGGGCCAACGCGTCCGATGCATGGGAGGGTTTGATGGGGCCCGAATGATTCAGGCGCATGCGAACGCAGGTTTCAAGCTGGACCTTGTCGGCGCTGCCGCTTCCGGTCAATATCTGCTTGGCTTCCCGGACGGCGATTTCCATGATGGGCAACATGCAATGGCAGGCAGCCAGCAGAATGACGCCGGTCACTTTTCCCAGGGTAATGCCGGACTTGGGATATCGGGTAAGGGAAAAAACGTCTTCTACTACCATGAGATCCGGTTGTATATCCTCGACCGCCTTTTTTACCCCGTCGTATATGGCCTTTAAACGCCCGGAAAGCTCCTGGTCAGCCGACGTCCGGATGGTGCCGAACGCGTAATCCGAAACAGAGAGCATGGATCCTTCCACCATGGCGATGCCGGTCGACGCCAGACCCGGATCTATCCCGATAACCTTCATTCTAAAAACTTCCGCTCCGCCCCGGCAGCCGCCCGGCTCATCGTTCCATCTCGGCGATTTTGCTCTTGGCGATATCCGCCTCATTCTGATCGGGAAATTTCCGGACAAGCTCTTTGAATATATACAGGGCATTGCTTTTTTCGCCAAGCTTGGAAAACGCCATCCCCTGTTTCAGGTACGCAGCGGGCACCTTGTTGCCATCCGGATAGTCGTCGATGACTTTCTGGTATTCAACGATCGCTTTTTCGTACCATTCTTCCGCGAAATAAATCTCCCCGAGCCAGAACCGGGAATTGTCCGCCAGGCTGGAATCGGGAAACCGCTCCAGAAACATTGAAAACCCATCCAGGGCGGCATCATATTTTCCTTCGTCGAACAGTTTCCTGGAAGCGCGGTATAATTCCTCCGCTTCCATTTCTTCCGGTGCTCGATTTTCGTCGGAAGATGCCGCTTCCTCCGGTGCCTGGGCTTCTTCGGACGCATCTAAGCCCAAATACGTTTCCAGGCGGGAAAGACGCCGGTCATAGCCCGCCAGCTCCTTTGCAAAATCGCTTTTCAACCCCCCGACATTCTGCTCCAGCTTGTATTCGATTTCTTCGATGCCCCCGGAAAGCCTTCGGATCTCCGTGCGCATCTCATACAACTCGGCGCTCTGGGTGGCGGCAAAGCGGCTGAGCTCGCTTCCGAGTTCATCCTGCTGCGCCATGACGCCGCCGCCTTCGGAAAGAAGCGTCTGCCTGAGCCTTTCATTTTCTTCCGAAAGACGTTCGACCCGCTCTTCCAGGTCCCACACCTGCGAACGGGTGGCACATCCCGTCATTGGCAATAAAAAGACAAGAATAATAAAAACAGGCAAATATCGGCGCATGTATATTACATCCGTTATACTGCGGGGGTTATCAACATCTTTGGCCTGCCGGGACGGTCCGGCAGGCCGGCATCTGTTGTTTTTTGAGATCGGAAGCCTACCGGAGACGGAATTCAGCACGCCTGTTTTTGGCCCAGGCCTCTTCATTATTTCCCCTTACCGCGGGCTTTTCCTCGCCGTAGCTGATGGTGACAATCTGTGACAGCTCAACACCGGCATTCACCAGGAAATCCTTGACGCTCTGCGCCCTTCGGGAGCCAAGGGCCAGGTTGTATTCCTCTGTTCCCCGGTTATCGCAGTGCCCTTCCACAACGACCGTCCTGCCCCTGTTCTCCTTCAGCCAACGGGCCTGGGCCAGAAGTGTTTCACGGGCTTCGGCAGAAAGGCTGGAATCGTCAAATGCAAAATAGATCTTTGTATCCAGAAATTTCGCCTTTTCCTCTTCTGCCTGCCTGGCACGGTCTTCGGCGATTTCTTCTTCTGCGATCCTTCTTTGTCTTTCTGCTTCGGATTCCGCTTCAGCGCCTTCACCGGTGCCGGTGGTGATGCCCATGGGAGTTTCTTCGGATTCAGGGGCCTTTTTGGCGCATGACGCGAAAACCATCAGGCTCATCATCATGACAAGAACCAACCCCAAAGAAATGTTTTTTTTCATGCGGTTTTTCTCCTTAGTAAAATAGAGTTATGCTGCCCACGTATGCCGAAAGTGTATCGGCAACCTCACAAATGCGCCAAAACAGCAACGTTTTCAGGGAGCCGCGACCGGCGGCGACCAGGCCGGCAGAGACTGGTTTCCCGGCATGTCAACAAGCGGTCTTTGATCCGATCCCGAAGCCGTCATGACATAAATACTCGAATCGCCTTTCCGGGTGGAGGAAAAAACAATCATATTACCGTCCGGCGACCAATCGGGGGATTCGTTTTTCCCGGAATTCCGGGTAAGCTGCCGCAACCCGCTTCCGTCGGCATTGATGACGAATATATCGCTTTCTCCCCCGCTCATACCGGAATAGGCGATCCTGTCGCCCCTGGGGGACCAGGCCGGCTGGGTATTGTAGCGCCCTTCAAATGTCAGCCGACTCGTGCGTCCGGTTTCAAGATTCATCACATAAACCTGGGGGGAACCGGCCCTGCCGGAGACAAAGGCCATTTTTTTCCCATCCGGAGAAAAGGCCGGGGACACGTCGACGCCCCAGCTCCTCGTCAATCTTTTATCAACTTTTCCGGAATCGGTCAAAAGGTAAATCTCCTCGTCCCCTTCAAAAGAAAGGGTTGCAGCAAGACGGGTGCCATCGGGGGGCACCCATGCCGGCGTGATATTGAGCCCCTCATGGTCGGCCAGAAGTTTTTCATTGCCGGTCGCTACCTGCCGGACAAAAATGTCAGGCTTTCCGTTTTTATAAGAGGTGTAGGCCAGCGAACGGCCGTCGGGCGACCAGGCAGGGCTCAGGGCGATATGGATCCCATCGGTCAACCTGCGCAGGTTTTCCCCGTCAAAGTCGCATAGGTAAATCGCCTTGCCGTTCTGCGTTTCGGATGCAAATGCGATTTTCGTGTTGAAAACCCCGAAGTCCCCGGTCAGGCGGGAAATCATCTCATCACAAAACCTGAGCACCATTTTCCGAAGATCGGACACTTCCCCGGTATAGCGCTTTCCGAACACGAGCTCCTGTCGGAAGGGATCGAAGAGCCTGAATTCCAGCTGCAAAATACGCTCTTCCAGACGAACGCCTCCCGTAATCAGCAGCTCGGCGCCAATATCGCGCCAGTTTTTAAAATTGATCTCCCTGGTTGCAATCCCCTGCCTGCCCGGGGCATCGAGAAACGCCCGGCTGTCGATCAGGGTAAAGTACCCGGTAAAATCGAGCGACCGGTGCAACAGGTCGGCAACGCTGCCGGCAATCTGCTGGGTCTGCTGGTTCTCTGAAAGAGAAACGGGAACCGGAAGGGCCATGGGTATCCTTTTCTGAAAAGGATCGCTGATATTAATGTAATCATAATTGGCAAAACTTGTCCCGGCCATGGCAAGGACAATAAGGAGACACAGGAATGCAGTTTTTATGCAGCGGCTTGGCGTGCTCGGATACAGCATCTTCATTAAAGAATTTTCCATTTGAAGAATTGATTGTCACTCATGGGACCGACGAATTGTCCTTATCTGTCCGCAACCCGAAAACTTACCGCAGGCCCCCGGGAGTAAACCCGACCATCAGGTTATACTGGGGCATCCCGTCCGGCAGGGGGGGCAGGGGGTTGGACTTCATGACGGTCTTGTAGGCGGACTCATCGAGGTACGCATTGCCGGAGCGTTTTTCAAACCATACATCCCGGATTTCACCATCGGGCATGATCGTTATCACAACACGGCTTTCAAGACCCCGGGTGTTTCCTGCCAGCGCTTCCGAGAAAGCCCAGTTTTTCGTCAGGCGCTGCCGCACCTCGGCCTGGTAAATTTGAATACGGGTATATTGCTCCGAAGACCCTCCCTGACCGCCATACCCTCTTGAGGCCGTTCCGGATCCGCTTCCCGTTCCCGGAAGGCGCTTTTGGCTTCCGGTTTCTCCCGCCAGCTGATCAATGCGACGCCTCACAGAGGCCCGGGCGCGGTCCCCGGCGGTTTCCTTTTCCAGCCGCCTGACCGCATCGGCAACCCGGCGGCTCCCCTCCTGCCTTTCGAGGTCCTCCGGCATGACCAGTTCATGTCGTGCATTTCTTTCCGGCCTTTGCGATGCGGGTTGTTTCACCCGGGGCGCAGAAGAATCCCGCAATTCCTCCGGAAAGATCAATTCGTCCGCGGACGGCGCCGCAACAGCCCTCGAACTCCCGGATTTAACCGGAATCTCTTCGGGTGCATCAGGGGTTGCTTCTTCAGCGGGGGCTTCTTCAAAAACCTCTCCGGCCCCGTCTTCCCCGGAAGAAATAAGGGGAGGGCCCGGATGAAGCGATACCAGCTGGACCTCTATGGACTCAAACCGGTCGAATCTTCCCTGGCCTTCTTTGCCGCCCGTCAGGAGCAGCAAAAGTACAAGCAGCATGTGGGCGCCAAAAGAGATCCCGAAATATACGGCGGATATTTTTTTATCCAACCCTCCGGGTTTGAACCCGTAATCGTTTCCCGGCTGAAATTCAGGATGCATCGTCGGCATATAAAAAAACGGTTTGCGATTGTATTGTTGGGTATGGATTAACTTGATTTTTTTCGCTTTGCATCTTCAAGGCTTCCGACCGGTTCCGTTACCACCCCGAGTTGCTGCACCCCGGCGCGTTTGATTTCCGACATGACCAGAACGACCGTTCCGTAATCCACGCTCGTGTCGGCCCGCAAAAAGACGTTTCGGGAAGAACGATTCTCGAGAATGAAGGACAGTTTTTCCCCCAGTCCCTCAACGGACACGTCAGTTTCATTGATCGAAATTCCGCCTTCGCTGTTGATGACCACGATCAGTGGATCCTCCACCTGGTCCAGCGACGTTGCATGCTGGGTTTTCGGCAGCGAGACATCCACACCCTGGACCATCATGGGCGCAGCCACCATGAAGACGATCAAAAGTACCAGCATGACGTCCACGAAAGGGGTCACATTGATGTCGGACAACAGGGACCGCTGGTTTGTATCGAAGGCCATTGCTATGACTCCCTGGATTGTTGTCGTCTGGCTTCGTTTTCCACGATACTCATAAAATCGCTGGAAAAGCTTTCCATTTCAGATTCAATAATGCGAATTTTCTGGGTGAAATAATTAAATGCCATCACTGCGGGGATCGCAACAGCAAGCCCGGCCGCGGTGGCAACAAGCGCTTCCGAAACACCCGGTGCAACGGTGCCAAGGCTGGTAGAGCCGGCTTGAATGGCGATGGAACGGAATGCATTCATAATACCCCACACCGTTCCGAAAAGCCCGATAAACGGCGCGATATTTCCGGTAGTAGCCAAAAAGGGCACCATCTGGATCATGCGGACGCTTTCCATATTCCGGGAACGGCCCAGGATGCGTCGTATGCTTTCAACGTTGGCCGTAAAATCGGTATCATCCTGCTCCTGGGCGCCGGGACGGTTCAATTTGCGCAATTCTATGTAAGCGTTTCTGAAAATACGGGCGACCGGGCTGTTTTTGAGGTCTTTGGCCCTGGCAAAGGCATTTGAAAAATCGCGGGTCTTCCAGAAATACTCAACAAACTGGGCGGACTCCTTGAATGCGCGACGGACGTAGAAGTATTTCATAAGAATAATCGTCCACGTGGCAATGGAAAACCCAAGCAGAAGATAAATGACAAACTGCACCATCGGGCCTGCGCTGCGCACCATTGAAACAATACTGAGATCTTCGGGGCTCATCGTTTTTGCTGCTCCATAACGATTTGATATTTGTAAAGCCGGGGGACCGGGGGCGGATTTGAAAAGTCGTTAAAAGTGTAATTGAAGTTATCCAAGCCTTCACCCGGTGTCAAGCATAATAAGCATCACAGCGCTTTGTTGCCGCTGTCCGGGAGGATTTTATAAAAAAGCCCTTATGCGCAGTGCATAAGGGCTTTTTGTATTTGCCTGCAACGGCAGGGGATGCGAGGTCAGGAAGGCATTACATCATGCCGCCCATGCCTCCCATTCCGCCCATTCCGCCCATTCCGCCGCCGGGCATGCCGCCGCCTTCACCCTTTTCTTCCGGGATTTCAGCGATCATGGCCTCGGTGGTCAGCATCAGGGATGCAACACTTGCCGCATTTTGCAGGGCGAACCGAACGACCTTGGTCGGGTCGATGACGCCGGCCTTGATCAGGTCTTCATAGGTATTGGTTTCCGCGTTGTAGCCAACTGCGTCCTTTTCCTTCAGTACCTGGTCGATCACCACGGAACCTTCAAAGCCGGCGTTGTTGGCAATCTGGCGCAGCGGCTCTTCAATCGCCCGGATGATGACCTTGACGCCCAGAGACTGCTCTGTATTGAGCTTAAGCTTCTCAAGGGCAGCAGTACAGCGCACCAGGGCCACGCCGCCGCCGGGGACGATGCCTTCTTCCACGGCTGCACGCGTCGCATTGAGGGCGTCTTCCACGCGGGCTTTCTTTTCCTTCATTTCCGTTTCAGTCGCCGCGCCCACGTTGATCACCGCAACACCGCCGACGAGCTTGGCCAGCCGCTCCTGCAGTTTTTCACGGTCATAATCCGATGAGGTGTCCTCGATCTGCGTGCGGATCTGTTTGACGCGCTTTTCAATGTCTGTCTTGGTCCCGGCGCCGTCTACGATGGTGGTGTTGTCCTTGTCGATGGAGATGGATTTCGCCCGGCCGAGATCCTCAACGGTTATGCTTTCGAGCTTGAGCCCGATATCTTCGGAAATGACCTGGCCGCCGGTCAAAACGGCGATATCCTGCAGCATTGCCTTTCTCCGGTCGCCGAATCCCGGCGCCTTTACGGCAGCCACATTCAGTGTCCCCCGAAGTTTATTGACCACCAGCGTTGCCAGGGCTTCGCCTTCCACATCCTCGGAGATGATCAGCAGAGGTTTGCCCATTCGGGAAATCTGTTCAAGGATCGGCAGAAGATCCTTCATGCTGCCGATCTTCTTTTCACTGATCAGGATGTAGGGGTCGTCAAGGTTTACGGTCATTTTTTCCGTATCCGTGACAAAATAAGGGGATACGTAGCCGCGGTCGAACTGCATGCCTTCGACAACGTCCAGCGTGGTTTCCATGGACTTGGCTTCTTCCACGGTAATGACGCCTTCCTTGCCGACCTTTTCCATGGCCTCGGCGATGATGTTGCCGATGGTTTCGTCGTTGTTTGCGGAAATGGTGCCGATCTGGGCGATTTCCCGCTGGCTGCTTGCGGAGCGGCTCAACTTGTTGAGCTCTTTGACGGCGGTTTCAACAGCTTTTTCAATGCCGCGCTTGATCGACATGGGATTGTTGCCGGCGGCAACGAGTTTCTGCCCTTCGTTATAGATGGATCTTGCGAGCACGGTTGCCGTGGTGGTACCGTCACCGGCCATGTCGCTGGTCTTGCTGGCGACTTCCTTGACCATCTGGGCACCCATGTTTTCGAACTTGTCTTCAAGCTCGATTTCCTTGGCCACGGTGACGCCGTCCTTTGTCACGGTGGGCGAACCCCAGGACTTGTCAATGACAACATTGCGACCACGGGGACCAAGTGTTACCTGAACCGCATCGGCCAGCTTGTTAACGCCGTTTAACATTTTTTCCCGGGCTTTATACCCGTATTTTATATCTTTCGCACTCATATCGTATACCCTCCAGTTTTCGATTCAAATTCAACAGGTTATTCCATAATTCCGAGAATATCATCTTCCCGCATGACCAGATGCTCTTCCTCTTCGATCTTGATCTCTGTGCCCGCATATTTGGCGAACAAAACGCGGTCGCCCTTTTTCACTTGGAGCGGGATACGTTTTCCGTCATCGCCGAGCTTGCCGTCGCCCACCGCTATGACTTCACCCTGGGCCGGCTTTTCCTTGGCGCTGTCGGGAATAATAATGCCACCCCTGGTTTTGGCTTCTTCTTCCAGGCGTTTTACAAGGATTCGATCATTTAAAGGTTTAATCTTCATTGCCAACTTCTCCTTTTCTTGTACCATTAGCTGTTAAAAGTAAATATACGCGAAACACCCACAAGCAAAAGGCTGATGGAACGCATGTATTTCAATCGGGGGATTGACCAAAAAACAAACAGACCGGCAATGCTGCCGGCGATATAGGGCTCTGCCGATTTGTCACGAAGAGGAAGAATCGGCAGCTTTGCACGAAGACCCGCATGCTGCGGCATCCGTATTTGAAGACGGTTCTGCAGCCTCTGTTTTCGCTTTTTTGTTTTTGTTTTCCGGAGGCGGGGATGTTGTTTTACCGGAGCTGTTGGCGTAATCGGTTACATACCAACCGCTTCCTTTTAAATGGAATGTACACTGAGAGATCCGCTTATGGAGCTTGCCGGCGCACGCCGGGCATTCGGTAAGCGGATTGTCGGACATTTTCTGAAGAAGTTCATGAACCTTGCCACAGGTCCCACACTCATACTCATATATCGGCATCGTTAAAATTTCTCCTGTTTTCAGAATGATACCTTGACAATAATCGCCGCCTCAAATAATCTTACTAAATATAGTCAGCGTTTTTTCATTGTCAAGACGTGAAAAAAAAATTTTTGCCCCGCCAAAAACCCCGGGCGCACCTCATGTAGCGTCATCCTGGTTTACCATGATTTCATCCATCTGCTCAAAGGCTTCCTGCCATTTTCCGTAAAAGGTAAAAACCGGTTCCATCGCTTCAATGTTTGCCTTTTTGAGCATTTCCCGCGTTGCGTGATGCACCCGGATTTCTTCGAGCTGCCGCTCATCCGCCGGTACGTGAAAATGCTGGAGAAACCGCCTGAAACGGACCACGTGAATCAACTCGTGGCAGACGATATAGACCATGAACGGATAAAGGCGCAACTGGCTGAAGCGCTCCACAGCGGCAAGAATGGCATGATCCTGCAGGCATATCAGGTAAAAATCGGCCGCATCGGTTTCCAGCAGCGAGTCCCTTTTCTGGGCATGGTAACGGACAATCTGGGCAAAATGATCCTCCACAATCTCGTGGGGCGCCAGTTGAGATGCGGTCTTGACATCGTAGTTCAATTGTCTCATCTGGCTGTTTGAAAACTTGTAGAAATTCGAGACCAGCTCTTCGGCGACCCCAACCGCCTGGTTGACCGCCGCCATCTGCTGCGAATCAAATTTTGCCCGCTCAATGCCTTCTGCCATGGCGCTCTTTCACGACAAAACACAAAATAGCATGGTTTGTCAAAATAAGGTGATTTTTACAATGCATCCTTTGCCCCTGTAAAACCGGTTTCTACGGGGCCGCTACGCATACCCTTCGCATATGGGTCCTTATGAACAGGATCGCCGGCGAAGGTCAAAAATATGATGGACTTGATTTTTCAAGTGGGTTATAATATATTTTTTATATGTATGAAACGACTTTTTACGGAAGGGGGTGATCGATTGGGAAGCGTCATTAAGAAACGCAGGAAAAAGATGCGCAAGCACAAGCATCGCAAACTCCTGGCACGAACAAGACATCAGAGACGGAAAGGGAAATAAATGATACCGGTCCGTTTGTCTATAAAAAAGCCGGGATAAATCGTATTGGATATCCAAATGTATCGCAATCCGTTTGTCCCGGCTTTTTTTGTATCCAGCCGCAGCGGTTCCGCTTATTCCATCATGTCGATGGAAAAGTCGCTTAAATACTCAAGGAACCTGGAATCCGTGGACAGCACCAGCTGGGCGCCGCCCAGGGAGGATTTGTATACATCAAGGGACTTCATAAATGAATAGAATTCCGGGTCGAGGCTGTACGCTTCGGCATAAATTCTGGTCGCCTCCGCATCCGCACGACCCTTGATTTCTTCTGAAACGGCATACGCCTCCGATTGAATTTCCAGCAGGTCGCGCTCCCGGTCACCGTCTATTTTTCTGGCTTCCCCCTGCCCCATGGACCTTATTTTTTCCGCCATCTGGTTGCGTTCTGCAATCATCCGGTTATAAACGGAGTTCCGGACTTCCTGCACATAGTTGAGGCGCTTGATCTTGATGTCGATCAACTGGATGCCCAGGTGATCCAGCTTGGGCTGGGCCTCCTCGAGCATCATCCGGGTCATCTTTTCCCGCCCCACATCCACTTTATACTGGGTCGGGCGCTGCTCCCGCTCGATCTCTTCCAGGGCCTTCTGCATCGCTTCGTCATCGATATCCCCGTGATCCAGCGCCGTCATTTCCCGGTTGCTGGTTCTTACGGTTTCAATGAGCTGGTGGGATGTAATCACGTTTCTCACCGCCGGATTGATAATGTCATCCAGCCTGGAAAGGGCGCTTTGCCGATCCGAAACCGTTCGCAGGTATGCGACCGGGTCCACGATGCGCCACCGTGAAAAGGAATCGACCCAGATATAGGTCTTGTCCCCCGTGGGGATCTGTCCCGGGTCGCCATCCCATGCCTGGATATTTTTCGGAAAGATATTGACTTTTTGTACGACCGGGATCCGGAAATTCAAGCCCGGTTCGGTGATAGGCTCGCCCACCACCCGGCCGAACTGCGTGATCACCACCTGCTCGGTTTCATCGACCTTGTATACGGCAGACATGGCGCCGGCCGCGATGGCGATCAATACGGCAACGATAATTATAAGTTTATTGGCCTGCATTTGTTTTTCCTTTGTTTATTCCCATCTGTAAAAGCGGCAAAAGGCTGTGCTGCTGTCCACCGATAATATATTTTTCCTCAAGTCCGGGAAGAACGGTTTCCATCATCTCCAGGTAGAGCCGGCTTCGGGTCACATCCTTTGAAAGGGTATACGCCTCGTATTGCGCCCGGAAACGGGATGCATCACCGGTCGAGCGGTTGATTCGCTTGCTTGCATATCCCCGCGCCGCCTCAATGGTCTTCTGGGCCTCGCCGCGGGCCTGCGGTATCACCCGGTTATACTCCTGGCGGGCGCGGTAGATCACTTCTTCCTTTTCCTGCACCGCCCGGTTCACTTCATTGAATGAATCCTGCACCGGCTGGGGCACGTTGGTATTGCCCAGCTCCACCGTAACGATATATATGCCGGTTTCGGCCTCATTCAGGTCTTTCTGCAGCCGCTCCCGGGAATCCGCCGCGATTTCATGGCGCTTGCTGATCACTTCGTTTATGCTGCGATCCCCCACCACGAGACGCATGGAGGCCTCTGCCATATCCCGGATCAGTCGCTGAACGTCGGCCACGTTAAACAGGTACTTGTATGGATCATTGATCCGGTATTGCACGATCCACGGAACAACCCCCACATTAAGATCTCCTGTCAGCATCAAGGCCACGTCCATGCTTTCATGGGCAAATGTCTTTCTGGCATCCGCATCGGTTTCGATACCGAAATCTTCGGTGAAAATCCGGCCGGTTTTGACGTTCGTTACCGATTCAATGCCGGTCGGCAACTTCACATGAAGCCCTGGCGGGGTCTTTCTCACAAACTTTCCGAATCGTTGAATCATGCCGACTTCGTTGGTTTGCACCGTATACACCATGGTCGAGCCGATAACGGCCGCCACCCCGATCAAAATGATGAGAATCCATATCCGGCCCGGATTGAATTTCTTGAACTTGTCGATAATATCATCGATACCCGGCGGCTGCGGCCCGCTGCCGCCGTTGTTGCTTCCCGTTCCGCTGCTGCGGTTTCGCTCCTTTTGTTTTTGCTGGAGCTTTTCCCAATCCCAATTCATTGACTGTTTCTCCCTGGTTGTTTTACAGCCGCCGGTTTACCGTACGGCCAATGCCCTCGGAATATCCTCCTGCCGGTGGAACACCGTATGCCTGAGCTCATGAACACCCTGACATAATAAATACGACGATACGCCCTGCAGACGCATCGGGCAATTATGATCATCGGGGCGCTTCAGGGTTATGCCGCATCAGCATAACAGGCTCATGGAATGTATCCGGGGCGAGCGTAAAAAGGCATCCGTATGAAAAACCATTATGGATTTTTACATCGAAGTACTGTATTTACCTAACCATACAACTGAAGTCAAGGAATTTACGACGCCCCCGGCGCCGCCGCGGATGCATACCCGCTTCCGGAAAAACGGGGCGCGGCACGGCAGTGAAAATCGCTGCCAACGGCATAGACAATCAAAACAAAAAAAAATCGGCAATGGCAGATCAGCGAAAAAGACAGGGCGAATACAGTCATATTTCAGAAGTACTTTCCGGTATCGTCAAAACCATCCGCAGCGAATCCGCCTCGGATCTCTCGATGATCCGGGAGGAATGGAACCGGATCGTTGATCCCGCCATTGCCGCGTATGCCCGACCGGAAGCGCTGAAAAAGGACATCCTCCTGGTCAAGGTGGCCAGCTCCACGCTGACCCATCGGCTCCGGTTTATGACACCCGGCCTTATCGAGCAGATAAACCGGGCAATGGGAGAAGACCGGATCACAGAGATCCGCTACACCACCGGTTGAATCTGATTCGAAAAATGCCCCAATGAGTGATGTAACAAAAGATTCGCTTTTTAACGACCGGCTCATGATCGCCCAGCCCGCATCGGGGTATCGCTTTTCCATCGATGCGGTCCTGCTGGCAAACGCGGCCGCTTTCATTCCGGCCGGGCGCGTCTGCGATATCGGCACCGGGTGCGGCATTATCCCGCTGGTTATGGCATACCGCAATCCGGATATTCAAGGAATTTACGGGATTGAAATTCAGAAGCGTCTTGCTGAAATTGCCATGACCAACGTGGTGCAAAACCGGATGGCGGATCGAATAACGATCATCTGCAAGGATGTGAAAAACATGAGTCCCGACGATATGAAAGGCCCCGTGGACCTCATTGTCTGCAACCCGCCCCACTATGAACAAAGCGCCGCCCGCGTCAATCCCCGCTCAGAAAAAGCCCTGGCCCGCCATGAAATCACCCTGACCCTGCCGGACCTTCTTTCGGCAGCCGCTCGCCTGCTCGCCACCGGGGGGCGGCTCATGATGATTTATCCCGCAGGCCGGACACCGGACGTTCTCTTTCAAATGCAGCATCGGCAGATATCGCCCAAATGGCTGCGATTTATCCACACGGCACCGGGAAAGGAGGCCAAGCGCGTTATTGTGACGGGCGTTTTCGGCGGCGGCGCAGGCGCAACAATTGCCGATCCCCTTTTTCTATGCGACAAGAAAGGCCGGTATACGCCTGAAGTGTCCGCCATGTTTGCGGAATAACAACAAAGCCGTTTTGCCGGATGGCAAAATTCTGTTTGACATGCCGGCGCAAACTGAATATTGTGCCACATTCAACGAGCCGCCATATGCGGCCGCACACATCGACCCGACACATATCTGCATGGAGAGGTGGCCGAGAGGCTGAAGGCACCGCTCTCGAAAAGCGGCATCCCTTAACGGGGATCGTGGGTTCGAATCCCACCCTCTCCGCCATGCCATTCTGTAAAACCGGTACACTATGTATGATTTTCAGGGTAAGCTACCCAAAGAAATGCCATTATGAAATAATGGTATCCGCAAAATGCCAGCATCCTTTATTTAAAAACGTCTCAACCGTGATTGTTTATAAACAACTTGATTGTTGCTGTTGTTTTATCGTAGCATATATTTCCTTTTACTGAACAGTTACCACATTTGTGAGGGAGCTTGATATGAGAAATGCAATTGCGGCTTATATTTTGTGTCTTTGCGCCTCTCTGCTGCTGAACATGAGTGGCATCGGCACGGCAGAGGCCATGCCTGAAACTGACGCGGAGGGAAAAAACTTTATTTTTTATATAGACATTTCCGGTTCCATGAGCGCCGGTTACCAAGGCGGGGCATCCAAGATGGATGTGGCCGTGAAGCTGCTGCATGCGATTAACAAGGAAATGCCTGATATCAAGGCAAATGTCGGGGTATACACATTCGGGCCGCATGAGGAATATCGCCGCGTTATCCCGTTTGACCGTGATGCATTGACAGAAGCATTCAACCAAATACCGACGGATTTTACATTAGCCGGCCGCCCCACACCGATGGCCAGAGGCATCCAAAATCTGGATACAACAATTGCGGCCCTACCGGGCAGTGTGTCGTTTGTGGTCATCGCGGACGGGGAGTCCAACTTTGGCCCCCCTCCGGCCGAGATCATCCAGGGTGTGTACGACAGGTACGGGGACCGGGTATGCTTTCATTTCATCAGCTTTGCAAAAAAATCTGCTGAAAAGGCCTTCATCAAAGATTTATCAGAAATAAATGACTGTTCCATCCTGGTAGAGGGGGTTGATCTGCTTGACGAATCCGCCCGGGCGGACTTTATAGAAAAAGTTTTCGTTCAATCTTCCAGATAGTATGCCAACAACGTAAAATGACGGAATTGGGGGAAAAGGGCCATTGCCTGGTTAATTACCCCCATACCGCTTCGCGCCTGCCAGCATCTGCTTTCTATCGATCGGGGCTACATTGCTGACAATCCATTCCCGGAACTTCATTCCGGCCGGAAGGGACTGTTTGCAGCTCATGAGATCCAGCTTTACGCCCGCTGCCTTCGCAATTTTTGACGCCATTACCGGCCAGACCTGGCCGGCATCGCCGATCACGGGAAGACTTCCGGGTATCCGCGCGAAACCGGACATTTCCATTCGAAAAGGAATCTTCATGGAGACGGTTTTGGGAAGGCCCTGATCTACGGCCTGGGACACCTTTCCGGACTCCCGTTCATTCTGCCAGGCCTTTTCCAGGTTCGGGTCCAAATCAATGCGGATGATCTTTTTTTCCGCCAGGGAATAGGTCCATTTCCCCTGCCAGGCAGCCCAGATGCCGTGACCGGTATAGCATTCAAAAGGGCCGTCGTGGATTTCCTGGGTCAACGCTACGGCAGATTCAATAATCACGTCCGCGCTTTCCATCAAGCGGGCGATCCGCTGGCACCGGCTGGAAATGGGGATGCTGTCGCCGATGGCAAGGCCGACTTCCCCCCCGCCGATGAGCTGGGGAACGGTAACCAGCACCGGCACGCCCCTGCGGGCACCCGCCCCGATCATGGTGTACGGGTCGGCGCCAAGACCGGCGATCTCCTCAAAAGCGCATCCGCAGCGTTTGGCAAGGGCGAGGGTGTCCCGGGCCAGTCTTTCTGTTCGAAGACCCGTGGGGTAAGCCATGTTGCCGGCAACCTTGATGATGACATTTCCGTCGGCCGCTGCCATCTGGCGGATGAGCTCCTCGTCCAGCACCATTTCCTGGCTGTACTGCCGCAGCTGCTCGTCGGAAACAAGGCTTGCCTCCACCATGCCGTCCACGGGAAGCGACGCCGGCGAAAATCCAAGGACGGCTCCGTCAATTCGTTTTACTTTCTCCAGGGTGCCGGCCATCTCATGGCCAATCACTGCGGAACTGGTGGAAACCCCGTCAATCAGGCCTTTGTGAATCAGTTCCGCCACAAGGGTCGTTATGCCTTCATGAAGGTTGGGTCCGCTCCCCAGAACGGCAACGACTTTGCCCCCCTTTTTTTTGGCTTTCACCACCAGGTCCGCGGCTTCCTGCACTTTTGCGCGAAGATCCGGATGCAAACCTTTCTCCATATCCAGGACGGCTTTCTCATCAATTTTCATGGTTGCTTCCTTTTCATGAATTTCTTGACGGGAACAGGATTTTTTCGATTACCCGGGCATGCTTATCCGCGGCACCCCGGTGCTTGAAAACCGCCATCTTGGCGCGTTCCCCCACGGCCCGGCACTGATCCGGCGCCGAAAAAAGCCGGAGAATCTCCTCGGCGAGGCACCGGGCGTCCGGTACGGTCATACCGCCGCCTTCGGCCTCCAGAAGTTCCCGGGCATCCGGAAAATCCTCCATGAAGGGACCGAAAAAAACCGGTTTCCCCCATATCGCCGGTTCAAGCGGGTTCTGCCCTCCGAGGGGTACCAGGCTTGCACCGCAGAAGACCACGGTAGCCAGACTGTACGTGTGAAAAAGCTCTCCAAAGGTGTCCAGGATAACGATCCGGGAGCGGCGTTTTTTCTCAGGGCCCGATATCCGGGACCGGAAATCAACATCATACCCTTTTTGACGGACCAGGGAACCTATGGCGGCGGCTCTTTCAATATGCCGCGGTGCGATAACCAGAAACGCGTCCGGAAACTGTTCCAACACCCGTCCATAGGCATCAAGAATCAACTCCTCTTCTCCTGCCCTTGTACTGCCTGCTACCACCACCCGGGCATCCTCCGGCAATTGGAGCGCACTGCGCATTTTGGTTTCCGCATCGGGAGAAAGTCCGGCAGGGAGCATTTCATATTTGGCATTGCCGTTGACTACGGTTTTTTCCCTGGGGGCGCCAATGGCAACAATTCTCTCCTGGTCCTCCGGCTGGATCATGCTGAAAAAGGAAAAATGGCGTAAAACCGATGTAAAAAAAGGCCGCAAGCGGCGGTAGGACGGAAAGGAACGGGGTGAAATGCGTCCATTTATCATGGCCACATGGATATTCAACCGGCGGGCTTCGAAAACGCAGACCGGCCAAATTTCCGTTTCAACAAAAACCACTGCCCGGGGTTTCACGGAAAGCAGCGCTTTCCGAACGCAAAAAGCAACATCAACCGGCATGTAAATGACCGGTATGTCGCCTTTGCAGATGGATTCAGCCAGGTCCCGCCCATGCCGGGTCGTGGTGGAAAGCAGCACAGCGCAGCCGGGAATTTTTTTCCTCAAAGACGCGATGAGTGCTTCCGCCACCTTGACCTCGCCAAGGGAAACCGCGTGCAGCCATATCCGCGGCTGCCCCGTAAGTTTTTCAAGACTGCGCCGGGGGATCCATCCAAGCCGCTCTGCCAGGTGGTCGCGGTATTTGCCTGTAATGGCGATGGATATCAGCAGGTATGGAAGCGCCAAGACAAAAAGGACGCTGGTCAATACCACATAAATGCCATAAAAAAGACTCATGGTTTCGCCTTTCTCAACCGGAGCGCTGGCGGTGCCTTCTGGAGCCCATTGTCCGGATTTTCTCTTATCTTCCCATGCATTTTGGCATTGATGACGCTCTTTGTTTCGCGGTCAATCTCCAGCGCGCGGCGCCGCAAAAGGGCTTGCGCGCGCCTGGGGGGCAAAAGGCATGAACGCCTATTGCACGGCCCCGGGATAGTACCGGGCAAGGTAGTCTTTCAGGCGGACCAGGCCCTTATCGATATTCTCCATGCTGTTGCAGTAAGAGAAACGCAAAAAACCGTGCCCCCCGGGACCGAAATCCCGCCCCGGGGCCACAGCTACGCCGCTCTTCTCCAGGATATCGAACGCCAGTTTATAGTCGTCCGGATCCAGATGAGCGCAGCTCGTGAAAATATAGAAAGCCCCCCTGGGCTCCACCGGGATCTGAAAGCCCAGGTCCCGGAGACCGTCAATGAGCCGCCGCCGCCGGGCGTCATAAACGCTGCGCATACGCTCCACCTCCGGCCAGGCGTGCCTGAGGGCAGCGACACCGGCCCACTGGCTTACGGAAGGGGCGCATATGGCGAAGTTCTGGTGCATCTTCTGCAGCGGCCGCACATAGTCGGGCGGGGCGATCAAGTAGCCCAGCCGCCAGCCGCACATGGCATAGCGCTTGGAAAAGCCGTCCAGCACAAAAGCGTTGTCCGTATATTCCAGTATCGAGTGCTCGTGTCCCTCGTAAACCAGGCCATGGTAAATCTCATCGCTGATTACGTAAGGACCGTCCGGGCTTCCCGGGGCCATTTCTGCAATGGCTTCCAGGACCTCGGCGTTCATCACCTGGCCGGTGGGGTTGGACGGGCTGTTGATGAAGATGCCCCTGGTCTCCGGCCCCATGGCCGCCCTGATTTCCGGAAGGCGGAACTGGAACCCCTCCTCGGCGCGAACCGGCACCCGGACCGGCATCCCGCCGACAAAATGGATGAAGTTGTCGTAGCAGGCGTAGTGGGGATCGGGGATGATGACCTCCTGGCCGCGCTCCAAAAGGGCCGAAAACAGAAGAAGCATGGCCGTGCTGGTCCCCGCCGTGACCAGGACACGGGCCGGATCCACCTCGACCCCGTAATGATCGGCGTAGTGGGCGGCGACCGCCTCTCGCAGATCCATGATGCCCAAAGAGTGCGTGTAATGGGTATGTCCGTCGGCCATTGCCTTGACCGCGGCATCGGAAATCACCTTTGGCGTGTCGAAATCGGGCTCGCCGATCTCCAGGTGGATGATCTCCCGCCCGGATGCGGACAGCTCCTGGGCCCGCTCCAGGACGTCCATTACGATAAACGACGGTATCTGGTTCGCTCTGTTGCTGACGCTCATGGTTTGATTCCACTGAAAAGGGAGAAAGGGTCCCATCCAAATATAAAAGAAAATGGGTTACGCGGCAAAAGATATAGCAAGCGCCGGGGCGTATGTAAAGTTTCAATTGCCGCCAGATTTTAGGGGGTTGAACGGAAAGCCGGCCGGGGCATGAACAGGCATGAAAAGCGCCTGCCGCTCCAACCAAAAAATTTGGAAATATGGCGCCTATAGATGAAAGCAGGAAGCACAGGATTTCTTGCACAAAATGATTCATATTATGATCATTTTGCCGTACAATATGTAGAAACTATCTCAAAATTGTCTTTCGGCCCAATATCTTTGTTGGCGTCTTATTTCAAATCCTCGCAATACGCGAGGTTGTCTGCGGTTTGAAACAAGACGCCGCCGTGATCTTGAACCGAAATCCGAATGTTGAGATAGATTCTAGTGTCTCTGAAACGTCAGCTCTTTTCGCGACCGGCGGTTTGGCGCCCTATTGATCAACACGCATGGAGAAATTATGGAAGCCCCGAATCCTGAACAAATCGAACAGAATGCCGTCAAGCGTGCGGCCGAATGGCAAAACCGCGCCAATCAGCTTTTGACTGCCGAAGAGAAAACCATCCAGGAACAGATGAAGCGGCTGCTGACCCACCCGCTGGACAAGGTAGTGCTGACCCGCATGATTGACCAGTGCTTCCGTTCCCATGACAACCAGCGGGTGGCGGACCAGGTCAATCACCTGCTTACCGAATACGGGGTGCCGGATTTTTTTTCGCGGGTGGAGCGCCTCCTGATCCAGATGTTTTTGGGGATGGGACGGCATTTTCCCCAATTATCCGTTCCCCGGCTGGTGGAACAGATGCGTCACTCCTCCTCCCGGGCCATTATTCCCGGTGAAAAAAAACCCCTTCACAGGCACCTCGAAAAACGCAAATCCCAGGGCGTCCGGATGAACATCAACCACCTGGGGGAAGCGGTGCTGGGGGAGCAGGAGGTGCACCGCCGCCTGGAAACCTACCTCGCGGATATGAAGGATCCGGATGTGGAGTATATATCCGTTAAAATTTCCACCTTGTATTCCCAGATATCCTCTCTGGCGTTCGAACATACCGTGGCGATCATGGTGGAACGCCTCTCAAAAATTTTCCGCGTGGCCAGGGAAAATTATTTTACCCGGCAAAACGGGGAAACGGTTCCCAAAATCGTCAACATGGACATGGAGGAATACCGGGACCTGGATATTACCTACGAAGCCTTTGTCCGGACCCTGGATCAGGATGAATTCAAGGACTATTCCGCCGGGTTGGTGCTGCAGGCCTACCTGCCCGATGCCTACGGAATGCAGCAGAAGCTGACCGAGTGGGCAAAAAAGCGGGTGGATGGAGGCGGCGCGCCGGTAAAGCTCCGCATTGTCAAGGGGGCCAACCTGGAAATGGAGATGCTTGAATCTTCTCATTTCAACTGGCCCCTGGCCACCTATGACAACAAGCTGGACGTGGACGCCAATTACAAGCGCATGCTCCTGTATGCCATGAACCCCGAAAACATCCGGGCGGTGCACCTGGGCGTGGCATCCCACAACCTGTTTGAACTGGCCTATGCCTATGAACTGGGGCATGCCATGGGCGTAACGCAGTGGTTCTGGTTTGAAATGCTTGAAGGCATGGCAGACCATGTACGCCGGGCGCTCCAGGAAAACGTCCGGGACATCCTGCTCTATGCGCCGGTAGCGTCAAAGGACCAGTTCATCAACGCCATCGCCTATCTGATCCGGCGGCTGGACGAAAACACGTCGCCGGAAAATTTTCTTCGCTACGCCCCTCACCTGACAACGGGTTCCGAGAGCTGGACCTTTTTGAAAAATCATTTCCTGGACTCCTGCCGGCGCATAGAATCCGCACCGGACGCTTTGAAACGGACGCAGGACAGAAACCGGGAATCGTTTTCCGACCAATTCGGCACTTACTGGAGCGGGCGCTTTTCCAACGAAGCGGACACGGACTGGTCCCTGAAAACCAGCCGAATATGGGCCGGGGCCATCCGGGAAAAATGGATGAAAAACCATGACGATCCCCCCCTCCGGATACCGGTGGTGGTGGACGGGGAAGAGATTTTCGACCCGTCCGGATCACGGGAAATCATCGACGCCTCCAGATATGCCCCGTCTGGCAGCGGGAACATCACCACGGCCGTCTATACTCTGGCGGACGCCGAGACCATACAAAAAGCGGTTGCTACGGCAAAAGCCGATCCGGACGGATGGCGCGAAAAGAGCCTGGATGAGCGCCACCGGATACTCGACAAGGTGTGCCATGAACTCAGAAGCGCCCGCGGAGACCTGATCGGCGCGGCCGCAGCCAACTGGGGGAAATTGTTTACCGAAAGCGACCCGGAGGTCTCCGAGGCCATTGACTTCACGGAATTCTACCCCCATTCCGCAAGGATTTATGAAGAACTGGGTCATATCACTTGTTCGCCAAAAGGCGTGGGGCTGGTGATCACTCCCTGGAACTTTCCCATTGCCATCCCCTGCGGCGGCATTGCCGCATCCCTGGCTGCCGGAAACACGGTGCTCTTCAAACCGGCATCCGCGGCAGTGCTCACGGCCTGGGAGCTGGTCCAGTGCTTTTACCGGGGGGGCGTATCCAAAAAAGCCCTGCAGTTCATTCCCTGTTCCGGAGCCACGGCCGGCGACGCGCTCACCGGCAATCCGGACGTGGATTACATCATTCTCACCGGCGGCACGGATACGGGCATGCGGATTTTGCAAAACCGCCCCGATATTCAGCTTGCCGCGGAAACCGGCGGGAAAAACGCCACCATCGTAACGGCCATGTCCGACCGGGACCAGGCCATCAAAAACATCGTCCACTCCGCATTTTCCAACAGCGGACAGAAATGCAGCGCCACGTCCCTGGTGATCCTGGAAAAGGAAGTATACGACGACAAATTGTTCAAGCGACAGTTGGTGGATGCGGCCAAAAGCTGTAAAACAGGCTCAGCCTGGGAATTTCAAAACAAGATCGGCCCGATTATCTCCCCCCCCGAAGGGGATCTGAAGCGCGCCCTGACCGAACTTGAAGAGGGCGAATCCTGGGCGCTCAAACCAGCGCCCTTGCAAAACAACCCTTACATCTGGTCCCCCGGCATCAAATGGGGCGTCCGCCCCGGCGGCTACACCCATATGACGGAATTTTTCGGCCCGGTTATCGGTGTCATGCGGGCGGACAACCTGGACCATGCCATCGAGCTCGTCAACATGACCGGATACGGGCTCACCTCGGGACTGGAAAGCCTGGACCGGCGGGAGCAGGAAAAATGGAAGGCGAACGTCAAGGCCGGGAACCTGTATATCAACAAGGGGACTACCGGGGCCATCGTGCTTCGCCAGCCGTTCGGCGGCATGGGCAAGTCCGCCCTGGGGGCGGGCATCAAGGCGGGCAGCCCCAACTACGTCTACCAGTTCATGAATTTTACGGAAACCGGCTACCCGGATGTCGGCGCCATTGCATCGGATTCGCACCTGTTGTGGACGGTCAACCAGTGGGAGGTCGATCTGCGGTGGAACCGGATCAGCGACCATATTGCCGAAGATATCCGCAAAACCGTCTTTGCCGTCAAAAGCTACCTGTTTCAGTGGGAGCGGGAATTTTCCGCGGCACACGACTACTTTCACCTGCGCGGCCAGGACAACCACCTGCGCTATCTGCCAAAGGGGCGGGTCGCTGTGCGCGTGGATGAAAACGATTCCCTGTTTGACGTTCTCGCCCGAACCGCCGCATGCCTGGTCACCCGATGCGTGCCCATTGTCAGCCTACCGGAAGGGCTTTCCAACCGGGTCACGGCCTTTTTGGATACCCCCTGCGGGAAGCAGTTTTTCCGGGACGCACTGATCACGGAGCAGACCGATGAGCAGCTTTGCGCCATGATTCCGAAAATCGCCCGCATCCGCTACGCCCATCCGGACCGGGTACCCCGTCAGGTGTATGAAGAGGCGGCACGAACAGGCTTCTACATTTCCCGCGTGCCGGTTTTCATGGAAGGGCGAATCGAATTGCTGCAGTATCTCCAGGAACAGGCCGTCTGCAACAATTACCACCGCTACGGGAACCTGGGGGAGCGGGGATTGATCTGATCCGGCCCGTGTCGCTGAGAAATTGACAGGGCTTGGATCTCTGTGCGGGAAAGGCGCCCTGTCACTTCGGCTATTGATACAGCGCGTCGATCTCCCTGCCGTATTTTTCGTAGATGACCCGGCGCTTCATTTTCTGCGTCGGCGTGAGCTCGCCGGTCTCTTCGCTGAATGCGCCGGGGAGCAGCCGGAATCTCTTGATCTGTTCATAACGCGCCAGGTTCTGGTTGACCCGGTCCACCCGCTCCTGGAAGAAACCTATGATTTCCGGGGAGCGGACCAGATCGCCGTTGGAGCCTGACGGGATGCCCATTTCCCGGGCCAGTTCCGTAACCAGGTCGAAACGGGGCACGATCAGTGCCGTGATATAATTGCGCCCATCCCCGATAATGCAGGCCTGGTCCACATACATGTCCATGATCAATGCCATCTCGATGGGCTGGGGGGCGATGTTTTTGCCGCCGGAGGTGACGATAAGCGATTTTTTGCGGTCCGTGATCCGGAGCAGGCCGTCTTCATCGAATTCCCCGATATCGCCGGTCCTGAAAAATCCGTCTTCCGTAAACGTTTCGCTGGTGTCCTCCTGCTGATTGAAGTATCCGCTTTCCATGGAAAAGACCTGGGGGCCTTTTACCAGCACTTCACCGTCTTTAGCGATCCGGATTTCCGTATTCCTGCACGGCCGGCCCACGGTGCCGGGCTTGATAATAAAACGGGGGGATATCAGCTTGGACACCACCATCATTTTAAGGGCGCCTTTCGGCGTTTTAAAAGGGCAGTCCCCGCGGGCCTGCATGACGACCATGGTATCGACGAGCCACTCCATTGCCTTTTTGTAAATCCATTTATCCGGCAGAGGCTCCACAAACACCGGGGCGTTGGAGGTGACGGCCGATGTGGTTTCCGTAAGGCCGTACCCTTCGGTAATGGTGATATTCATGCTGCGGAAAAACCGGGTGATTTCCGCAGGCAGGGGCGCACCGCCGCTGCCGGCCACGACCAACCGGTCAAAGCCGATCTTTTTGCGGATTTTATCGTACACCATGGAATTGGCAACGGCGAATTTCAAGCCCAGGGCCGGCGGCAGGGGCTCACCGGCGATGAGGTGCTCTGCAGCCTGATCGCCTGCAGCCATGGCCCAGTCGTAGAATTTTTTCCGGGAACCGGTCAAGCTTTCGCCGTGCAGCCGGACAGCCTCAAAAATTTTTTCGTACAGCCTCGGGATGGACAGCAGCACGTTGGGGCGGACCTCCAAAAGATCCTGCTGGATCGTCTGTATGCTTTGGGAAAAATTCATGGTGGTGCCGATGGCCATCTGCAGGTGGTAGTCGGTGGTTCGCCCCATGATATGACACAGGGGGAGAAAACAGAGGTTTTCCAGGCGGATGCCGCGTTCAATGATTTTCTGCAGCATGGGCGTGCTCATGAGCACCTCCGTCTGGGCCTTGAAATTCGCCTGGCTCAGCACGACCCCTTTGGGGTTGCCCGTGGTGCCCGACGTATAAATGATGGCGCCGGTATCGCTGCTTTTCAGGTCTTTGCGGCGCCGGTCAAATTGCGCTTGGGCCGATGGGGCGTCCACCCCTTTCTGGATTAGGCGGTCGTAGTCGATGATGCACGGGTCAGGGGGCGCTTTCACCGGCGACAGGCAGACGATAAATGCCAGGGAAGGGACCCGGGCCTTGACGCGAAGCGCCTGCTCCATGAGATCCCGGTCTCCGGCAACAACCCCCTTTGCACCGCAGTCATTGAGGATAAAGGCCAGTTGATTGTCGGTGCTGGTAGGATAGATGGGCACGCCGACAGCCCCGGCCCCCTGGATGGCCTGATCGGCAATGACCCATCGGGGCCGGTTGTGTGAAAACAGGCCGATGCGGTCGTTTTTGGCAATGCTCATTTCAATGAGGCCGGCCCCGAGGTGCCCGGCTTCCCGGGCCGCCTGCCCCCAGGTGATATCCGTCCACTCCCGGCAGGGTTCGCCGTTTTTCAGCTTGGCCCGCATGAATACGTCATTTTCAAACCGGCTGGCCTGGGTGAAAAACAGCCCGCACTGCGTGTCTTCTGTTTGATATAGGTACACTGGCGGCTTCTCCTTATGGTATCGTGAAAAGCAATGGTATATCGAAAAACATTCAAGACAAAATATCGAGCTTTTATTCCTCCATAAATTGGCGATCATCATCCGGAAAATCGGGCGCCCGTTTTTCCAGAAACGCCCCCACCCCGTAAAAACATTCTCCGGAAACAATCAATGAAGCCGCCTGGGATGCCTCCAGATCCAGGCTCTGGAGCAATGACTGGTTCCGGCTCTGGCGGATAACGTTCAATGCGCATCGTACGGCGCGGGGCCCGTTCCTGGCGATCATGTCCGCAATCGTCATCGCCTCGTCTACAGACTGCCCGGGGGCGCTGACCCGGTTTGCCAACCCCAGGGCGATGGCCTCGCCGGCAGCGACCTTCCGGGCTGTCAGGACCAAGTCCGCCGCCCGGGACGGACCGATCAGGCGGGCAAGGCAGGCCCCGCCTCCCCAATCCGGCATCAGCCCCAGGCGGACTTCGGAAAAGCAGATCACCGCATCCGGGTCCATGACCCGCAAATCGCAGCGCACGGCCAGTTCCGCCCCGCCCCCGTAGGCCAGGCCGTTGACAGCGGCGATAATGGGCACCGGCAGGGAAACAAAGCTGTCCACGACGGCGCGCAAGTCACGAATGAGCCGGTCGGCAGGGCCTTTTTCCGATTTTTCCACCGCGGCAACGAGGTCTGCGACCCAGGGATTGTCCGGGTTGACGTCAAACCCGGCGGAAAAAACGTTGTCCGCGCCGGTGATCACAACCGCCCGGGGCAGATTTTTTCTGAGTTCACGGGTAACGCGGCCAAGCCCTGTGAACATCGCCTCGTTAAACGCATTCTGCCGTTTGGGCCGGTGCAGCCGCACAACGGCCACCCGGTCTTTTCGCTCTAGAAAAACCCCCTGTTCGGTCATCTTGCTTCTCCCGTTGATATTACCTGCAAAATAAAATGTGTCCGTCAAATACCTGTCCTATGACAAAGCCTCCCTTGTAAGGGGCGGCAACGCTTGCCGCTGATATTTCCTTTCCGTCATCCAGGTATACCTCTTCAATCGAATATTGATTCCTGTCCAAAAAGGAAATTTTCAGAACCTGCGAGGGGGACGCCGTTTCCCTGTTCTTTGCATGGGCGGCAAAATCCAGAAGCTTCGGGTGACACGCAACAAAGAGGTTCCCCTCCTCGTCACGTTCGATGCCGTCGGCGCCGGTATTCAGATGGATGGCAAATTCCTTGGTGAGCGCCCCCGTTGGAATGTCTCGCGAAAGCACATGCAGGGACCGCCCGATTGTCGTGGTCACATACACCCGCTTTCCGTCGATGCTCGTGTTGATCCCGTTGGCGTATTTGAATCTTCTGGCAGCAACCTCCATTTTGTTGCCGTCAAAGTAGACCACATATGCGCGGGCAAGCTGCAGGTATTCTTCCAGGATGCGCCCCCATTTGGAGGTATTTCCGTGGTCGTTGGTGGCGTAGAAGCTTCGCGGACCCACGGCCAAAAGGTCATTTGGACTGAACATCAGCGGATGGCCGATCGATTCACGGTGATCAAGCCGGTTATCGCGATATTCGAAAATCTCGACAAAAGACCCGGCTGCTGTATGATTGATTACAAAAAGGAGCGTCTCCTCCTTTTCGGTTTTATAAAGGCTTATGCCGTGGGGATGAAACTCTTTTGTAAAATCCGCTGTGAGGTCTACCGGTTTATACCCTTGCCCATGCAAATCCAGTGCATAGACGGCCCCCTGAACAGGCTCGCCTGCCGCGGAAGCCCTTCGGTCATCGCTCGATATAAACGCAATGCCGGCGGCCGAATCCACGGTGATATCTTCCGGCCCCGGAATCCCGGGAATGGTAACGCATGAATCGCCGGAATGGGGTGTGATGGTTTTGAAGTAGCCCGCGTCATAGAGGATTTTTGCAGCAAGAACAAATACCAGAAGAAGGATTACACCGATAAAAATGATTCGCTTTTTCATACACGCTTCCTTGGTAGCGGGGGTGAAAGGCTTTTTCTCTTTTCCTGAATTGCATTAAATGAAACAAATATCAACACCAATAGAGGGGACGCCCTTTATATTTATATATTTACAAACCATTCCGTATCTGCTAAACAACATGCATGCCCAGACAAGCCAGAATAGATTCACCGGGTGCACTGCACCATATCATTGCCAGAGGTATCGAACACGGAAAAATATTTCGTGACGATAAGGATCGTGAATTTTTCATTACCCGCCTTGGCGAATTGGTTGTCGAGACCCGGACCCGATGCTTCGCATGGGCATTGATCCCAAACCATTTCCACCTGTTGCTTAAAACCGGAAATGAACCCATTGCCGTTTTTATGCGCCGTTTGCTGACAGGCTATGCGGTTGTGCATAACCGCCGCCACAGGCGCAGCGGACATTTATTCCAGAACAGGTATAAATCGATTCTGTGCCAGGAAGATGCATATCTGAAAGAGCTCGTACGCTATATTCACCTTAATCCGCTGCGGGCCGAGCTGGTCAGGGACATGGCCGCACTGGATCGCCACCCCTTTTCCGGCCACAGCTTCCTTATGGGGAAAAGGAAAAACAGCTGGCAGTCGGTAACTGAGGTTTTGGCCTTTTTCGGCAACAACTATCAAGACGCCCGAAACCAATACCGACAATTCCTTGAAAAAGGAATTGAAATGGGCAGGCAACCGAATTTAGTGGGCGGCGGGCTGGTACGAAGCGCCGGAGGATGGTCGGCCGTTCACTCGTTGCGCAAAGCCGGCATGTTCCAAAAAAGCGATGAACGTATCTTAGGCGACGGCGATTTCGTGGAAACGGTTCTGAACAATGCACAAGAGATCCTAAACACGCGGTATGTTCTGGCTGGTCAAGGTATACAGTTTGAACATGTTCTTACGGCGGTGTCTGAGCTGCTCTCCCTTGACCCCGGGGAGCTGTTGGGGCCGTCTAAAGAACGGACCACAGTAAAGGCCCGGGGGCTTATTTGCTACTGGGCCGTACGGGAACTGGGTATGTCAATGACCGATGTGGCGAACCGGTTGAAGATTGCCGTCCCGACGGTTAGCGTAGCCGTAAAAAAGGGGCGCAGGATCGTTCGCGATGAAGGACTGGCCTTATTGACAATATTGAATATAAAAATATAAAGAGCGTCCCCTATATATTCGCGGCGTCCTGGAGGGCTTCCGAAAAGGTCGGATGCCCGTGCATGATCCGCCCGATATCCTCCGAAGAGGCACCATACGTGATTGCGAACACGGCTTCGGCGATCATGTCCGAAGCCCGGGGGGCGATGATATGCACCCCCAGCACCCGGTCCGTCTTCCGGTGGGACAGGATCTTGACCATGCCGTCGGTCTCCCCCATGCAGCGGGCGCGTCCCGACCCGGTTAAGGGAAACGTACCCGTGCGGTAGGCAACACCCTGGGCCTTGAGCTGCTCTTCCGTCCTTCCGACCGCGGCGGCTTCGGGGGCGGTATAAATCACCACGGGCACCGCGTCATAATTCACCTCGCCGGCTTTCCCCGCCATGATCTCCACGGCCGCCCTGCCCTCGGCCGAGGCTTTGTGCGCCAACATCTGCCCGCCAATCAAATCCCCTACGGCATAAATATTGCCGACATTGGTGCGGTACTGCGCATCTACCGGCACGAAGCCGTTCTCATCAATATGCACTCCGGCGCTTTCCAGGCCGAGCCCTTCGGAAAGCGGCCGCCGACCCACGGAGACCAGCACGGTTTCACAGATGTGTTCGATCTGTTCGCCTTCCGTATCCCCTGATCCCGTGGTCATATTCACCTTTACGGTCTTTTTCCGCACCTTGGCGCCGATGACGCGGGTCTTTAATTTAAAATCGATGTTCTGATTTTTTAAAATCCGCAGCAGGCGGCGCGACACCTGTCCGTCAACAGCCCCGGCAATGTGGTCGGCCATTTCTACCACGGTTACTTTTGCCCCCAGCCGGGACCAGACGGATGCCATTTCCAGGCCGACATACCCGGCGCCGGCAACGAGCAGCCGTTTGGGAACTTCCTCAAAGGCCAAAGCTTCGGAAGAGCTCACAATGAACCGGCCGTCGAATGGAAGCGCTTCCAGTTCGATGGGCCGGCTGCCGGTGGCCAGCAGGATATTGTCTGCCGCCACGGTCCGGTCCCCGTCGCCCCCCGTCACCTTGATCCGACCTGCGCTTTCAAGTTCGGCCGTGCCCCGGATAACCTCGACGTTGTTGGCCTTCAACAATGTTGCCACATTGTCGGTCAGGGCGCGGATGACCTCGTTTTTCCGGTCCATCATGACCTTGAGGTCGATTTTGGGGGTGCCCACCCGGATGCCGTGCTTTTTAAAGGAATTTTTCGCCACGGCCACGTGCTCCGAGGAATCAAGGAGCGCCTTGGCCGGAATGCATCCGTAATTGAGGCATATGCCCCCAAGGCGATCAAACTTGTCCACACAGGCGACCTTCATGCCCAGCTGCCCGGCCCGGGCCGCCGCCACGTAACCGCCGGGACCGGCGCCGATAATTACGACGTCATAGCGCGATTGTTCGGTCATGGTCATATCTCCATCATTATGCGTTCCGGGGTTTCGATAAACTCCTTGATGCGCCTCAAAAAGGTGACGGCGTCCTTTCCGTCCACGATCCGGTGGTCGTAGCTCAATGCCACGTACATCATGGGGCGAATGACCACCTCGCCATCGATTGCCACAGGGCGGTCCTCGATTTTGTGCATGCCCAGGATGCCGCTCTGGGGCATGTTCAATATCGGGGTGCTCAACAAAGATCCGTAAATCCCGCCGTTGGTGATGGAAAAGGTCCCGCCGGACAATTCGGAAAGCGTCACCTTGTTTTCCCGGACCCGCTTGGCAAAATCCACGATCGCCGCTTCGATCCCGGCAAACCCGAGTTGATCGGCATGCTGGATAACCGGTACCACCAGCCCTTTTTCCGCACCGATGGCAATGCCGATGTGATAGTAGTGGTGATATACGATGTCGTCGCCGTCAATGCGGGCGTTGACTTCCGGAAATTCCTTGAGCGCCGCCACCACGGCCTTGATGAAAAAGGACATGAATCCCAGGCGCACGTCGTAGGTCCTGAAAAAATCCTCCTTGAGCCGCTCCCGGAGCATTTTGACCCGGCTCATGTCGATTTCGTTAAACGTGGTGAGCATTGCCGTGTTCTGGCGGGCGTCGAGCAGGTGCGATGCAATGCGCTTCCGGATAGGGGACATGGGTTTTCGGGTCACCGCTTCCGGGGTTTCAGCCTTGGGGGTTTCAGCCTTGGGGGTTTCAGCCTTGGGGGTTTCGGCAGTCTCCCGTGTTTCCAGGGCTTTTTGCGATGTTTTTTCGGCTGTTCCGGATTCCAGGTAAAGGATAACATCCCCCTTGGTGATCATGCCGCCGGGGCCGGTTCCCCGGATCTTTGAGACATCCACGCCTTCTTCGCTGATCAGGCGGCGCACCGAGGGAGGGATCACCGGCGTACGGCCGGTATCGGATTCGTCTTCAAGGGGCTTTGCCGCCGCTTCTGCCTTGTCCGCTTCCGCCTCGGTTACCCGCCCCGTTTCTGCGTCCGGTGCTTCGTCCGCTTTTTCAACCGGTTTCTCGGCCGGTTTCTCGGCCGGTGGTTCTTGATCCGCTGTTTCGGCCGTCTTTCCCGCCGCGGCGGCTTCCGTATCAATGCGCCCCACCACCTTGCCCACTGCCACGGTCTCCCCCCCCTGGACAAGGATCTCCAGGACGCCGCTTTGCTCTGCGGGAACCTCCAGGGTCACCTTGTCGGTTTCCAGCACAAAAAGGGGTTCGTCTTTTTCAACGGTTTCGCCGTCTGCTTTATACCATTCCGCAAGCAAGGCTTCCTGCACGGATTCGCCAACCTCCGGCACCTTGATATCGATTTTCATATGGCCTCCTTTACAGTTAAGCGCGCTGCGCACCCAGCACGGAATCGATGATCTGCTGCTGTTGGGCTTTATGCACGTAATGGTATCCCGTGGCAGTGCTTGCCGACGCTTCCCGGCCGATATAGGTGAAAGACCGGTTGAAATGCATTTCAAAAAGGGGCCGGATATATTGCCACGCCCCCATGTTTGCCGGCTCCTCCTGGGCCCAGATCCAGTTTTCGCAATCCTTGTATCGCTCAAAAACCGGTTCGAGCTGCTCTGCGGGAAAGGGGTAGAGCTGCTCCACGCGCACGATCGCCGGATTTTTTTTTCCGCTGTTGGTGCGGGCCTTTTCCAGATCATAGTACAGCTTGCCCGAGACAAAAACCACCCGGTCCGGATCCGTCTGGATGGCCGGGTCATCGATAACCGCCTGAAAACCACCCTTTGTCAGGTCGTTTACCGTGGATACGGCCGCGGGGTTTCGCAGCAGGCTTTTGGGCGTCAGGACCACCAGGGGCTTTGCAATGCGTCCGGCAGCCTGCCGCCGCAGGAGATGGAAATACTGCGCCGGTGTGCTCGGGTTGCAAACGCAGATGTTGTCGTTGGCGGCGAGCTGCAGAAACCGCTCCATCCGGCTGCTGGAATGATCCGGGCCCTGGCCCTCATAGCCGTGGGGCAGCAACAGCACCAGGGCGCTTTTGACCCCCCACTTGGCCTCGCCGGCGGCGATGTATAGATCAATGACCGATTGGGCGTTGTTGACAAAATCGCCGAACTGGGCCTCCCACAGGATCAGGGCATCCGGGCGCATCACAGAATACCCGTACTCGAACCCCAGAACCCCTGCCTCAGAGAGCAGGCTGTTAATGGATTCAAAAAGGGCCTGGTCTTTGGCGACATGGTTCAGCGGCACATACGGATCACTGGTCGCCGTGTCAAACAGCACGCTGTGGCGCTGGCTGAACGTCCCCCGCTGGCTGTCCTGTCCGCACAGGCGAATCCGCGTCTGTTCGGCCACGATGGTGGCAAACGCCAGCGACTCGGCGTTGGCCCAGTCGATCCCCTCGCCGTTTTCCACCGCATCGCGGCGCTTTTCCAAAAGCTTTTTCAACTTGGGATGCAGTTGAAAGCCGTCCGGCACCGCGCTCATATTTGCCGCCAGATCCCCAAGAAAATCGGGTTTGACCCGGGTGTTCACCGTAACCTCTTTTTTTATGGGCCGGGGCGCTTCCTGTCGGCCGTGCTTCTTCTTCTGCGGCGTTGGTTTTTCCTTTTTCACCCCGTCATAGGCGTCCTGGATGCACCGGCCAGTCTCCTCACGTATGGCTTTGATATCCCCGTCGGCCGCAGCCCCGTCTTCCTTGAGCTGCTGGGCGTAGAGCTGATCGAGCGAGGGGCGGTTTTTGATGCGCTCAACCATGAGCGGCTGGGTAAAATAGGGTTCATCCCCCTCGTTATGCCCGTAGCGGCGGTAGCAGACCACGTCGATAACCACGTCCTTGCCGTAAGCCATCCGGTAATCGCACGCCAGCTTTACTGTATGCACGGCCGCCTCGGGGTTTTCACCGTGAACGTGGAAGATGGGGATCATCAGGCTTTTGGCCACATCCGTGGCATAACGGGTGGAGCGCAGGTCCGCTGGAAGGGCCGTGTATCCGATCTGGTTGTTGATGATGATATGGACGGTGCCGCCGGTAAAAAACCCGTCCAGCTGAGACATGTTGAGGGTTTCGGCCGTAATCCCCTGGCCGGAAAATGCCGCATCCCCGTGAATCAGCAGGGGCATCACGGATCGGGTATTTTCCCGGTCCCTGACATCGCGGCCCCTGGCATCCCGGCCGATAACATCCTGACGCGCCCGGGCCATCCCCTCGACCACCGGGTTGACCGATTCCAGGTGGCTGGGGTTGTCGGCCATGATCACGTCGATCGGTCGGCCGGAAGATGTCGCAATTTGACCGCGGAACCCCTTGTGGTACTTGACGTCGCCGGCCCCGGTCTCCGCTTCCGGGTTGTACTGGTCCTCGAATTCCCGTATCACGTCCGCATACGGCTTGTTCAAGACATTGGTCTGCACGTTCAAGCGGCCCCGGTGCGCCATGCCGAGCACGATCTGTTCGCATTCGTGGGTTTGCGCCGCATGAGCGAGAAGGGCGTCGAGCATGGGGATAATCACATCGGCCCCTTCGGCGCTGAACCGCTTCTGCCCCAGGTACTGGCGGTGGATAAACCCCTCGAACCGCGACGATTCGGTGAGCTTCCGGAAAATCCGGATTTTTTCTTCCCGGGTAAGGGTAGGCCGGTTCTGGGTCGACTCCATCCGCTCCCGCAGCCATCGGCGCTCGTCCGGATCCTGCATGTGCATGTATTCCACCCCCACGGACCGGCAATAGGTCCGGCGCAGGTGGTTGATCAGTTCCCGTAGGGGCATTCCCGCATCCCGGGTTTCCGGCAGGCCCGGCACATAAAACCGGCGGTCCATGTCATCGTCGCCAAGACCGAAGGCTTTCGGTTCCAGCAGCGGATGGTCGATGGGGCAGGCTTCAAGCGGATCAAGACACGACAGTAAATGCCCGATATCCCGGTACCGATAGACCAGGGCCTCGACTTTGGACTGCTTCCGGACGGCTTCCATGTCGCATGGCTCGCCGGCATCCGCTTCCATCCCGGGTTTTTCGGCCAGGCCCAGTTCAAATCCCTGGAAAAAAAACTGCCAGTCCTTTTCCACGGCTTCCGGATCCTGCTGCCATTTTTTATATTGGGCGTCAATATAGTCTGCACTCCACGGGCCCGTATAGGTCATTTTGCCTCCGAAATGGTCTGCTTGGTAATGCCAAGGGCCGCGGCGGCTTCAGCGGCCCGGTAGGAGCTTCGCACCAGCGGGCCGGATTCCACGCGCAAAAACCCCGTTTTTAGCGCAGCGGCTTTCAGCGCCGCAAATGTTTCCGGCAGCACGTATACGGCCACCGGGATGTTGTCCGGCCCGGGGCGCAGATACTGGCCGATGGTCAGGATATCAACGCCTGCGGAGCGAATATCCCTTATGGTATCATGGATCTCTCTAATGGTTTCGCCTATCCCTACCATGAAACCGGATTTCGTAATACACCCCGGCGACTGCGCCTTTATCCTGGACAGCAGCCGCAGCGACTGTCCGAAGTCAGCCCGGGGGCGGACGCCGGGATACAGCCGCCGGACGGTTTCGATGTTGTGCCCCACGATATCCGGCCCGGCAGATAGAACCGTTTGAAGCGCCCGGGGCATTCCCCCGAAATCGGGGATCAGGACCTCGACGGTGGCATCCGGGCAGCGGCGCCGTATCGCTTCTATGGTGGCGGCAAAGTGCCCCGCACCGCCGTCTGCAAGGTCGTCCCGGGTCACTGAGGTCACTACCGCATGGGTCAGGCCCATGGCGGCAACGGCATCCGCCACCCGCCCGGGCTCATCCGGATCAAGCGGTATCGGCCGGTCGCCCACGCCGCAAAATGCGCAATTGCGGGTGCAGCCGTCTCCCATGATCATAAAGGTCGCATGCCCGTCCTGCCAGCACTCCCCGATATTCGGACAAAGCGCCGACTCACAGACGGTGTGCAGGTTCGAGGCCGCTTTCAAACGCCGGATGGCCTCGACGCTTTTGCCCGAAGCCATACGGACCCTTATCCACGGCGGCTTTTGCAGTGGTTTTGAATGGGATTGTTTCTGACTGTCCATTTCACCCTGTATGATCCCTATTTCAGATTTTTCAAGGCCGCAATGGTATGTGACGGCTCGGGCCGGACCGTGTAGTCGGGATTGACCTCCGCATAGCGGATTTTACTATCCGCATCGATAATATAGCGGGCCGGCATGGGGAGATCCCAGGACCCGTCGTCGTTGTTTTTGTCGACATGCAGGCCGAACTGTTGATACACTTTCTTAAGATCATCGGGGACCGTGTATACCAGGCCGAATTGTTTTGCCACCCGGTTTCCGGAATCGACCAGAAATTCCATGGTCAACCCTTTTTTCTCGGCAAACCGGCGCGATGCTTCCGCGCTTTGGGGGGAGAGCATGATCAAAGACGCACCCGCTTCCCTGATTTCCTGGTGTGCCGCCTCCAAAGCTTCCAGCTCCAGATTGCAGAACGGTCACCAGCCGCCCCTGTAGAACCCAAGCACAACCGGGCCTTCAGACAGTTTGGCGGAGAGATTGACCGTCTGGCCCTGAAAATTTTTCAAGGAAAAATCCGGGGCAATATCCCCCGCGCTTTTCACATGGTCCATAATGCCGGATTGCTGCAAATCCACGGTCGCCTGGTGCATAATTTCCAGGGCTTCCTTCGGCGCCGCGGATTGAAGCTCCCGGACTTGCGCGTCAAGTTTTTCCTGTAAACCCATCGTAGCTCTCCTTTCAGTGGTTCAAATGAAAGCGTTTACGAGACTGAGAAACTGTCCAAATATTCGCACGTTTGTCTTTTCAAATACTAAGCATACCGATCCGCCGTAACAAACAAAGCCGCACTCTTCCTGGATAAAATACTGATATAGCATAAAATTGATTTACAGGTTTGTGTCTATCAGATGGAAACAAGGCAGATACGCGGCGCTTATCCGCCGGGTTCCGTCTCGATTCGGCCTTCCCCTTTTACCGTTCGATGAACGGGGCAATGTATCTGCGGGACCAGGCGGCAATCATGGCGCCGGCGTATCCGGAATCGGCCGGCTCGGTCAGCAGATGATCCGCGGTATCCAGGGAGACGAAACTCTTCGGGTGCCGGGCGGTCTGGAAGATCTCCGCCGCGTTTTCAATGCCCACGACATTGTCCACCGGAGAATGAAGAATCAGCAGCGCCCGATTGAGGGATTTGATGGCGCCGGTCATGCGATTGGCGTTGAGATCGTCCAGAAACTGTTTTTTGAGGCGAAAGGGCCGGCCGGCCAGGCGGACTTGGGCCTCGCCCGCCGCTTCAATCTCTTCTGTGGCATCCGAGAGATGGCGCAACACGTGATCGGGGCTGGCCGGCGCCCCGATCACCGCCACCGCCGTGGCCGACTGGATTTCCGCAGCTGCCTGGAGGACCGCCGCGCCACCCAGGGAATGCCCGACCAGAAGCTTGGGGGCGCTGTAATGGTCGGCCAGATATCGGGCAGCGTCGACAAGGTCGCTGACATTGGTGGTAAAATTGGTGTCTGCAAAGTCCCCTTCGCTCTGCCCCAGGCCCGTAAAATCAAACCGCAGCACGGCAATGCCGCCGCGGGTCAGGGAACGGTTGATATTGGCCACGGCTTTCAGGTTCTTGGTGCATGTGAAGCAATGCGCAAAAATGGCATAGGCATTGGGATCCACGTCAACCGGCAGGTCGAGCTGGGCAAACAGGTTGTGGCCGTGCCGGTTGGCAAAATGCAGCTGCTGAAAATTCATCTGGCCCTCTCGTTATGGAATACAGATTCATGGGCACATTGCGCATTATAAGGGTTTAACCGAACACCCGTAAAAAACTGTCGGACAACTCCGCACGCACATCCGCCATTGCTATGGGCCGGTTTAAAAGCAGGGCCATGCTGGCCACTGCAGCCCCCTCGATGCCACAGGGAAGGATAGCGTCGAAGTACGACAAATCCGTGTTGACATTCAGGGCAAACCCGTGGCTCGAAATGCCTGCGGCGTTCACCCGGACACCAATGGCCGCAATTTTCCGCCCTTCCGTCCAGACCCCCCTGTAGGCGGGGATCCGGTATCCTGCCACATCAAAGGCCGCCAGCGTATCGATCAACACCTGCTCGAGTTTGTGAACATAACTACCGATGTTTCCGCAGCGAGTCGGGACGTCCATAATCGGATATCCCACCAGCTGGCCGGGCCCGTGGAACGTAACGTCCCCTCCCCGATCGGCATGTCGGACCACCGCACCCCGGTCTGCCAAAACCTTCGGGGAGATGCGGAAATGTTTTTCCCCGCCGCGCAGCCCCAGCGTATAGGTCGGCGGATGCATCAACAGCAGCAGGGTGTCATCGACGACGCCGTCGGCCCGCGCGCCAACGAAATGCCGCTGGAGCGCAAGCGCCTCGTCATAGTCCATGATGCCATACTGCCGGATGTCTATCGGCGGAGTTGTCTCAACAGCCAAACGGGTGTCCATTATGTCAACGAGTATATAATCAACATCTTGCCTTATTGAATACTAACCATACTGATCCGACGTAACAACATAAGGGGGACGCCCTTTATATTTATATATTTATTATCCCACCAGCACAATCCAAGCCGCTTGCATGCCCGGACAAGCCGGACCAGACTCGCCTGCACCCCGGCCGATCATTGCAAGAGGTATCGTGGTGTGCCTTTATATCATATCGCTGCCTGAAACGATTCAAACATGGAGCGCACGCTTATCTGCGACTTGCAATATAGATGCTGATCAAAACGATTCCCGCTCCTGCAAACCCGACAGCAGAAAGGCGCTCCCCGAAAAACAGAAACCCGATGCCGATGCCGCAGACAGGTTCAAACAGCGAAACCACAGAGCTGGACTGGGCAGTGATGTAATTGGCCCCCTTGAAAAAAAGCGTATAGGGAATGGCAAGGGAAACGGTGCCCAGCAAAAACAGAAACGGAAGGTTGTGCCAGAAATACCCTTCGGGAACCATGATCCCGAAGGGGAAAAGAAGGATCGCAACGATCACGCACCCCCAAAGTGCCCGGATCTGCGAAGGAAGTCTTCCGGCCATAAACCTGCCGAACAGAAAAATCCCCGCAAGCCCGAGGCCGGATATCAGGGCGCTGACAATGCCGATCACTTCCTCTGCGTCGCCCTTAAGAAGACCCGCTGGTTCGGTGATAAGGGCCGTTCCAAGCAGGCCCGCTCCCACCGCAAACCAGGTCAAGGGGGTATTTTTTTCTTTGAGAAGAAAAGGACTTAAAATGGCCACATGAAGCGGCGCGGTATAATGCAGCAAAACCGCCTTGGCCACGGACGTTTTCATAATAGCCAGGTAATAGGTCACGGGAGTGATGCACATGCAAAGGCCCATGCAGCCGAGAACGATCAACTCCTTCGAGCTCAGTCGGCGAAAGTCGATCGCCCCGGCCCCCTCCGGCCTGCGAAGAATCCATAAAAACAGAAAGGCCATGCCGAACATTGCCCGGAAAAAAGCGATGCTCATCGAGGAATAAGCCTCGATGGATCGGACCCATATCGGAATAAGGGAAAAGCAAAAGGCTCCCAGGAGCGTCATGAAAAGTCCCTTCAGATGCGGGGGGATCCGTGTGCTTTTTCTTATGGCAGCGGTATGTTTTGTGCTCCCTGTATTTTTTTTTATCATGTTTTTCATCATGGATCGCATCCTTACGGTACCATTTCATATCACAAAGCACCGGTATATTCCATACTGTCCGTAAACAACCGGAACAATATTGACAGTAGGGCCTTTGCCGCATAGTATGATGCAAAAAATATCATGAGGCCTGTTCTTATTCATCTGCCGGAAAATCCGTCTTTTCGTCGGATGCCGAAGCCCTTGAAAAAGACCGGGAAAGAACCATCGGTTTTATGTGCGTCATTGCTTTCCAAACCGGCGTAGCCGACTTTAAATCTGTATGATACAGCCGTGACGATTGCCGCGGACATGGACGGGCAGCGATGCTGATACCTGAAGGATTGGGGGGGTATTGATTTGATGCATATTTTTGTAGATGCGGACGCCTGCCCGGTCAAGCGGGAAGTCTACCGCGTCGCGGACCGATACCTCCTTCACGTCACGTTGGTGACCAACACATGGATGCGGGTGCCCGATGACGAACGGATCGCACTGGAAGTGGTCAGCAACGGCTTCGACGCAGCAGACGACTGGATTGTGGCGCACATTCGAACAGGAGATATCGTGGTCACCGCCGACATACCACTTGCCGATCGCTGTGTAAAAAAAGGCGCGCGGGTTATCGGTCCGACCGGAAAGCCGATCACGGAAAACAATATCGGCATGGCAGTGGCGGGCAGGGATCTCATGGCCGGGCTTCGCAGCGCCGGAGAAATAACCGGCGGACCACCCCCACTGAACAAGCGCGACCGGTCACGGTTTCTTCAACAGCTCGACAATATCATCCAATCGTTGCGCCGCGAGCATCCTTAAGTGGATTCATGGAATCCCGCCGCCATTTGACAGGACTCTGCAGGCGCACAAGAAGCAAAACAGGCATCACCAAAACGGGTTTACATGGGCAAATCCCGGGAATGTCCCGGCGGCGTTTCAGATGGCGGCACCCTTTTTGGATGGTACTGCCGGATCCGGTTCCTCCCCCCTCGCTTTGCCAGGTACATGGCATGATCCGCGGCCTTGACCAGTTGTTCGGGAGCCTCCCCCTCCGCAGGCGCCAAGGACGCGACGCCGATGCTGACGGTCACATGGTCGGCCACGCTCGAATACCGGTGCTCGATCTTCAGCTCCGAAACAAATCTGAGAATGTCCCCGGCAAGGGCCCCGGCTGTATCCGGTTCTGTTTGCGGATACAGAATTACGAATTCTTCCCCGCCGTAACGCGAAGCAAAGTCCCCCGGCCGACGGGCAAAAGATTGCAGCACATTCGCCAACTGCCGGAGGCACATGTCCCCGCGCTGGTGCCCGTAATGATCATTAAAATGCTTGAAAAAATCCACATCGATGAACAGGAGCGAAAGAAACGTGCCGTTTCGCCGGCAGCGAAGCCATTCGTGCGCCAGCACCTCGTCAAAATACCGCCGGTTGGCAAGGCCGGTCAGGTTGTCATGCCGCGACATGTCCCGCATCTGCTCGGCCAGCGCTTCTGACCGGGCTTTTTCCATTGCCAGCAGCTGCCGTTGCAAAAACACCTGCCGGCTGCGCTTCTCGGCGAGCCACGCAAGAAAGGCACCGATAAGGCAACCGCCGGTAAAGGTTTGATGCACCATGAGCCATTCAAGGGTATGCCCCGTGAAACCTGCAATGACGAGCCCTGTAATGCCTCCCCCGACCATGGCCATCAGTGCCGGAAAGAATCGCAGACCAAGAGCGGCGCTGACAACGACCAGTCCATGAATTATCCCGATCATTGCCAGTCGGCGCATGAGTTCATCGCGGATCAGAAAGGGGAGCACAACCAGCAGCGCCATGCCGGCAAAGGAGAGACCCGTCACTTGGAGTTCATAATAACGGTCAAACCTTTCCAGCCGGGAAAGGATCGCTGCCGCCAGAATGATCAGGCCAAGCCCGAGATATCCGACCGGCCAGAGATCCAGGGCCTGCCAGGGAGTAATGTAAATGATGCCGATGCCAAGGGCAAGATAGAGGAGAAGAACATAGAAGACGATGCTGCGAAACGCCCTTGCGCTCTCGTTTGCATGATACCTGCGGAACGCCCCCTCCAGTCCGGCGGGAAAGCGCAGGCCGAAACGGCGCTTTTGAAGCAGAGCGTGCAATTCCGCATATTGCGTGTTTTCGTGCACTTTGTCCGCCTCGGGCGGGGACTTGGCATCATCGGAAGGCGTCATTTGGCCCCTTCTTGGGGTTACCGGCCGCTTCCGGCATAGCTTGAAAATGCGCATACGGCCAGACGGCCGTAACGACGGCCGTCAATCAATTATCAGGCGTGACGGGAAGATGTTTCAAAAAATAATAAAATCTTGAAATAATTTCAAGAAAATTATTTCCGCATCAAGGCGGTCCCGGTTCACATGCACCTGTCCTCTGCCGCCGGGCGCAACGATTCCCCTCGGAAATTCTCACCTGCGCTGCAGGCTACGCCGAGCGCCAGGGGATTGAAGGGTAATGCGATGCGACAGCAGCCCGTTTTTCAGTAAAAAGATTAAGGTTGACAACAAATGGCGAATTCTTTATGAAAGGAAATTTGCAAACCAAACGAAACCGGTTTGCAAATACCCCATCCGGACTGCATTGGCAGGCGGAATGAGGTACGCCGAATCCGACCGGAAACCGGGAAAAAATATCTGTACGCAGCTGTGGAGAGATGACCGAGCGGCTGAAGGTGCACGCCTGGAAAGCGTGTGTGTCTTAACGGGCACCGAGGGTTCGAATCCCTCTCTCTCCGCCATTTAATCATTATGCAACGACGGCCTGAGGCGACGTTTTCAGGCGGTCTTTTGGAAACCCGCCCTTTTTTCCTCATATATCGTCGCACCGGCACCCGTTTTTCAAAAACGGCGCATATGCCCCATCAAACCGATACAGGGTGACGGGCCCGGAAAAAACGGCCGCTGGAGGATCACATCGAGGAAATTCGGATATGGCATACCTTGTTTTTGCCCGTAAATATCGCCCCCAAACATTTGAAGACGTGGTCGAACAGGCCCATGTCACAAAAACCCTGTCCAATGCGGTAACATCCGGCCGCCTGGCCCACGCCATACTGCTTTCCGGCCCGCGCGGCACCGGAAAAACCACCATTGCCCGGATACTGGCCAAGTGCGTAAACTGCAGCGAAGCCCCCACTTCGACGCCCTGCAATCAATGCCGTTCATGCACGGAAATAACGGCCGGCAACGCCATGGATGTTTTTGAAATCGACGGCGCATCCAACAACAAGGTCGAAAACATCCGCGAGTTGCGCGAAAACGCCAAATACATGCCCGCGCACAGCCCTTACAAGATCTATATCATCGATGAAGTGCACATGCTGACCGACGCCGCATTCAATGCGCTTCTGAAAGTCCTGGAAGAACCACCCGCGCACGTGCTTTTCCTTTTTGCCACCACCGAAGTGCGGAAAATCCCCATAACCATCCTGTCGCGCTGCCAGCGCCATGACCTGCGGAGAATCGGCATCAACGCAATCGCCGCGCACATGAAAAAAATCTGCGAAGGCGAAAATATCGACATCAGCGATAAAGGGCTGGCCCTTATCGCCCGCGAAGCCGACGGGAGTATCCGGGACGGATTGAGCCTCCTTGACCAGGTCATCACCTGCACCGAAACCGCGATCACCGACAAGGAGATTATTGATATCCTTGGGGTAATCGACCGGCAGATCCTGTTCGATATATCCGGCGCCCTTTTCTCCGGTGACATGGCGGCCATTATAGACATCTGCGACCTGCTATACCGGCAGGGGCGGCACATGATGAAATTTTATACGGAACTCATCGAGCACTTCCGAAACCTTCTGGTGGTAAAAATGGAAGGCGCTGCCTCGACCCTTTCCGATGTTCCCGCCCATGAGCGGGAGCTGATGGAAAAACAGGTGGGCAATATTACGCAGCCGCATCTTTTTCAGGTGTTGAATGTCCTTTTTGAAGAAGAGTGGCGCATCAAGCTGTCGGCATCCCCCAAGACGGCTCTTGAAATGACCTTTTTCCGGCTGATGCAGATCCGGCCGGCGTTTTCCCTTGACGCCCTCATCGAAAAACTCGACCGGCTGAAAACCGGCATCGCCCCTGCGGGCAAGCCCCAAAGCCCCGGTGCGTCCGAGCCGGAACCGTCCGCGTCCGAGCCGGAACCGTCCGCGCCCGAGCCGGAACCGTCCGCGCCCGAGCCGCCTGTACACGGAAATGTTCTATCGGAGACGGGGCCGGATTCACCGGGGGATCCCGGCCCGGAGTGCCCGGCAGATGATCCGCCGGAGAGCGCGCCAGCCGACCCTGCCACGCCCGATGCCCCGTCCGAAACGCCGCCCATGGATTTGTCGCAGATGGACAACGGCGAAATATGGGACCGACTTAAATCCTCGATATGCGAAAAGTCGCCCGTTTTGGGGGCCTGCCTGGCGGACGGCACGCTTACATATACTCCCCCGGACCGGCTGGTCATTGAAATCGCTTCGACCCATCCGAACATCGCCCTGCTGCGCAGGAAAAAAAATATTGCGGGGATTGAAAAGCATTGTAATGATTTTTTTAAACAGCCGCTGAAGATCTCCATCGACGTGAAACAGACCGGCCCCGATCCCGGTGACCTGAAAAAAAAACACCGGGAACTGGAAAGTGAGGCCCGTGCCCATCCGCTTGTCAATGCGGCGATCAAAACATTCAACGGCAAAATTCAGGATATCAAAATTCTATAGGAGGAGCATCGGATGAAAAATATGAACAAGCTCATGAAGCAGGCCCAGCAGCTTCAGACCAAAATGACGCAGCTCCAAGAGGAAATGGCGGAAAAAACGATCGAGGCCACGGCAGGAGGGGGTATGGTCAAGGTGGTGGCCAACGGAAAACAGCAGGTCGTTTCCGTGCAGATTGAAAAGGAGGTCGTGGACCCCGAAGATGTGGAAATGCTCCAGGACCTTATCGTCGCTGCGGTCAATGAAGCCCTCTCCCGTTCCCAGGCCATGGTCAATGAAGAAATGAGCAAACTTACCGGCGGCATGAACATTCCGGGGATGATGTAGGAACTGCATGCAGTATTATCCGGAATCAATGAACCGGCTGATCAGAAGCCTGTGCCGACTGCCCGGCATCGGTGAAAAATCGGCCGAAAGACTGGCCATGCATTTGCTGCAGGCGCCGGAGGCCGAGGTCTCCATGCTGGCAAAAAACATCGGCGAGCTGAAAAAGCAGGTTAATATCTGCAGCAGCTGCTTTTCATTAAGCGATGCGGAAAAGTGCCGCATATGCAGGGATCCGTCAAGAAACGCATCCCTGGTATGCGTGGTGGAAAGCCCCCCGGACATGGCCGCCATTGAAAAATCGGGCGCTTTTACAGGGGTCTATCATATTCTCCAGGGGCTGCTCTCCCCCATGGACGGCATCGGCCCTTCCGACATCCGCATTGCCGAACTGGTAGAAAAAGTCGTTGCCGGAAGCCTCCGGGAGATCATCATCGCCACTGCCACCAATATTGAAGGCGAGGCAACGGCTGCCTACATCATGAACCAGCTGAAGCCCTTTGCCGTAAAAATCACGCGGATTGCATCGGGCGTGCCCATGGGGGGGGAACTCAAATACGTCGACCAGGTTACGCTGAAAAAAGCGTTGGAGGCCCGCTATGACATCTGATGCGCCCGTATCGGGTGCCGATATCTTTGAATGCCAAAACTGCGGCCAATGCTGCTGCGGATTCGGCGGAACATACGTCACGCCGCAAAACATTGCCGAGATTGCCGACTACCTGGGCCTTGATTCCGAACAGGTACGGAAGAATTACTGCGCCCCCTCCGGCAAAAAGACCGTGCTGGCCCAGAAGCCGGGCGGATATTGCGTATTCTGGGATGAAAAATGCACCATCCACCCAGTAAAACCGCGGATGTGCAGGGCATGGCCCTTCATCGAAAATGTGCTCAGGGCGCCGGAAAACTGGTACATCATGGCGGATTCATGCCCCGGGATAAAACCGGGCGTTTCCGAGCCCGCACTGGTCGCATGCGTTCGGCATGAACTCGCCCGCCTGGAGGCCCATAACGCCATTCTTCCGTAGCGTCGTGCAGCACCGGCGGATGGGGCGTATTGCAGCCGGCCATGCAGCGCCGGGCCCCGTCTGTAACCATACGGGCCTTCACATTGGCATCCATCGACACGCAACCCTTTAAACAGAAGCGATTACAATGATAGGTATTTTTGACTCCGGGATCGGCGGGCTGACCGTGGTGAGAGGAATAATGGATGCGATGCCGGGCTACGACCTCGTCTATTTCGGAGATACTGCACGCACCCCCTACGGCACGAAAAGCAGCCGCACCGTCATCGAGTATTGCCTGCAGAATACCGAATTTCTGGTAAAAAACGGCGCAAAAATGATCGTCATGGCCTGCAACACCGCGTCGAGCGTTGCCACCGACGCCGTAAGGGATTCATTTGACGTACCCGTATTCGAGGTGGTGACCCCGGCGGTGGAGCGCTGCCTTGCAGCCACGAAAAAAGGGGTCATCGGCGTCATCGGGACCCGGGCGACCATCGCCAGCGGCATCTACGAAAAACAAATCATGGAAAAAAATCCGCAGGCAAAGGTCTACTGTGCCCCCTGCCCGCTTCTGGTCCCCCTGGTGGAAGAGGGATGGCTGAAAAAACCCGAAACCAACATGATTGTGAAAAAATACCTGCATCCCCTGAAAGTCAGGCAGATCGACACGTTGATCCTCGGGTGCACCCACTATCCCATTCTCAAAAATATCATCGCCCGCAAAATCGGAAAACGGGTTGCCATCATCGACTCGTCAACCGCCATGGCCGAAAGGGTGAAGGCTTTTCTCACGGAAAACCCGGATTTTGACGAAAAACTGGCGAAAACCGCTGCAGCAAGATTTTTCGTCTCCGATATCACCCCCCAGTTCCGGAAAACGGCAAAATGGATCGTTGGGAGACCGATTGACCTGGAACCGGCAAATACCGAGGGTTTATCCTGAACCCCGGCGCGTTTTCCCTCTTTTATTACATGGTCCCCCGGTAATTCGGACCGACAATCAAGAGGCTGTTCGGCAGGGTGGACTGGATGATCTCCAGGGTGCTTCCGAAAAGCAGCTGACGGATAAGGCCATGGCCGTATGCGCCCATAATGACCAGGGCGTCGTGCGGAACCTTGTAGAGATTGTCGATGAAGTCCTTTTGGGGAAATATTTGCCAGTCGCTTACCGTTTGTTCAAACACCCCGGTAAGCGCATGTTTTCCCAGCAGTTTTTCGTAATATTTTTTCCCCCTTCGCCCCTCTTCGGCCGTATACAGCGATACCGGCATTCCCGAGAGCCGGTGCAGGCGCACCGCAAGGCGCATGGCATTGGCCGCGTTGGCCGACCCGCCGAACATCACGGCGATGCGGGTAAACGGCTTGTAAACGGGGGGGGGGATCATTACCGGAAAAGCCGCGGCCTTGAATATGCGGCGAATCCTGGGACCGATCGACCCGGATCCCCGTTTTGCCGAAAGGTCGGATATCGTCTTCGGGCATGTCATGAAATTGAAGCTGACCGGCACATCGGGCAGAGACGGCGTTGAAAAATGCCGGGGGGCAAAAAACCTCGGGGGCGCCATTTCCAGCTCGGCCATGACGGCATTGACATGCGCTTTTGCGGTTTCCGGGGAATGGAGGTAGGACTCATCCAAATCCACCTGGATGACATCGTTTTCCATGTACAGGAGAAACTTTGCATACGCCGGTATGTAAACCACCGGGGTAATATCCATTTTTTTGCAAAAATACGCCGTCTGCAAAAGCGTTTCCCTGCCATACGGGGTATTTCTGAAAACATGAAACATCTGCATGAAAAATCACCTTTTCCCGTTATTTACGCCCCCGTCCGGGGCCGGCCGCACTGAAGGCTCGCAGCGCCATGTCCGTGCAGGTTCATCCGCATACCAACGCACCGCTTTTAATCCGTTGTCTGCAGCATCAATTCCTTCCTGTACTTGTCCAGCAGGGTCGCCTTTGACACCATGCCGACAAAACGCTGATTCGTTACCACGGGCATGCTGAAGCTGCCCGACACGTCCATGCGGGAAAGCACCTCGGACAGATCGTCGTCAATATCCACGGTCTCCACATCCGTCGTCATGATCTGCTCCAGGAATACGGTGTCGTGCAGCAGGGTATCAAACAAATACGGCCGGATGTCGTCGAGGTGAATCATCCCTGCAAAGGCGCCCGTAATTTCATCGATCACGGGAAAATAATTCCTGCGGGACTGCTGGACCACTTTTACGAACTCCCCCAGGCTCATGTTTTTGGGCACGCTGATGCAGTCTTTCTCCACCAGCTCGCTGATACGAAGATCTGCAAGCACCTTGGCATCGGTCCTCGGCCGCAGGTAGTACCCTTTTTCGATGAGATCACGGAAATAAAAGGATGCCGGCTCGAAATAATGGCAGACAGTCGTGGAAATAACCGAAACCAGGATCAAGGGCAAAATGGTTTCGTATCCCCCCGTAATTTCAACGATCAGGAAGATAGCGGTCAGCGGCGCCTGCAGCATTCCGCCGATCATCCCCGCCATCCCGAGAAGGGCGAAGCACCCTTCGTTGACCTGCAGCAACCCCGGCCACAGGGCATCAATCCCCCGGTAATACATCAGCCCGGAAAAGCTGCCCACAACCAGGCAGGGGGCAAAAATTCCGCCGGACCCACCCCAGCCAAGGGTTACGGACGTGGCGGCGATCTTGGCCAGCATCAGCATCAATACCAGGGCAAACCCTCCGGTAAAGGAGCCTTCCACCATTTTCTGAATAACGCTGTACCCTTCCCCCAGTACCTGGGGAAGAAAAAGCCCCACCAGCCCGACGATGCAGCCGCCAATGGCGGCGCGAACCCACAGTGGCACGGGCACCTTTCCTGACACATGATGAGATTTCCGGATCGCCCGCGTCAACAGAATGCAGCCTGCTGCTGTAATAATGGCCAATCCGGCCGCTGCAAGGGTTGTGGAGATATCCACATCAAAATGAAGATGGGTGAACGGTATCTGGTTCCCCTGGAGCAGCCGGCTGATCTGGGCGCCGGCAACCGATGCCACGGCGATGGGAACAATATTCAGCGCGGTCCATTCTCCCACGATTACTTCGATGGTAAAAACCAGACCGGCAATGGGCGCGTTGAAAACCCCCGCAACAGCGCCCGCCGAACCGCAGCCGACTAGCGCTATCCGTTGTCGCTCGTTCAGGGAAAAGAACCGGGCGATATTGGAGCCGATGGCGGAACCGCTCATCACGACCGGGGCCTCAGGCCCGGCTGACCCGCCGCTGCCGATGGTCAGGCTGCTGGACACAAGACGCGAAAACATGGAGCGCATGCGCAAAAGCCCGCCGTGCCTTGATACGCTGTAGACCACTTCCGGCACGCCGTGTCCTGCGCCTTCCTGTATAATCTTTTCCAAAAAAAGAGAGGATAATGCGGCGCCCATACCGGGTAGCACAAAAAAATACCAGTGAAAGCGATAGGATGAAAAAAAGCCCTCCATGGCATGCAGGCTAAAATTGAGGGCAACGGCGGCTAAACCGCTGCAACAGCCGACCAGTGCGCCGAAAATAATCAGCAGCAGCCGGTCATCACCGCCAAGCCATTGCGGTGATTCCCCGATCCAGGTTTTTACTTTGTCATAAAGGCCCACAGCGGTTGACTCGCCCTGTTTACTGGTTGATACCGGCCAGGCGCCGACAATTATTGTTGTTCGTCCTGATCCAGCCGTTTTTCAAATCCGGCGACCCTGTTGAAAAAAACCTCCCGCTCCGGCCGAGTTTTCAAAAACGTCAAAAAGGAATCGTCTCTTAAACAAAAAGATATGCGGGAAAGAAGGTGGAGATGGTGTTTTGCCGAAGGGGCGACCAGTACGAACAGCAGTTCCACGGGCTTCTTGTCCACGGCATGAAAATCAACGGGATTTTTGAGAAAACAGGCCGCAATGAGCGTATCCATGTTTTCGTCCTGGATCGGCGTGCGGGGGTGGGGAACCGCCACGCCGCCGCCGATGCCGGTGGAAATCATTTTCTCCCGGTCAAGGAGTTTTTCGTACAAAAGGTCCCTTGTGTCACGGGCCTGGATGCCGTCTATCCGATCCACCGCCGCACGAAGAACTTCGCTGACGGAACTTCCCGGCACATCATAGTGGACCCCGCCTTTCTTCATTGCGCCAAGAAGCCCGGCCGACTTTTTTTCTGCCATCGCCGCCGGGTCTGATCCGGACATAACAAACCGCATATTATGGGCAGAAGCCCATTTTTCCAGAATATCCCTGTTAAAAACACAAACATCCCCCTTCCGCTTCACCGGGATGCGCCCCTGCCGTATCCACCGCTCAACAATGCCGGGATCTGTGTTCATGCACTTTGCAAACTCAAACAATGACAACTCCATCGGTAAACCCCGCTGTGCCGGTTTGCCCTCTGGGCATCCGACAAAAAAATACCGCATACCATTGGGAAACCCGTTTTCTGAAAGCTTGGCAATAAAAACCTATATTACTACCAAAGCGATGCTCAAAAATCAATAAAACAAATGCAGCAACAACTTATTCCTCTTCCGTTTCCGTATACCCCTCGATCCACCAATCATCCCAGCTGCGGTTGATAATTGCCTCGGCAAGCCGTTTCCCGAGGCCGGTTTTCAACCGGTCGATCACAAAGGGAAGCCATTTTTCCGGCGTTTTTCCCCCGGTATCCGAAAGCGCTTTCAAATCGAGAATAAAAGATATCTGGTCGGCGTCATGGGCAAGTTTCGCCTCTATGGTTGTCTGCGCGTTGAACTCCGCCACGAGCGCCTTGATATCGCTTCCAAAAGGAAGCCCGGCGGTTGCGTCGGCGATGGCTTTTGCTTCATCGGCGATGACATATTTTTTCTGCACATAGTTCAGATCCCCGGTTCTTGCTTCGGCAAGATCATGCACCAGGCACATGGTGATCAGCCGCAGGGAATCGACCTCCGGTTCCATACGGGCCATGACATAGGCAAGAAAGGTCGCGGCGAAACAATGCTCGGCGACGCTTTCTTTGCCGATGCCGAGAAAATGATATCCGGCCCGGGGGATTTCCTTCAGCATTTTTGCCTCAAACAACAGATCCACAATCGCTTTCATGGCGTCTCCTTGCTATATTGTTTTCCCCGTCACGGGGATGCGGGGGATTGTGACCGGTACCGATTCGATCAACACCTGTATTCCCATGCGATCAGGCATATAGATAACCGATCAGCCAGGAAAAAACCACGATGCCGGCGGCACTCAAACCGAAAATCCACTGATTCCGATCGGTAATCCGACCGGAGCCATAGAGGGCGTAGACGATCCCCACCACCATCCCCCCCAGAAAACCGAACAGATGGGCGCCAAGATCAACATGAGCGGCCCCCCCGAGGATTCCCAGCAAGGCAATGCCCCCCAGAACCGGAAGCCATGGCCTTGATTTCGCCCCGCCCGTTTTGCGCCTGCGTACGAACTGGTAAGCGGAAAGAATGCCGACAGCGCCGAAAACGGCCGTTGACGCGCCGATGGACAAATGGGAATCCTGGTACATGAAAGCATTGACCATGTTGCCGGACGCGCCTGCCAGAAGAATTATCGCGCATCCCACCCCCCACCCGGCCACCTGGGATACCGCCGTGCCGAAGACGGCCATACCGAGCATGTTCCCGACAAGGTGAACGGAATCCGCGTGGAGAAACAGCGCGGTAATGGTCCGGAACCACTCCCCGTCGTTGATCCGGGCGGCGGATGCGCCGAAATTTTGCCAGAAATCGACCGCCGCCCCGGTGCTTGCCACATAAAAATGAATCGCCGCAAGAAAAACGGCAATCCATATCCCGGCGTACCCGTGATCCGCATCGGGAGGGGCGGCATCCGGAAGGGTATACGCCATGCGATTTTCCATAAAATACTGTTCAATTGTATGGCGGGCCGCATCAAAATGGTGCTCATCCACGAAGATGGCAAAACCCCTGTGGTCCTTTTTCACACGGTGGGGAATAAAAGAGGCCTTCAGTACCAGACTGCAAAGGTCGGCGTCTTTTTGCGAAAGATTTTCATACAGTTCGATCATCTATGTATTCTTTACCCGTCTTCTGCGGTTTTCCGGCCAATGGACAGCGCGGCTTTTGCCATTTGCATGCATGCATCCCCACCCGGATTCAATAGCATGTATACCCCGGATATGCAAAACAAGGTTCCCGGCGCCCCATCCCCTCTTCTGTACAGGCACGATCCGCCGAGCCTCTACAGGCGGGTCATCTCCGACCCGTCCCGGGGGTTGACAAAACGGAAATCGAACCCATTATATGGGGTTACAGACCGGCCGCATTTTACGTAAAAATATATATTTTACCATCTTGCCAGCAACATCTTAAAAAGCAGAGGAGCGTACGCCTATGACACCGAAACCCGAAACACTCGAATTCCAGACCGAAGTAAAACAACTTCTCAATATTATCGTCAATTCCCTGTATTCAAACCGGGAGATCTTTCTGCGGGAGCTGATTTCAAATGCATCGGACGCCATTGACAAGCTCAATTTCGAAGCGCAGACCAACCCGGACCTATTGGGGGAGGATACGGCGTTCAAGATCAAACTTATTCCGGACAAGGAGAACAAAACGCTTACCGTGTCGGACAACGGCATCGGGATGACCCGCGACGATGTAAAAGAAAATCTCGGCACGATTGCAAAAAGCGGCACCGCCGCATTCATTAACGCCCTTGAACAGTCCAAAAAAGAAAACACCCTGTCTGCGGAAATGATCGGCCAGTTCGGCGTCGGTTTTTACAGCGCGTTTATCGTTGCCGACAAGATCACCGTGGTCACGAAAAGCCCGTTCGCCGACAAAGCCGTTCAATGGGAATCGGCCGGCCAGGGAGAATTCACCATCGAAGATGCGGAAAAAGCATCACGGGGAACCGACATCATTTTACATTTAAAACCCGTGGAACAAGGCGAGGATGATTTTACCGATCAGTGGGCCCTTCGCCGGGTGATCAAGCAGCACAGCGATTTCGTCCGATACCCGGTTGTCATGGATGTCGAGAAAGAAGAGCCGGAAACCGGTGAAGACGGAAAGCCGCTGCTGGACAAGGACGGCAATCCTGTCGAGGGAAAAACCAAAACGGTTATCCGGGAAGAAACCTTGAATTCCATGAAAGCCATCTGGGCGAGGAACAAAAACGAGATCAGCGAGGAAGAGTACAAGGATTTTTACTCCCATATCAGCCACGACTGGAATCCCCCGCTGGATCGGCTTCATATCAAGCTCGAAGGGACCACGGAATACACGGCGCTCTTATACATTCCGTCCACCGCCCCCTTTGACCTGTTTCATCCGGAGCGCTCTCACGGGGTACGGTTATACAGCCGGCGAATCTTTATCATGGACAACTGCAAGGACCTCCTGCCCGAGTACCTGCGATTTATACGGGGGGTGGTGGACGCACCGGACCTGAACCTCAACATCAGCCGCGAACTTCTCCAGCAGGACGCCCTTGTCCGCAACATACGCAAGAACCTCGTGAAAAAAATTCTTGAAAAACTGGAAAACATGGATGAGGAGACCTACGGCAAATTCTTTGACGAATTCGGTGCGGTCATCAAGGAAGGAGCATACAACGACTGGGAAAACAAGGACCGGCTTACCGGACTGCTTCGCTACAAAACCACCCGCTCCGAGGACAAATGGCGCTCCCTTGAACAATACGTCGCCGATATGCAGCCGGAACAGGAGCATATTTACTACATTACCGGGGACACGTTGTCATCCATTGTAAACAGCCCGCATCTTGAGGCGCTTAAGGAAAAGGATTACGAAGTTCTCCTGATGACCGACCCGGTGGATGAATTCGTCGTGCAGACCCTCACCGAATTCAAGGAGAAAAAACTCAAAAGCGCGGAAAAAGGGGATCTTGATATCGAACCCGGCGATAGAGAGGAAAAAACCGGGTATTCCGACCTGTTCGAAAGCCTCAAGAGCCACCTCGAAGATCGGGTGAAGGATGTCAAACCGTCGTCGCACCTGAAAAACTCCGTGTCGTGCCTGACCGGGGATACCTACGACATGAGTGCATACATGGAAAAAATCCTCAAGGCCACCGGGCAGACCATTCCCAAGACAAAACGCATACTGGAAATCAACACCCATCATCCCGTGGTGAAAAAAATCAAAACAATCCATGAACAAAACGCCCAGTCCGATAAATTGAAAGATTACAGTGAACTTCTCTATGATCTGGCGGTTATCGGTGAAGGCGGCAAGGTGGAGAACCCCTCCCGGTTCAACAAGCTTGTGGCCGATCTCATGGCCGAGGCAATTTCCTGACACGGTCAACGGGGACGGACGGACGTCCGTCCCCGTCTCATCACATGGTTTCCAAAGGCCTTGAAATAAGATGAACGCGAAAAAATCGTTTTCAGACGGCTTTGTAAAATGTTCAAGATCAAGGCGGATGCAATTTTGGAAGAATTGATCGTACTTCGCCGCACGTGAGATTCTTCAAAAATTGTGCGCAACGCAGATATTGGACTTTTTACGAAGCCGTCAATTATGCACCGGGAAAAAGATTGAACGTACCGTATTTTTTTGCTATATTTTCTCCAATAGGTTATACACCCGTTCATCAGCACCGCGGTGAACGCTTTTTTCCGTGACTGAACCTGGAGGGGCATAGCAGACCGTGCCATTGCAAAGGCCCGGCCCCGGTATTAGGGCGATTGCTTTCCGGCGCTACAAGCAGAACGTTTGGCAGACCGTCTGGCCTCTCTATTGAAGACAACCCGCTATTGAATGAAAACGGCCGTTCAATGAATTCCAAAAAAAGAAACCGGGTAATGATCGCCGACGATGAAGCGCATGTCCGCAGATATATCGGTGCCATCATGAAGGACATGAACTCCGAAATCGCCGGCGAGGCAAAGGATGGACGGGAAGCCGTGGAATTGTTTGCCCGTCTCAAGCCGAACCTTTTGCTCCTGGACATCAACATGCCTGTGAAATCCGGGAAAACCGCCCTGCAGGAAATCATGTCGCGTTTTCCGGGGGCTTTCGTCATTATGCTGACCTCTCTGGCGGATCGGGAGACCATTGAAGACTGCCTTTCCGCAGGTGCTTCCGGATTTATCCGGAAAGACCTCAGCATCGATGAATTCAAAGCGGCCATCAAGCAGTCATGGCATGCATACAAAAACACCCGGCAGGCGGCAAACGCATAAAAGCGGCGGGCAAGGATTGCATTGGTGCGAGGGGAGGCTTTTTTGATGCAGGAGAAGAAATACGACCTCAAAGAGGTGCTTGCCGAGATTGAAGAAGATCTCTCTGTGGAGCATAAAGAGATGGAGCAGGAGGTGAATATCAGCCAGTCGGTGATCATGAACCTCATGCGCAAACATGGCGGCCGTAACGATCAAAACGACAACTCCCGGGACAATTGATGAAAAGCGCAAGCCCGACGGCCCAAGGCCCTACGCAACGACCCAAAATCAGCAACCCCGAGTTTTTCAGGCTCGTTGAATCCGAAGGCATCATTGACAAAGGCTTTATCAAGGATCTCCTCGAAGAGTTCGACGGCAACGCGCTGGATGTGCTGGCGACCATGATCCAGAGCGGAATCGCATCAAAGCGGAAACTGTGCCAGCTATGGTGCGATTCCATAGGGATCGCACATGTCGACCTTGAAAAAACGCTTTTCCAGCGCGATGTCGTGCAAAAGGTCCCCGAACGCATTGCCCGCATGTATTGCGCCATCCCCGTCTACCAGATGGGGGATACGATCACCGTGGCGACCGCCACCCCCGACAACCCGGATATTGCAAAAATTCTAAGAGACGTGACGGGCGGACCGGTGAGCATGGTTTTCGCCCTTCCCCAGGATATTGAAACCTCCATTGAAGCGGAATATGCCGGCGGCAGCGCCGTTTTTGAGTTTTTTAAAAAGCTCTCGTCCTCCCGGCTGCTTCTGGCGCATAAGGAGATCACGGGGCAGGCCTTAGCCGATGCAGGCGGCGAGGCGGTGATAAACCAGCTGCATGTCGCCGTCATTCTGTATGCGGTGACAAAATCGGCAAGCGAAATCCGTTTGTCCGCAGGGCCGGAAAAAGCCCGCATCGATATAACGGTTCCATACAGTGAAAAAATTCATTTCCACCTTGAAAAAAGCATCTACGAGCCCCTGGCCAAGCGCCTGACCTCCCTTGCAGGGGCCGATCCGGACGCGACCGGGGGAGTCCTGCACGGACGCATCCTGGTGCCGACGCCGGGAAAAAAAATCGATCTGGAATTTGAAAGCCGGCCGGATGCGCATGGTCCGGCAATCCTTTTGCAGGTAAGCACCCCCCGGCCCTTTCGCAATATCCGGTCGCTTACCCATCTCTACCTGTCTCACAGGGTTTTACGCGCAATCAACAGGCTTTTGAAGCAGCCCGGGGGGCATATCCTCATCGCCGGCCCTCCGAAATCCGGAAAAAGCACCCTTGCCTATGCTATGCTGATGGAACGGGCCAGGCGGTTTAAAAAAACCGCCACCATTGAGCAGTCCATCAAGTTTCTCCTTCCCGGAATCGACCAGTATCAAGTCCATCCGGAGGCGGGCGCTACGGCTATGGATTTACTGGCATCCACGCTTGGGCAGAAAATCGAGACCCTTTACGTGCAGCAAATGGAAACGCCCGAGATCTCCGCGAAGATTGCAGAAGCCGTTGATTCAGGCCAATTTGTCTTTTCGGGGATCAAGGCGGACAATACCCTGGACGCGCTCGAAAAGGCCGTTCGCCTCGGCGCGGGAAGCTCCCTCAGCGCGATCCTGAGCCAGCACCGGGTTGCCCGGTTGTGCGATATCTGCAAAGTCAAATACGCCGTCACACCGGATCACATCCAGGCGCTGTTTGAAACGGACGGGGAGGAGCAGGTATATGCCTGGCGCGGAAACGGCTGCCCGTATTGCAGCGATTCCGGCTTTTCCGGTCTGATCGGCATACACGAACTCCTCCTGATCAACGAGCCTGTCCGGAATATGATCAAAGACGGGGCGCCACCCGAGGAGGTCCGGAAGGCGGTGAGCCCCGAAAGCCGCTATACCATGCACTACGATGGGATCAAAAAGGTGCTGCGGGGCCTCACGACGTTTGATGAAATTCACCGACTGCCGATTTCCTGACCGGACGGACCGGGAGGAATCTTTTCTGAAAAGGCAGGGGCGCCTGCCGCTACATCATTTCGACAGATGCCCTGACACTGACAGCCAGCCTACGCTATTTTCCGGGGGGCCAAAAATGAAGATTCTGATCGCCGATGACGACAACACGACGCGGGAAATGCTCCAAAAATATTTTGAAAAACAGGGGTACACGGTTTTTTCGGCAACCAACGGCAAAGAAGCCCTTGAAATCATCAATTCGCAGCAAATCGGCATCGCCATTCTCGACTGGATCATGCCCGAACTGAACGGGCTTGAAACCTGCCGGAACATCCGGGAGCAGCAGACACAAAATTACGTTTACGTGATTTTGCTGACCGTCAAAGAGAACCGGGAGGACCTGCTGACCGGTTTTGATGCCGGAATCGACGAATACCTGCTCAAACCGCTGGACCTGAAGGAACTGCACGCCCGCATCAAGGTCGGCATGCGCATCATCGACCTTGAACAATCCCTCAAGGCAAAACAGGAAAAACTGGTCCATCTCGTCTCCATACGGAACAAATTTCTGGGCATCGCGGCCCATGATCTCAGAAACCCGGTCATTTCCATACGGGGATTTTCCGAGCTGCTGCTCAAGGGGAAAGACCCTTTGACCGAAGAGCAAAAAGAATTCATCTCCATCATCCATTACACCAGCAACAATATGCTCGATCTTTTAAACGACCTTCTCGACCTGTCCCAGATGGAATCCGGAAAATTCGACCTCAAAAAAAAACAGGCCTCGATCAATACCCTGGTTGAAGAGCGCATTCGGCTCTACCGGCTCCAGGCCGAAAACAAGCGCATCGCCATTCATTCCGAATTATCGGACATTCCGGATTTCGCCTTCGATTACGGCCGGATCGGGCAGGCCATCGACAACCTGATCAGCAACGCCATAAAATTTTCACCGCCGGGGACAAATCTGTATATTTCGCTCCGGGTCAGGGACAACATGGCGGTTTATAGCGTCCAGGACGAGGGGCCGGGCATTCCGGCCGAGGAGCAGGGGCTTTTGTTCAACGAGTTTCAGCGGTTGAGCATACGCCCCACCGGCAGCGAATCGAGCACCGGCCTGGGGCTTGCCATCACCAAAAAAATCATCAACGCCCATAACGGTGAAATCTCCTTTGAAAGCCATGCCGGCATCGGATCGAATTTCAGCTTCCGGCTCCCGATGAATTGATTGTGAAAAAAAGGAAACGCCATGGACAAGGAAAAAACAATGATGAGCGCCCTTTTGGACTCCATTGAGGACGGCATCTACATCATTGATTCCAGCTATACCATCGAATACATGAACAATCGAATGATCGAGCTTTTCGGCGATGGTACCGGAAAAAAATGCCACAAGATCATCAATGACCAGGAAACCCTTTGTCCATGGTGCCATGCGGAGGACGTGTTTGAAAACAAACAGGTGAAACTCGAGATCTACATTCCCAAGATCGACAAAACCTTCGACTTGACGGAAAAGCCCCTTGAAAAGCCCGACGGCACCATCTCCAAAATGTCGTTCTTTCGGGACATCTCGGCCCTCAAGCACCGGGAGGCAAAACTCAGGGAATCCGAAGAAAAGTACCGCAACCTGTTTGAACACGTCTCCGTCGGCATTTATATCAGCAGCAAGGAAGGCAAGTTTCTCGATGCCAACCAGGCGCTTCTGGACATTCTGGAATATGACAGCAAGGAAGAGTTCCTGAAAATCGATATCACCACCGACCTTTACGTCCGCCCCGAAGACCGGCGGAAATTCCAGAAAATGATCGAGCATGACGGCAAGGTCAAGGATTATGAAGTCGAGTTCAAGAAAAAAAACGGTACGCCCATTATTGTCTCCCTTACGGCAAACGTACGATATGACCACCACGGAAACATTCTTGGATATCAGGGAATTACCGTCGACCAGACGCAGCGGTACCGCATGGAGCGAAAGCTCAAGGAAGCCCACGATTTCATGAACAAGATCATCCAGAGCTCCCCCAATCCGATCATGGCCGCCGATCTCAAGGGGAACATCATTATATGGAACCGGGCGGCCGAAAAGACGCTGGGCTATTCCGCGGGTGAAACCATCGGAAAGATGCCCATCACCAAAATATATCCCGAGGGCGTGGCCAAAAAAATCATGAAAATGATCCGCTCCCCGGAGCACGGCGGGGTCGGCATGCTGCGCGCCTACCCCATGCTCTACGTCCGGAAAGACGGGGAGGCCATCGATGGCACCCTTTCCGCTGCCATGATATATGATGACGAGGGGAAAGAAGTGGCTACGGTCGGTTCCTTCGTGGACCTGACCGAAAGGATCGAAATGGAAAGAACCCTCAATCAAACGCAGCAGCAGCTCCTCCAGAGCGAGAAACTGGCCGCAATGGGACGGCTGACCTCCCAGCTCGCCCATGAACTCAACAATCCGATTTACGGCATCATGAACACCCTGGAGCTTCTCAAGACCGAGATCAAACCGGACAACCGGCGCCGCAAGCTGCTGGACATGTCCCTTTCGGAAACGGTCCGGCTTGGCGACATGCTGCGGAAAATGCTTTCCTTTTCAAAGCCCGACCAGGAAGAAAAAAACTTCGCCGATATCAATACGATCATCGAGGAGATGATTATCCTGCACGAAAAAATGCTCCAGGAAAACAGCATCCGAGTCGCGCACGAGCTGGCCGAGGATCTCCCCCATGTATACATTTCCAAAAACCAGATGCGCCAGGTCATTTTGAACATGATTTCCAATGCCCGGGACGCCATGCCCGAAGGCGGCACCCTGCATTTTCGAACGAGCCGGGAAAAAGACAGGGTCGCCATCGAGATAACGGATACCGGCATGGGCATCCCCGAGGAACACGTCAACCGGATATTCGACAGTTTCTTCACCACCAAAGACAGCGTAAAGGGCGTGGGGCTGGGGCTGTCCGTATGCTACGGATTTATCCGGGACCACGGCGGAGATATCAAGGTAAAAAGCCAACCCGAAGAAGGCACCACCTTTACCATCATCCTTCCCATCGAAAAACCCGGTTCCGGAGAGGAGGGGAACGCGGCGCCCCCTGCTCCGTAATAACCCTCCGACCGGAAGCGATAATACCTCCCTGTACGGGCACGGCGCGTTGTGACCGTATCTGCCGATCATCGATAGCTTCCTCTTGAAACTATAATAACTATATTTAGCATAAATCTATCCATATAATTACCTCTTAAATTTTTCTCATTATATCATATATAATTAAAAATCAATTACTTTGAAAAATTATAAAAAAATATATTTTTTCTATTGACATTATCCATAAACTATAATTACTATAATAACTAAAAAACCTCTCGCATGGCAAGGAGGCAACAATGGAAGACGTCTTCACCGTATTTACCGCAAGCAAATACTGCAATGTCTCTTCGAAAACCATCATAAACTGGATCGACGCGGGGCATATCAAAGCGTACCGTACCCCCGGGGGGCACCGCCGCATAAACCGGAAAGACCTTGAGGAATTCATGAAAAAACAGGGGATTCCGATACCGGAAACCGTGTCGGAGGACGACCGGAAAAAAATCCTGGTCGTCGACGACGACCCCATCATCGTCGAAAGCATCGTCCAGTCCCTGGAAGAAGATGAGCACGACTACGAGGTGATTTCCGCAGCGGACGGCTTCGAGGCGGGGCTCCAGGTAAATCATTTCAAGCCCCACCTGTTGATCCTGGACATCATGATGCCGGATATCAAGGGATACGATGTGTGCAAAAAGATTAAATCCACCCCGGAGACGAAAGATACAAAAATCATCGTTCTCTCCGCTTACCTGGACGAGGAGAAATTTGCCCGGATGAAGGAATACGGTGCGGACGCCTGCTTTTCCAAGCCCCTGCCCCTGGCGCAGTTGAAAGAGGAAGTGACGCGGCAGCTGGGCCTCAAGGAATAAACGCCTGCCAGGGAGGCGGCAAACATCAGCAAGGAGATCATCGATGAAACTCAAGGATGCACTCAATAAAAAACAATTCGTGGTCACCACCGAAGTACAGGCCCCCATCGAGCAGGAAGCCGACGAGATGGTCAAAAGCCTCGCCAAGATCCGGGGGCGCGTGGACGGCGTATCCCTTTCCGAGGCAGAGCTTCAGGGGGTTGTCGGAGATACCATCAAAACATGCGAGGTACTGAAACAAAATCGATTCGAATCCATCTACCAGACCACCACCCGGGAAAAAAGCCGTATCCAACTGCAGAAGGACCTTGTATCGGCCAGCCAGGCCGGAATCGACAACCTGCTGGTATTTACCGAGGACTACCGGATTACCGGAGACAGCCTGCAGGAAATGATGTTCTTCCACGTGGATGCGGGCAAACTGCAATCCGTCATCGAGCATATCCGGGACGGACGAACGGTGGACGGGCAGGAAATCGAAGCAAGGACCGATTTTCTCATCGGGTCCGGGGTTGAGTCCAAGTGGGGGAAGAATGTGCCCGACCTGGAACTTCGGGAGATGGAAACCATGACGAACCTGGGTACCGGGTACTTTCTGACAACCCCGGTATTCGACCTGGAAGGATTTGAAAAATTTCTGAGCCGGACCAACACCTTCGGGGTTCCGGTCATTGCGGAGGTCCTCATCCTGCGCACGGCGGGCATGGCCCGTTTTTTGAACCGCCACCTGAAAAGCGGCCTGGTTCCGGATTGGGTCATCCAGAAGCTCGCCACGGCGCAGGACAAGGACAGGGCCAGCATCGAACTTTTCGCCGATACCGTCAAGGGGCTCAAGCAGCTGTGCGACGGCGTTCATATCATCACCATCGGCGGGGAGGAAAAACTGAAACATTACCTTGACGCCGCAAAACTCAAGTAATGTTGGGCTGAAGACGAAAACAAAAACATCCCCTGGCCCTTTTAACTGACACGAACAAAGGAGCCGCATCCGTGAAAAACATCGTACTCACCATAAACGGCAAAAAAGTCTCCGCCCCGCCGGGCACCTCGATCCTTACCGCCGCCGAAAAAAACGGCATCGCCATCCCCACCCTGTGCAGCCATGAAGAGTTGGCCCCGTATGGCGCCTGCCGGATCTGCCTGGTTGAAGAAGAAAATTCCGGGCGCCTCATGGCCTCCTGCGTAACGCCGGTCGCCCCGGAAATGACCATCCACACCGATTCCCCCCGGGTGAAAGATCACCGAAAAAACATCGTTCGGCTCATGATCGCGGAGCACCCGGAATCCTGCATCGTCTGCAACAAGGGAAACCGGTGCGAACTCCGCCGGGTGGCGGCGGAATTGGGCGTGGCCGAAACCCGGCTCTATCCCATGCCCAACCACAAACCGTTTGAAACGCACAACCCGTTTATCGTACGGGATCTCGCCAAATGCATCCTTTGCGGCAAATGCATCCGCGCCGATCACGAACGGGTCGCTGTCGGCGCCATCGACTACAGCGACCGCGGATTTTCCTCCCGGCCGGTTACGCTTCATGAAATGCCCCTTGAAAAGTCGCGGTGCACCTTCTGCGGCACCTGCGTCTCGATGTGCCCTACCGGCGCCCTGTCGACCCACAACACTTTTTTCACCGGAACCCCTGAAACCGAAGAAACCACCATCTGCGGCTTCTGCGGGGCGGGGTGCAGCCTTTCCTTGGGCGTATCCGACAACCGGGTCGTCGAGGTCAATCCGTCTCCGGACAGGGATACGGTAAACGGGGCGACCCTTTGCGTGAGGGGACATTTTGCCCATGATTTTCTGCTCTCCCCCGAACGGCTGCTCCACCCCCTGGTACGGGAAACCGATGAAGAAGGCAACACCCGGCTTGCCCCCACGGGGTTCGATGCGGCCCTCTCCACCGTCGCGGGCCGGCTGGCAGATATAAAACGCCGGAACGGTGAGGAAAGCATCGGTTTTATCGGTTCTGCAAAGTGCACCAACGAGGAAAACTACCTTTTCCAGAAAATCGCCCGGGTCATTTTCGGTACCAACAATATTACCAGCACGGGTGCTGCCGGCGGCCACGCCCTGATTCGGGAAGTTGCCGAAAAAACAAAGGGGACCTGCCGGGTCAGGCGCCTTTCGAGCCTTGAAAACGCCGATGCCATTGTCGCCGTTTTATCCGATACCGATCACGCGGTGCCGGTGGCGGGCTACCACATCAAAAGGGCGGTCAAAAAAGGCGCCCCACTTGTGGTGATCGATCCGTACCGCTCCGATCTCGCCGCTTTCGGCGGCGTATGGCTTCACCCGGAAAAAGGCGGCAAAAGCGGGGCGTTCGGCATTGACGCGATCAATGCCCTTACCGCCCGCCTCATCGCCGAAGGCGGCGTCGACCGCGCCTTTATGGACCGATACGCAAACGACGAGCATGGCTGGCTGCCGGCGATTTCTGCAAAGGATCCGGATGCGCTGGCAAAACAGGCGGGAATCGCGCCCGAAAGGGTCAAGCAGGCCGCATCCATGCTGAAAAACCGGAAAATCGCCTTTGTGCCGCCCTGCGACCTCCTTGAAAGACAAAACGGAAAAGCGCTGCTCGACGCCCTGTTCAACCTGGCATTGATTACCGGTGCCTTGGGGGATAAAAACGCCGGCATTTTTATTCCCGCCCTTGAAAACAACGCGGTCGGCGCACTCGACATGGGATGTGCGCCGGACATGCTTCCCGGCTGGCGAAAGATATCCGATGCCTCGGAAAAGGAATCGGTGGCGGCCATGTGGGAAGCGGCCATACCGGAGAAGGAGGGAAAAGACATCCACGCCATGATCGAAGCGGCGGAAGCCGGCACGCTCAAAGCCCTCTATATCATGGGCGAAAATCCGCTTCGCTCCCTGCCGGACCCGGAACGGGTGCGGGGCGCCCTTAAAAAGCTCGACTTCATCGTGGTCCAGGATATCCTCCAGAACAGGACCACCGAACTGGCCCATGTGGTGCTGCCGGGTGCGGCATTTGCCGAAAAACAGGGTTCCTTCACCAATATGGAAGGACGCATCCAGAGCTTTATCCCGGTTGTCTCCCCGCCCGGCGATGCCCTGCCGGACTGGGCCATACTGGCCATGCTCGCAAGAAAAGCCGGATACCCGGAACACTACACCGCCATTGAAAAAATCCGCCAGGAAATCCGGCGCGTCGTCCCCTCATACACCGCCCTTGGCAGCCACCGCCAGGAATGGGTAAAACAAAACGGCAGCGAAATTCCGGATTCATTCCCTCTTGCCCCCTTGCACACCCCCGGCACCGGGTCCGAACCGGATGAAAAGTTCCCGTTTATCGCTTACATCGGCAGCCGGCGCTGGCATCTGGGCGCGGGCACCCGGACCGCGCGCTCCGCCCGGATCACCGCTTCGGGCAGGACCGGGGAAATCGAAATTGCACCGGCAGACGCTATGGATCTGGGCATCGCCAATGACAGCGAAAACGGCGGCAAACCGATCATACGTCTCCTGTCCCCCTTCGGCGCCATCGAACGGGCCGCTGCCGTGAACCAAGGCTTGCCCAAAGGGCATATCTTCGTTCCCCAGGGATTTTACGGCAACGACGCCATGCAAATTGCCGATTTTAACGCCTTGAAACCGCCCGGATCCGGGTGGCGAAACGTGCGCGTACGAATCGAAAAAATGTAAACAAGGAGCCTTTCAATGGATCCCACGCAATTCGACCAGGAAAAACTCTCGGAAATCATAGAAAAATACCAGGAAAAAAAATGGGGGCTGATCCCGCTGCTCCAGCAAATCCAGGAGGAAATCGGCTTTATCCCTCCCGAATCCATCGAACCCATCGCCGATGCCCTCCAGATGTATCCCGCCCAGGTCCAGGGAGTGATTACGTTTTACGCGGGGTTCTCCCTGAAACCCAAGGGACGTTGCGTGCTCAAGGTCTGCAGGGGCACGGCGTGCCATGTCAAGGGGAGCCGATCCATCCTGCGCATGATCAAAAAAGACCTTTCGCTGGAAGAGGGGGAAACCAGTCCGGATTACCAGTTCACACTGGAAACCGTGGCTTGCCTGGGTGCCTGCTTCCTGGCGCCCACGATGATGGTCAACCGCGACTACTTCGGCAAGCTCAACCCGACCAAGGTAACCTCCGTACTCGGCGAGTACAGAAAAGACAGCAAGGAGGCGTGAGCCCCATGAAGAAACTCACATCCATAGGCCAGCTGGAGTGGTTCCGCAACAAAATCCTATCGGAATCCGGGAGGAAACGAATCGAGGTCCACGTATGCATGACCGGTTGCCGCGCATACGGTGCAGCCGCAGTCCGGGACGCCCTGGCCGAAGCCGTTACGGCCCGGGGCATGGACGAAGAAGTCGAGATCCGGTCGACGGGATGCCACGGATTCTGTGCCAAAGCCCCGGTCGTCGCTATCGAGCCCCTGGGCGTCCAGTACCAGGAGGTCGATCCGGCGGATGCCACTGAAATCGTGGACAAAACGCTCAAGCACAACCAGCTCATTGAGCGGCTCGCCTACCAAGACCCCAAATCCGGGCAATATGTCTATTACCGCAACCAGATCCCCTTCTACCAGAAGCAGCTCCGGCGGGTACTTGCCAACTGCGGGCGCATCGATCCGACAAAAATCGAACACTACATTGCCGCCGGCGGATACAAGGCCCTGGTAAAGGCGCTGTCAAAAATGACCCCGGAAGCCGTCATCGAGGAAATGGTGGCATCGAAGCTTCGGGGGCGGGGAGGAGCCGGCTTTCCCACCGGGATCAAGTGGCGGTTCGCACGGCAGACCGAATCATGGCCCAAGTACGTGGTATGCAATGCAGACGAAGGGGATCCCGGCGCATTCATGGACCGGGCCATCCTGGAAGGGGACCCCCACGCAGTGATCGAGGGGATGATCATCGGCGGATATGCCATGGGGGCCGAATACGGCATTCTGTACGTCCGGGAGGAATACCCCATCGCGGTGGAGCACCTCAATATCGCGCTTACGCAATGCGAGGCGCTGGGGCTGACCGGGAAGAACATTTTGAATACCGGCTTTAATTTTGAACTGTCCATAAAAATGGGGGCGGGCGCTTTCGTGTGCGGCGAGGAAACCGCCCTCATGGCCTCCATCGAGGGGAAGCGCGGCATGCCGCGCCCCAGGCCGCCGTTTCCGGCCCAGGCCGGTGTGGACGGAAAGCCCACCAATATCAACAATGTCGAAACCCTGGCCAATGTCCCTTTAATTATCAAAAACGGGTCCGGGTGGTACACGGAGGTCGGCACCGAGGCCAGCAAGGGGACCAAAATTTTCTCTCTGGCCGGCAAGGTGAACAATACCGGCCTTGTGGAAGTCCCCATCGGCACCACCATCAAGGAAGTGGTATTCGAAATCGGCGGCGGCATTCCCAAGGGACGCCAATTCAAGGCCGTACAGATGGGCGGTCCGGCCGGCGGCTGCGTCCCTTCCCGTTTCATGAACCTGCCCATCGATTATGACACCATCCAGCGTATCGGCGCCATCATGGGCTCCGGCGGCATGGTGGTCCTGGATGAAAACAACTGCATGGTGGAAATCGCCCGCTTCTTTCTGAATTTCACCCAGAGCGAATCCTGCGGCAAGTGCGCCCCGTGCCGACTGGGGACCACCCAGCTCCTGGAAACGCTCACCGCCATCACCGACGGCCGCGGCCATATCGAAGACATTGACAGCATCAAGTCCATCGGCAACACCATGACCGAGGCGTCCCTGTGCGGGCTGGGCCAGGCCAGTCCTAAACCGGCCCTGTCCACGTTGAAATACTTTGAAGACGAGTACCGGGAGCACATCCATGAACACCGATGCGCCGGGGCCGTATGCGACTCCATGGTCATTTCCGCATGCCAGCACGCATGCCCCGCAGGCATTGACGTTCCCAACTACGTGGCCGCCATCGGCCAGGGGGATTACAAGGCGGCCGTGGACATTATCCGGGAAAGAAACCCCTTTCCGGCGGTTTGCGGCCGCATCTGCATCCATCCCTGCGAATTCAAGTGCCGGCGCGGCGAGCTGGACGATCCGGTCGCCATACGGGCACTGAAGCGCTTTGCCTCGGACTGGTACTATGAAAAATACGGCGCCAAATGCGCCCCCTTCCCCGTCGTTCGCCCGGAAAAGGTGGCCGTGGTGGGGGCCGGTCCGGCGGGGCTCACCTGCGCATACTTCCTGGCCCAGATGGGATACGAAACCACGGTATATGAAGCCCAGTCCGTGGGCGGCGGCATGCTGGGAATCGCGGTTCCGGAGTTCCGGCTTCCACGACGAATCATCGAGCTTGAAATAAACTACATTGAAAACGCCGGCGTCAAGATCCATTACAACGCCCCCATCGACGCCAACCACACCGTGAACGACCTCATGAAGGAAGGGTTTTCGGCGGTCTTTATTTCCGCAGGCGCTCAGGCCAGCAAGCGCATCGGCATTCCCGGCGAGGAGGAGGATATCGAGGGGCTTTACTACGGGCTCAACTTCCTCCGGGACCTGCGCTTGGACAGCGGCCTCCGGCTGTCCGGTCGCACGGTGGTCATCGGCGGCGGCAACGTGGCCATGGACGTGTCCCGAACCGCCCTGCGGGCCGGCTCGGAAGACGTTCAGCTCTTCTGCCTGGAGGCGCGCGATGAAATGCCCGCATGGGAAAAGGAGGTCGAAGAAACCGCGGAGGAAGGCGTGATCCTCAACCCGTCCTGGTCCCCGTCCCACATTGAACATGAAAACGGAAAAATCAAGGGCATCGGCTTTACCCGCTGCGTCAACGTATTCGACCAGGAGGGGCGGTTCAACCCCGAATGCGACTTTGAGGAAACCCAGTTCGTCGAGGCCGACAACGTCATCATCTCCATCGGCCAGGCGCCGGACATGTCGTTCCTGCCCGAAGACAGCCGGCTCGAAAGGGCGCTCTGGGGGTCTTTGGCAGTGGATGAAAACACGCTTTCCACCAATGTTCCCGGTGTGTTCGCCGGCGGCGACTTCACCACGGGCCCGACTTTCGTGATCCGCGCCATCGCCTCGGGGCGGCGGGCAGCCATCGCGATAGACAGGTACCTGGCCGGCGACCGGTCACGAATCCAGATCCTGGATGAAAAATCCCGGTTTATGCAGGATACCGGCCTGGCGCTTGACGAGGAAGAGGGTGAAACACAGGATAAGCCACGTATCCAGATCGAAATGGAGGACGTTGAAACGCGGATTTCCGATTTCCGGGAGGTCGAGCGTGGATTTGATGCCGAGGAGGCCCACTTTGAAGCAAGGCGGTGCCTGAGGTGCGATCTTGAAAAAGAGAGGAGTGAATAATGATACGGTCCATCACCCAACAAAAGCCCATCGAGGAAATTGAGCGCCTGCTTGAAGGGATGGGCAGAATCTTTATTATCGGCTGCGGTACGTGTACCACGCTGACCCGCACCGGCGGCGCTCCTGAGGTCGAAGAAATGAGCAGAACCCTGTCTGAAAAAGGCAAGGTGATTACCGGGACGACGGTCGTACCCGTGGCCTGCGACAACCTGACCCCCCAGATTCTGAACGACCACGGAAGCCGCATAAACCAGGCCGACGCGCTTTTGGTCATGTCGTGCGCCTTCGGGGTGCAGACCATCGGCAGCCAACTGGGCGCCATGGTCATTCCGGCGCAGGACACGCTCTTTATCGGCAAGGAAAAGGCCGGCGGCGGCTTCAACGAAATCTGCATCCAGTGCGGCACCTGCATCATCGGCGAAACCGGCGGCATATGCCCGGTCACAACCTGCCACAAAGGGCTGGTCAACGGCCCGTGCGGCGGGACCAATGGAGGCAAGTGCGAAATCGATTCGAACAAGGACTGCGCCTGGACGATGATCTACAATCGGCTAAGCGAACAGGGTCGCCTCGATGCCATGCGGAAATACCAGAAGCCCAGAAACCATCTGGGCGAACCGAAACCCGGAAAATACGATATTCCGGTATAAAACCGCACAAGCGTCTATTTTAAATATCTTTTTGATGAGGAAAGGATGATCTCATGACGTCCGCATTCAAAAAAGCGCTCGATTCCGGGAAGTTCGTCGTAACCTCGGAAGTGGCGCCGCTGAAAGGCACCAACACGGAAAAGTTCGTCCATCACGTGGAACTCCTCAAGGACAAGGTCGACGCCATGAACGTGACCGATCACCAGAGTTCGGTCATGCGTTTTCCTTCTTTGGGAGGCGCGCTTTTGGTCAAGGAACACGGCGGGGAACCGATACTCCAGATGACCTGCCGGGACCGCAACCGCCTGGCCCTGCAGGCGGACCTGCTTTTCGCCCACAGCCGCGGCATCAACAACGTCCTTTGCCTTACCGGGGACTCCGTGATGCTGGGGGACCACAAGGAGGCCAAGGGCGTCTTCGACCTCGAATCCAGCCAGCTGATTAAAACCATCCGCACCATGGAGCGCGGCAAGGACCTGGCGGGCAACGACCTGGACGGCGACATCAAGATGTGCGCCGGGGCCATTGTCACACCGGAGGCGGACCCCATCGAACCCCAGCTGATCAAGTTCGAAAAGAAAATCGAGGCGGGGGCCGAGTTCATTCAGACGCAGGCCGTCTACGACCTGGACAATTTCAAGTCGTTCATGGACTATGCCCGCGGCTTCGACGTCAAGATCCTGGCGGGCGTCATCCTGCTGACGTCCGCCGGAATGGCCCGGTTCATGAACAAGAATGTGGCGGGCGTGATGGTCCCTCAGACCCTGATCGACGAGATGGCCGCCGCACCCAAGGGGGGCGCCCTTAAAAAGGGGATCGAGATCGCGGGGCGGATGATCCACCGGATCAAGGAGGAACAAATCTGTGACGGCGTCCACATCATGGCCATTGGCAAGGAAGACGTGGTGCCCGACATCATGGCGGCCGCCGGCCTGTAGGTCGGCGGCCGGGTTTCAGCGGAAAGCGGCAGGCCCGCGGAAGTCCGGGCCGGGATGGCGGCTTGGTTATATCTTCCCTGAAACCCCGAAGGCCTCCAGGACCAGCCACGTCTTTACATCAAATGCAATGTCCCGCCTCGCGCATAAATCCCTTGCGTCTGCAGCGGACACAAAGACGGCTTCGATATCCTCTGCACTGCCGGCGGCGTGATCGGAAGGGGTCCCAACGCAGTCCGCGTACACCATGGCCACGGATTCATCGGTGAGGCCCGATGACGAGTAAATGGGCGGACTGACCCGGCGGATCCGGGCCAGCGCCAGGCCGGTCTCCTCGTAAAGCTCCCTTTCCGCGCAGGCTTCTATGCTTTCCCCCTCGTCCACCAGCCCTGCGGGGAACCCGTACAGCCAGCCGGCCAGCGGAATCCGGAATTCCTTTATAATGACAAGCCTGCCGGAGGTTTCATGAAACGCAACGATGACGACCGCATCGGGCGCATCGAAGCGGCCGGTTTCCGCCTTTGGCGGATCGCTGCGGGAGGCGTATGACCACGTTTTTTCCCGGCCGATTTTGTCCCGGTAGCGCATTTCATAAAGATTGACGAATTTTTCGTTTGTTATCCGGCCGACCGTGAGGATTTCTATCGGCTGGTTCTTTTGCCCCTCAGAATGCTGCATAACAATCCGCCTTTCTTCGTTTTACACGCATACGGGTTGAGCGAATAATTACCATCAATGATGTCAGGGTGTTTTACGGTTGTCAAACGGACACTTTTTCATTACAGTACAACAGCAAGCAAACTCGCTGATGGTTGCAGTAAATGAACATATAAATGAACCGGAGGGAAAAATGAAGGCCAAAGCGATACTGGGGATACTGGCATTACTGTCGATCTGCACTGCGGCGTACGCCCAGGACGGAACAAAAGGGGATATCCGGCTCTTCCAGAGCTTTTTTGAAGACGCGCACATTACGCCTGACCCCTACATCGACACGGAGTTCGATTACAGCTACTACGACTTCGATAGAGGCAATTTTGATCTCTACCAGCTTGGCGTGCGGGGCGGCATGGCGATCGATCCGAAAACAGAGCTTCACGCCCGGCTTGGACTCGTTCATGCGGACCCTGGAATGGTTCATGCCAACCGTGGAAGAGGCTCGGAAACCAGCCTTTCGGACCTGTATCTCGGCGGCCGCCACCTATTCTTTGACGAGGAAACCAAAATATCCGCAGGCGGGTTTGTCACCCTGCCTACCGGCCGGGAGGAAACCGGGGAAGACAATTTAGATATCGGTGCTTATTCGGCGCTCCGGCATCCCCTGACCAGCGAAGTTGTCCTGACGGGCACGATCGGCATGTTATATACGGAAAAATACGACAAGGACCACGAAACCATCCTGCGCCTGGCCGGCGGCGCCATTTACCAGCACAACGAAGATTTGTCTTTTATCGGCGAAGGGGTTGTCAAGAGCCGGTATGACTACATGCTTCTTTCCGGCGGCGTCGATTACAAGTTCGACCGGAAAAGCAGCATCCGGGGAGCCATGGGCGTCGGCGTGGACGACGATGCGCCGGATTTCCAGATGCTGCTCAGCTTCTTTTTCATGTTTTAACGGCGGCATAATTGACCGGGCGCCCCCGGTATGCACCGATGATCCGATCATCCTTTAGCACGCGGTGGTCCGGGCTGGCCAAAAAAGCGGCACAACGCCATTGTATGGCATAAAGAGAACGTTTGCCGGACCCGTGATGGCCAAACCATTTATTTTTCTGGTACGCCCGGAGGGATTCGAACCCCCGACCTACGGATTCGAAGTCCGGCGCTCTATCCAGCTGAGCTACGGGCGCAGGGCGGAAACGGAGAAAAAGGTATAATGGGGTGAGTGATGGGACTTGAACCCACGGCCACCAGGGCCACAACCTGGCGCTCTACCAACTGAGCTACACCCACCATAACCTTTGAGAAATTGTAGATACCAAATCGATCCATCTTTTGCAACAGGATTTTTACCCCTGCCGGACAAATCTGCCCCTCGGGCCCAAGCCGTTGCAAGGCTTTCCTGCAAAACTTATTATTGACCCGATATCTGCTTTTGATTTAAATATTTTGTTTATAATCTGTTCAAGCATTTCTCAATGTCTGTCAAATCTTGGAGCCTGTCATGCATGAAGTATCCATGTTTATCATGCGGGTATGCCTGGGGGGGCTATTCGCATATGTAATCGCACGAATTTTCAGGCCCGAAGCGGATCTCGGTTTTATTTTCGGGATGACCGCCTTTCTTGTTATCATGGCATATCTGCTGGAGTATTTGCGAACAAGAAACAAATAACCAACCGGAATCGGAAGGGGTAGCCATACCATTGAAGCAGATCATTTTGGGCACTGCAGGGCATATCGACCACGGAAAGACCAGCCTCGTAAAAGCCATATCCGGCACGGACACCGACCGCCTGATCGAGGAAAAACGCCGCGGCATCACCATCGAGCTTGGATTTGCCGCCATTGGTCTGCCCAGCGGCCTGCATATCGGGGTTGTAGACGTTCCCGGCCATGAAAAATTCGTCAAAAACATGGTGGCCGGCGCAACAGGCATCGACGTGGTGGCCATGATCATTGCGGCGGACGAAGGGGTCATGCCCCAAACCCGCGAACATATGGAAATCTGTTCCCTGCTCGGCATCCATTACGGTTTCGTGGTGCTGACGAAGATCGACATGGTCGATGCGGAATGGCTGGAACTTGTAAAGGAAGACGTCACGGATTTCATGGACAAAACGTTTCTGGAAGACTCGCCCATCGTTTCTGTGTCATCGGTTACCGGCGAAGGCATCGACGAAATGATTGCGGTCCTTGATGAATATTGCTCCGCCCTGCCGGAGCGCACCTCCACCGGATTGTTCCGGCTGCCTGTCGACCGGGTGTTTTCCATGAAAGGGTTCGGCACGGTGATCACCGGCACCCTGGTTTCCGGGAAGATCGCCAACGGGGAGGCGGTGATGATCTATCCCTCCGGAATCACATCCAAAATCCGGGGGCTTCAGGTACACGACAAAACCGTGGAGGAATCCGAAGCCGGCCTGCGCACGGCGGTCAATTTCCAGGGCATCGACCGGCATACCGTCAATCGCGGGGACGTACTTGCCCGGCCCGGTACCCTGATTTCCTCCTACATGATCGACGTACACCTTCAGCTGCTTGAAAGCAACGCGCGCCCCCTCAAAAACAGGGCGCGCGTCCGCCTTCACATCGGCACCAGCCAGGTACCGTGCAACGTGATCCTGCTTGACCGCGAAAAGTTACATCCCGGCGAAAGCGCGCCGGCGCAGCTTCGCCTGGAAGAACCACTGGCATGCATGCGGGATGACCGTTTCGTGATCCGAAGCTACTCGCCTGTACGCACGCTGGGCGGCGGGGCCGTATTGAATCCCGCCCCACCGAAGCACAAACGATTTCGCAAGGATGTGGCAGACCGCATGGAACGCCTCCGGGAACCCTCTCCCGAGGAACTGACTGCCCTGCACATCGAAATTGCCGCCTTCAGAGAGGTCTCCTTCCGGGAACTGATCGTTCTTACCAACCTGTCGGACAAAATGCTGGAAAACATCCTGCAGAAGCTGACGAGCCGCAAAACCGCCATACAGACCGAACGAACCGAGCGCCGGTTCATCCATGTCAATACATTTGACGCTTTCAAGACCGGCGTCATCGATATCCTGACCCGTTATCACAAGAAAAACCCGTTAAAAGGGGGGATGTCGAAGGGGGAGCTGCGCAGCAAGTTCCCGGACATGAAAACCGACCGGTTGTTCAACCAGCTTCTCGGACTGATGATCAAGGCGGGGGAAGTGGAACAGGTGGAAGACAGCATCCGCCTTGCCGGGCACAAGGCAACCCTCCAGACCGACATGACGGAACTGAAAGAAAAGATCATGGGTCAATACACGGCGGCCGGGCTTCAACCCCCAACCTTCAAGGATCTTTGCAACAGCATCGGATCAGATCCTGCACAGACCCGGAACGTGCTCATGCACCTGGTGGAAGAGGGAAAACTGGTAAAAGTCAAAGAGGACCTGTTTTTCAACAAAAACGACATTTCCGATCTGCAGGACCGCCTTGTGGCGTTTCTTACGAAGCACGGGGATATCGACACGCCCCAATTCAAGGAATTGACCGGAACATCGAGAAAATACACGATTCCGCTTCTGGAGTATTTTGATGCCGCAAGCATCACCCTCAGGGTCGGCGATGTGCGAAAACTCAGGAGAAAACCTGTATAAATTCCCCCGCGATGCTCTCCTGAAGCAGCATCCCCTCCAGGGTCAGACGGCATTTGTCCGCATCCGCAACCAAGTACTTCTTTTTTGCCAAACGGTCGATAACCGCTTCAAACATATCGCAAAAATCCGTCTGGAACCGGCGGTTGAACTCGACGTAACCAATGCCGTCGGCCTTGCGCAATCCCAGATATACCGCCTCCATCATCTGCTGCCGGATATCCAGGATCTCGGAGGATTCCACCGGGGATTTCCCCCCTTCCATTCGTCCGATGTAGCGGCGCACCGAGCGGACATTCGCCTTGCGCACCGGCGGGGCATAGGAGTGGGCTGCGGGGCCCAGGCCCAGATACGGCCGGTTGTTCCAGTAGCCGGCGTTATGCAGCGAACGCAGGCCTGCGGATTTGGCAAAATTGGATATTTCGTAATGATCGTAGCCGTTTTGCACAAGCATGCGGGCAGTGGCCAAAAATAGCGACGCCTGCACCCGATCGCCCGGGACTTTGAACTGCCCGGCCTTCCGGGCATTGTCCATGACGGTGCCCGGCTCAAAGGTCAGCATGTAGCACGATATATGTGCAGGCCCGTAAGATACCGCCGTTTCGAGATCTTTTTGCCAGTTTTCAGGCGTTTGCCCGGGCAGTCCGTACATCAGATCGATCCCGATGTTGTCAAAACCGCCCTTTCCCGCCAGCTGCAGCGCTTTCACGGCATCCTTGCCGGTGTGAATCCTCCCCAGAAAAGACAGGTTGGCGTCATCAAACGACTGAATCCCGATGTTGATCCGATTGATCCCTCCCTTTCGAAGCGCTGCCAGCTGGTCTTTGGAGAGGGTTGCCGGATTGGCCTCGATGGTGATTTCAGCGGCATCCGAGATGGAAAACGTTTCATAAAGGGCCCCCATGATCCGCAAAACGGCCCGGGTATCCATTACCGTGGGGGTGCCGCCGCCGATATATACGGAATCGAATTCTACAGCCCCCCACGCTCCGCTGTTTCCTTCCATGCGTATTTCAGCGATCAGCGCATCGACAAACGCCGATGCCTGGGAAAGGTTCGACGTGGAATAAAAATCGCAGTACGGGCATTTGCGTATGCAAAAGGGGATGTGGAGATATATTCCGGCTTTAGAAGACACTGCGTTCGTTATCCTCTCCGTGTCGGTATCGGTATCGCCGATAAAACCGTTACGACGCAACGTCCAAGGCCTCCGACTCACGGCATCCGCCCGATGACCTCAGATATACCGCGTCATCATGGTATCGATGAACTGGTCCACGTTTTCCGGGGTGATGGCATAGCTCTTACTGATTTTTTCAATTTCCGCCCTGGCCTTCGGGTCTGCTGCGTCCTCGAGGCGCCGGAAATATCCCAGTCGGCGGCCCACCTGGTAGCGCATCCGGTCGCCGGGGGGCATTTCCAGAAACGTCCGTATTACGCGGGTCATGCGTTCCCGGTCTTCGGGCAGCTTCCCCTCGACCTCTTCAAACAGGTTCAGGATATGATCGCTTTTGATGTAACTGGTGATGCCGTCCAGCGTCTCCAGAAAAAGCAGGATTTCCTCGGCCACCTCGTAATCCGTGAGCTTTTCGAACCGACCGGTACGGAATTCTTCATACAGGGGAACGGATCCGGGAATTGCCAAGGTCCGAAGCCTTATGAAATGCGGGTTGATCTGGTTCAACGCATCCGCGGTTTCTGTGGCATGGGAGCGGGACAATGCTCTTCCGCCAAGTCCAGGCATGACATACTCGGAAAGCTCCATGCCGGCATTGACCACCTTTTTCCCTGCCTTAACATGCTGTTCTTTTGTCGTTCCTTTGGCAACAAGCGTAAGCACTTCATCCGAGGCGGACTCCATGCCGATATGGATCCGGTTCAATCCGGCCGCTGCGATCTCTTTCAATTCCCCCTCACTGATCCGGGCGATGGTATGGGACCTTGCATACGACGTAATCCGGGCCACCCATGGGAAATGCGCCTTTATATGCGCAAGAATGTCGACCATGTCTGCCGGTTTTATAATCAGGGAATTGGCATCCTGCAGAAAAATCGAAGACATGCCCGCGGCAAACCAGTTCAGCGCAGCATGAAAGGCCTGCCGGTCCGATCCGAAAATTTCCGCCATATACGCATCAATGTCGCTTTTGGATATTTGTCCGGAGCTGTCCGCCATTTCCCGGAGCGAATGGACGTGCCGGGCAACGGCATCGATGTCTTTTTTAACATGCGCCACCGGCCGGAGGGAAAACCGCTCCCTCTTGTAAACCGGGCAGAATGCGCATTTGTTCCAAGGGCAGTTCCGGCTGACGCGAATCAGAAGACTGTACGCTTCGCTGGGGGGGCGTATGGGCCCCTGCTCAAACCCCTTGTATTCTTCTTTTTTATCTGACTTGGCCATAAACGATCGATTCTCCTTGATCCGGACAGGGGTTGCGGGTTACTTACAACGGTAAATAATAAATCATTTATACGCGTGAAACCATGAAAAAATTATTTGCCGTCATACTGCTGACAGCCGTTGTCTCCATTGCGGCCGCGGGCGTTGCTGTACATGACCTCTACCGCTATGCGGAAACGCCTGTCGGGTCCATCCGGGAGCCGGTCATTTTTGAAATCCACCGCGGCGAGTCCTTTGATTCGGTATCGCGAAAACTGGAAGAAAAAAACCTGGTGGGCAGCCGTCTCAAGTGGATTATTGTTGCGCGGTACACCGGCCATGATGAAACGATCCGGTTCGGAGAATACCGCATCACCCCGGATATGACCCCCATGGACATTCTCAACCGGTTTTCCCGGGGGGACGTTGTGCTTCACAAGGTGACCCTACCGGAAGGTTTTACCTTGAGGCAAGTTGCGGCCCGCTTTGAAGCCGTCGGACTCTGCAGCAAGGATGCATTCATTGCCCTTGCAACGGATCCGCAATTTGCAAAAAGCCTTCAAATACCCGGGGATACGCTGGAAGGCTACCTTTTCCCCGACACCTATTTTTTCGAAAAAAACCCTTCTGAAAAAGACGTCATCCAGGCAATGGTGGGAAGGTTTCACAGCACCTTCACACGGGACTGGAAAAATCGCGCAGCAGAGCTGGGCTTTACCGTTCATGAAATCGTGACACTGGCGTCCATTATCGAAAAGGAAGCCGGCCTTGACACGGAGCGCCCCATCGTATCCTCCGTATTTCACAATCGCCTGAAGCGCAATATGCGGCTCGACAGCGACCCTACGGTCACTTACGGCATTGACGATTTTGACGGCAGAATCCGGACGCGGCACCTGAGGGAATCAACACCCTACAATACGTACGTACAAAGGGGGTTGCCGCCGGGACCCATCGCCAATCCCGGTTTCGGATCCCTCCATGCAGCCCTGTACCCGGAGGATACGGATTACCTGTTTTTCGTGGCAAAGTCGGAGAGAGCGCATCATTTTTCAAAAACATACGAGGAGCACCGCCGGGCGGTAAAAAAATATATCCTGGGGGATTGAAAAGAACCGGACCGAGCCGTGCGGACTTTTTTTATTACAGTATCTTATATCCGCGCCCGGGAATACACGTCGTCGTCCAGCCGTCCCCGTAGCCCTTCGGCGTCGACCAGGTGATGGTATCCCGCCGCCGCAATCATGGCCGCGTTGTCGCCGCACAGGGAGATGTCAGGGACATGCAGCTTCAGGCCCTGTACACCGGCCGCTTTCGACACCGCCTCTCTCAGCCGCTGGTTGGCGGCCACACCGCCGACGATGGCAATGTCTGCGCACCCGGTTTCTTCGGCGGCATGCAGCAGCTTATGGCAGAGCACATCGACCACTGCCGCTTCAAACCCGGCCGCAATATCCGCCATGTGTGACCGATAGTCGGCATGGGTATCGATGTGTCGCTTCACAGCCGTTTTCAAGCCGCTGAAGCTGAAGGCAAATCCGTTTTTATCAATCCACGCTCTTGGAAAATTTATTTTTTCAGGATCTCCCTGCCCGGCCATCCGTGATATCGCCGCACCTCCCGGATAGCCCAGCGCCAGCATCTTCGCCACCTTGTCAAATGCCTCGCCCGCGGCGTCGTCCCGGGTATGCCCCAGGCAGCGAGCATCCGTGTGGGATATGACATGGTAGACGGCCGTATGCCCACCGGAGACCAGCAGCGCGACAAACGGGAAGGACGGAGGACGCGCCGCCAGAAAAACGGAGTTGAGATGCCCTTGGAGATGATCCACGCCGACCCAGGGAATTCCCGTGCCGTAGGAAAGCGCCTTTGCAAAGGAGAATCCCACGAGAAGCGCCCCGACGAGTCCAGGTCCGCGGGTGACGGCGATTCCGTCCATGTTCCCCATCCCGATGCCGGCCCCGGCAACCGCCTGGTCAACCACGGCACAGATATTTTCGATGTGCTTTCTGGCAGCCAGTTCGGGGACCACTCCGCCATATTCATGATGCACGTCCACCTGGGACGCGACCACGGAAGACCTTACACGGCAGCCATTTTCGACCACGGCCGCGGCGGTTTCATCGCATGAGGTTTCAATACCTAAAATGTTCATGGGGGAATTTCAAGAAATACCTATGGAAACCCACGCAGCATGCCCAGAAGAAGATGCTATTTTTCGGACCACTGGAACCGTGTTGTATCCGATTTTTTCCGCTTGACGACTTCACCGATGACAAAGGCCTTGTCGTTCATTCCGGTGATCCGTTCCACCACATCCTGTGCCGCGGATTCCGGCACAACGGCAATCATGCCGATGCCGTTGTTGAATGTACGCATCATTTCATGCGCTTCGATATTGCCGGCTTTCTGGAGAAACGGAAAAATCGGCGGCACATGCCACGAGTTTTTGTACAGCACGAAATTGGTCGTCTGCGGCACCACCCGGATCAGGTTTTCCACAATTCCGCCGCCCGTGATATGGGCCAGCGCATGTACCGGAAGCCCCTTGATCAGGCTCATCACGGCATCCGTGTAAATGCGGGTCGGGATAAGCAGTTCTTCTCCGAGGGTTTTTTCAAATTCAGGGACGTATGTATCCACGTCCATTTTCAACATGTCAAAACAGATTTTTCGGACCAGGGAATAGCCGTTGCTGTGCAGTCCCGAGGAAGCGATGCCAACCAGCTTGTGCCCCACGCGGATTTCAGAGCCGTCGATAATCTTGTCGTTATCCACGACCCCCACTACGAATCCGGCCAGGTCATACTCGTTTTCTTTATAAAGATCCGGCATTTCAGCGGTTTCGCCCGCTATCAGGGCGCACTTGGCCCGGCGGCATCCCTCGGCGATGCCTTCTATGATTTTTTCGGCAATTTCAAGGTTGAGCGATCCTGTAGCGAAATAGTCCAGAAAAAAAAGCGGTTTTGCCCCCTGTACAATAATATCGTTGACGCACATGGCAACCAGGTCTATGCCGATGGTATCATGCCGGTTGGTTGCAAAAGCAATCTTTAGCTTGGTCCCCACGCCGTCGGTAGAGCTGACCAGTACAGGCTTTGCATAATTTTCGATGTTTAACGAAAACAGGCCGCCAAAACCCCCGATTTCCCCCATAACGCCGATGCGGGGGGTTTCGGACGCGATCCGTTTGATGGATTTTACAAAATTATCGGCCTTGTCTATGTCTACGCCCGCATCCGCATATGTTATCTTTTTGTTCGATTCGTTCATGAAAAACCCCTGCCAGGCAGAAAATGGCATGCATAAAAAAACGTTCGATACCATTAAAAACGCCGATTACAATTTCCAACTAGTTGAAAAATAGGCATTGGTAGCTCAAAAGCCAACAAAAGTCAAAACAATTTTTTTGACATCGCCCGTCATGTGGTGTATTCAGACAAAACACCATTGATGGCGTCGTAAAAAGGCGTTTTCAGACGGCTTTGTAAAATGTTCAAGTCAAGGCGCGTGCAATTTTTGAAGAATTGATAGTACTTATCCGTACATGAGATTCTTCAAAGATTGCGCGCAACGCAGATATTGGACTTTTTACGAAGCCGTCACCATTAATCGTACACAAAGGGCCGTCTTATGAACAAAAAAACCTTTGCCCGGCTGGACAGGCTGCCGCCATATGTTTTTGCAGCGGTAAATGAACTGAAAATGGAGCTGAGGCATGCCGGGGAAGATATCGTTGACCTCGGCATGGGCAACCCGGACCAGGGAACGCCGAAACATATCGTCAACAAAATGATCGAGGCGGCCAGAAAACCGCATAACCATAGATACAGCGCGTCCATGGGCATCCGCAAACTGCGCATGGCGATCGCAGACTGGTACAAGCGCCGCTTTGACGTGGATATCGACTATGAAACCGAAACGATTGTCACGATCGGGGCCAAGGAAGGCATATCCCACCTGATGCTTGTTACCGTGGGCCCGGGCGATGTTGTGTTCACGCCCAGCCCCACATATCCGATCCATCCCTTTTCCGCCATCATATCGGGGGGGGATGTCCGCTACATCCCGCTGGGACCGGATACGGACTTTTTTGAAAACCTGGTGCACGCGACCAAGCACACATGGCCGAAGCCCAAAGCACTGATTTTATGCTTCCCCCACAACCCCACCACGGAAACGGTGGACCTGGCGTTTTTTGAAAAAATCGTCGCCTTTGCCAAGGAGCATGACATCCTGGTCATCCACGACCTGGCGTATGCGGATATCGTCTTTGACGGGTACCAGCCGCCGAGTTTCCTGCAGGCAAAAGGAGCCAGGGACGTGGGGGTTGAATTTTTTTCGCTTTCCAAGAGCTACAACATGCCGGGATGGCGGATCGGTTTCTGCGTGGGGAACAGGGAAGCCATCGCAGCCCTCAAGCGGATCAAGAGCTACCTCGACTACGGCATTTTCCAGCCGCTGCAGATTGCGTCCATTATCGCCCTCAACGGCCCCCAGGACTGCGTAGGTGAAATCTGCAATCTTTACAAGGAACGCCGCGATGCACTGATAACCGGCCTTCACCGGGCCGGGTGGAAAGTTCCGCCCCCCCGGGCAACCATGTTCGTATGGGCAAAAATACCGGAGCCGTTCGCCCATATGAAATCGCTGGAGTTTTCCAAAATGCTCATCCGGGAAGCCAAGGTGGCGGTTTCCCCGGGAATTGGCTTTGGCCCCTACGGCGATGATTACGTGCGCTTCGCCCTTATTGAAAACAAGATGAGAACCAACCAGGCCACCAGGGGCATCAAAAAACTGCTGCAAACAAAATCATAACATTGATGGTACATACTTTTAAGGATTAGGGCGCAACAATGAAACAGATCAATATCGGCATTGTCGGCATGGGGACGGTGGGTACCGGGATTGCAAAAATCATGGTCCAAAACAAGGACATCATATCCGCACGGATAGGCGCGGAACTGGTATTGAAAAAAGCCGCAGACCTGGATATCGAGCGGGACCGGGGCATTGATTTCGGCCCGGACCTTTTGACGACCGATCCGTTTCTTGTCACGGATGATCCGGATATTGCCATTGTGGCTGAAATGGTAGGGGGGACCGGGATCGCAAAAGAGGTGATCGAACGCGCCATTGAAAACGGCAAGCATGTCGTTACCGCAAACAAGGCGCTTCTGGCCGAACACGGCAACGCGCTTTTTGAAAAAGCGGAAAACAAAGGCGTTGCCCTCGCTTATGAAGCCAGCGTGGGCGGGTGCATGCCCATTATCAAAACCATTCGGGAAACACTGGTCAGCAACCGCATTGAAGCGGTTACCGGGATCCTCAACGGCACCTGCAATTATATCCTTACGCGGATCACCAACGAAGGCATCACCTTTGCCGAGGCCCTGAAAGACGCCCAGTCAAAAGGATTTGCGGAAGCCGACCCGACCCTGGACGTGGGCGGATTCGACACCGCACACAAGCTGGCCATCATTTCCGCGCTGGCCTACGGCATGAAAATCAACCTGGACGAGATATACATCGAGGGGATATCCAATATCACCCCCATGGACATCGAATTTGCAAAAGACTGCGGGTACCGCATCAAACTGCTGGCCATCGGCAAATTCGACGGCAACGCGGTCGAGGCCAGGATTCACCCCACGATGGTCCCGTTTTCCAACCAGTTGGCCAATGTTTCGGGCTCCATGAACGCCGTAAGCCTCACCGCCGACGGCGTTGGCAATATGGTCCTGTCCGGCCGCGGCGCGGGCATGATGCCCACAGCGACGGCCGTGCTCTCAGATGTCGCCGATATCGCCAGAAATATTTTGGCAGGCGGCGGAATTCGGGTCCCCCTGCGCTCCTACCAGGCAGCGAACATTCGCGAAGTCCCGATCCGCCCCATTGATGATATCAAAACCCATTACTACTTCCGCTTCACGGTTTTCGACCGCCCCGGAGTGCTTTCCAAAATCGCCGGCATACTGGGCAACCACGGCATCAGCATAAAATCCGTCCACCAGACCGAGCGAAAACTCGACGGCGGCGTACCCCTTTTCATGCTCACCCACAGGGCGAACGAAGCCGATGTCCAGAGCTCTCTGAAAGAAATCTCGGCCCTGGAGGTCAGTACGCAAAACCCGGTCCTCATCCGAATCGAGGAAGACGAGAGCTAACCGATCATACCGGGCGATCCCGGAAAGCCTCGAGGATGCCTGAAAAATATACGACGAATCAAAAAAGGGAATTATCATGCACATCATCTGTTCCGATCTTGAGGGGGTCTTTGTGCCTGAAATATGGATCAACGTGGCGGAAAAGACCGGCATTGAAGAGCTCCGGCTGACCACCCGCGATATATCGGACTACAACGTTTTGATGAAAAAGCGGCTTTCCGTTCTGCATGCGCACAACCTGAAACTCAAAGACATCCAGGACGTGATCGCCGGTATCGATCCCCTGGAGGGGGCACCGGCCTTTCTGGATGAACTCCGGGCCTCCCACCAGCTGATTATCGTTTCGGACACGTTTGTCGAATTTGCCGGCCCCCTGATGGCAAAACTGGGGCGCCCCACCCTGTTCTGCAACAGCCTGGATGTAGCGCCGGACGGCACCATCCAGGACTACCGGCTGCGCCAGCCCGACGGCAAAAAAAAGACCGCCCTCGCCCTGCAGGGGCTCAATTACAAGGTTATCGCGTTCGGCGATTCCTACAACGACATCAGCATGCTGAAAACCGCGGACGAAGCCTTCCTGTTCCGGCCGCCGGAAAACGTCATTGAACAGTTTCCGGAATTTCCCGTCACCTGGACGTATATTGAGGCAAAACAGGAAATCGAAAAGGCGATATCGCGGATCAGCGAACCCGCGTTCAACAATTGAGAGATGATTGAAAGCCGGATCACCGCGGAAGGAATTCTGTTCTGGGTATACGTGCAGCCCAGGGCATCGGCCAACGCCGTCGCCGGGCTGCATGAAAACGCCCTGAAAATCCGACTGACCGCCCCGCCGGTAGACAACGCCGCCAACAAGATGTGCTGCAAATTCCTTTCCGGACAACTCAAAATCCCGGCATCGCGCATGGAAATCGTTTCCGGGCGCAGCAGCCGGAAAAAAAAGGTGCTCATCCGGTTTCCGGAGGGGAGCGACCCGAAAGCCGCCGGCAAAGAAATCAAACAACAGCTGCGCGGGCTTGCCGGCAGCGGATAACCCCCCTATTCCCCTATTTTTCCTGCGGCCAGGTATCCCTGGTGAACCGCATCCTGTATCCGGCCCGCCTGAAGCCCGTCGCCGATCACCTGGAAGGGAACCCCCGCATCCTTTAATTCGCCGGCCAAACGGCTGACCGGTTTTGCCCCGGCGGAAAGGATGACATGGTCAAACGGCCGATTTTCCACCCTGCCGTCTTTCTCAAAACGGACGTTTCCGCCGGCAACGGAAATTACTTTCGTATTGGTGTAAACCGTGACGCCGTACCGGGCCAGGTTGTCAAGAAGCACCCACTTCGTGGACTTCCCCAGGTCCGCCCCGGCCTTGGGCAGCATCTCAAAAACCGTAACCCGGCTGGTCCCACGGAACATCAGCTCCCGGAGCCGCTCTACGCTCTCGGCCTCATAAGCAAACAGAAAATAGAGTATTTCCGGGGTTATGGTGCCTTTTGCCGCCGCAAAAAGGGCGGTTTCAAGACCCACGGCCCCGCCCCCCACAACAGCAACGGTTTGCCCCAGGGAGGGGTTGTTCTTCAGCACATCCCACGCTGTCAAAACGTTCGGCGCGTTTTTTCCTTCGATCCCGGGGACCACGGCCTCTGCGCCTTCCGCAACGATCACGTGGTCCGGGCGCCTCTCCTGGATGAAACGGGCGTCCACGGCGGTGTTCAAATAAAGCGGGATTCCGTGCCTGCGGATCATTGCCCGGTAGTAGCGGATCAACTCGAGCAGCTCGGCCTTATGGGGCGGCGCGCCGGCCATCCACAGCTGCCCCCCGATATCCCTGTCCTTTTCATAAATCTCAACCTGGTGGCCGGAAGCGGCCGCAGTCACCGCGGCTTCAAGCCCTGCCGGACCAGCGCCGACGACCATCACCTGCCTGGGAGAATCCGTACCTACGATTTTCCGCTCTGCTTCATACCCCGCTTCGGGATTGCCCGCGCAGAAAACGGGACGCCCCTGGAACACCTGGTCGGTGCACCCCTGGGAACATGCCGTACAGGGACGGATCTCATCGCTCCGCCCCTCAAAGGCTTTATTCGGCCACTGCGGATCCGCGATCAACACACGGCCCAGGTTGACCATGTCGGCATACCCGTTTTTGATAATGGCCTCCGCCGTGTCCGGGTCTGCGATCCGGTTGGAGGCCATGACCGGAACGGTGACGGCGTTTTTGATATTGTGCGCCAGAAAGGCAAACGCCGATCTTGGCACATCCATGGGGAGCTGGGGCACCCGTGTTTCATGCCATCCGCCGGTAACGTTTATGGCATCGACCCCTGCGTTCTCATATGCCCTGGCGATGTCCGGCATTTCATCATCCGTACAGCTTCCCGGGACAAAATCATTGCCCGCCATACGGATGGTAAGGGGAAAATCCGGCCCCACGGCGCGCCTTACCCGCCCGATCAGTTCAATGGGGAACCGGAGGCGGTTTTCAAAAGAGCCGCCGTAGGCATCGGTTCTCAGATTCTTCACCGGAGACAAGAACTGGGATATCAGGTATCCGGCCGAGGCGATGATCTCGATGCCGTCGAAACCAGCCGCTTTGGCCCGAACAGCGGATGTGGCAAAGGCTTGCTGCACCATTTCGATATCTTCCGGGGTCATTTCTTTCGGGGTGGTGCGGGAATACCGGGAATAGACAGCCGAAGGCGCAATAGGCTGTTTTCCGTCGATGAGTATGGGGTGGGAATACCCGCCGGCATGAAACAACTGGATCCACGCGCGCGCCCCCTCGTCCTTGATGATCCGGGTAAGTGCGGAAAAATCCGGCACGGCTTCGTCCGTATCGATGCCCAGCACCAGCACCCCGGAGCCGATGAAATCGACCCCCACCGGCCCGACTGTCAGCAGGCCCACCCCGCCGCGGGCCCGTTCACGGTAAAATTCCACATACCGGTCATTGAGTTTTCGGTCATGGGAATACAGAAGGCCTAACGCCGGATAGGCGATCCGGTTTTTAATTTGCAGGGTATTGATCCGAATGGGGCTGAAGAGGTTTCTGTACATGGGATAGCACCTTTTGCTTTGTGGTGAATCAAAAGGGAGTAACATCGTTTTCGGTTATTTTGCAAAAATGCATACCATATTCCCATGAAAAAAAATATTACATAAAATTACTTCTTGACACCAACCGGCAAATATCTTAGTTTACAAAATTCAAATGATGCGGGGTGGAGCAGTCTGGTAGCTCGTCGGGCTCATAACCCGAAGGTCAGAGGTTCGAATCCTCTCCCCGCTACCAAGCAATAAAATCAAAAGGGGGTGCAACGGCCATTGCACTCCCTTTTTTTGTTGCGCTTTCCCGTTGGACTGAAGTGCAGATGCATAAGAATACGAAAGGCGGACAGGATTTTTCTTATTTGACAACGAGAATATTTATTTCTATATTGTAATTCAACGATACAGAATCAATGAGCAACAGGATGAGGAATCAGCCGTGCTGAGTTACAAGCCATCTCAAAAAAATCTGTTGGCCCAATATCTTCGTTGGCGGTGAAATGGTAACCGGAGGAATACTGCAGTAGGCCTCCGGTTACCATTTCACCTCCGCCTTGATCTTGAACCAAAATCTTTTTTTTGAGATGGCTTGTACATATGATTTTTATGATGTTTATTGGGAACAGATTTGCAAGCAGCACTTTACAGATTTTTAATGAAATATATTACGATATAACGATTTATGGATATCTTTTTCGACCACAATCACAAGATGAAAAACATGCCGCCTTATCGCAAAACAAACAGCATGGGCACACATGGGGAACCAAGGGGCTGAAATGACGCAGCGAAACAAATTTCTCCTTATTCTGGCGGCCTTCCTTTTTGCCTATGTTATGCCGTTTTCCCACGACCGGGTGGCCGGGGCCATCCTCGAATCCTTCATGCTGCTGCAGGAGTATGCACGGGAACACGTACTGCTCTGCCTGATACCGGCATTTTTCATTGCAGGCGCCATTGCCGTTTTCATATCCCAGGCAGCGGTGGTCAAGTACTTCGGCGCAGAAGCCAAAAAGATCGTATCCTACGGCGTGGCATCGGTGTCCGGGACCATTCTGGCCGTTTGCTCCTGCACGGTCCTGCCCCTGTTTGCAAGCATATACCAGCGGGGGGCCGGCATCGGCCCGGCCATTGCATTTCTCTATTCCGGTCCGGCCATCAATGTGCTGGCCATCATTTTGACCGCACGGGTGCTGGGATTTGAAATGGGGCTGGCCAGGGCCATCGGCGCCGTTATTTTTGCCATTGTCATCGGCCTTTCCATGGCCGCTATCTACCGGAAGGAAGACGAGGAACGGCTGGCCAGCCCGCAG
>JAABTJ010000040.1 GCA_011389935.1 Desulfobacteraceae bacterium
TATGCGAACCCGTGGGTACGGCGCTTGGTTACCTGGGAATCCCCGGGGCCGCTTTCCGTCCCCGAAACGACATTGAAATTGACGGACGGAAAATTTCCGGAACCGGCGGCACCGAATCCGGGGAGGCTTTTTTGTTCCAGGGGACCATGCTCGTGGATTTCGACGTGGACACCATGCTGCGGGCGCTGCGCATCCCGGTGGAAAAATTAAAGGCAAAAGAAATCGATTCGGTCAAAGAGCGGGTAACCTGCCTGAACAGGGAACTCGGTTATACACCGGATGCGAAATCGATTCAGGCGGCGATCCAGCAAAGCTTTGAGACGCATTTGAATATCGAACTGGTCCCCGGCGGGCTTACTACCGAGGAGCAGGCTTTGTTTGAAAAGCGAAGAAAATATTATCGATCCGAACAATGGATTGACCGGGTCAAACCGACCTACCGCAAGCGGGAAGCCGTCTGGTCGAGCTACAAGGCCGATGCCGGAATGGTCCGTTTTACGCTGGTATGCGATCTGGCAGCCAGACGATTGCGCGACATATATATTACCGGGGATTTCCTTTCCTTTCCGAACCGGGCGCTTTACGACATGGAATCCCGGCTGCGGGGAGTGCGGCTGGATCAACGCGAAATCCTGTCATTGATCGAAGCCTTTTTCGAAAAGGGGAAAATCGTCATCCCCGGTATGACATTCAGCGACTTTGTCAAACCCCTGGCGCAGGCCTTGAGTAAAATAGCGATTTCCAGGGAGTTTGGCCTGCCGCTGGAACACAGCAACCGGATATCCACCGTAAACGGCGGTTTCGGTGAAATTCTGGCCAAGGATCCGAAGGTGCTGCTTCTCCCCTATTGCGCAAAGGATACGCAATGCGACCTGCGATACAAGAAAGGGTGCCGCATGTGTGAAGAAAGATCATGCACCATTGGCCCGGCATGGGGAATGGGGCGGGCGCATCATTTGCGTGTCCGGACGGTAGTCAGTTTTGAGGATCTATGGGCAGAGATTGTCCACATGAAGGAAAACGGCGTAAGCGCCTACATTGGCTGCTGCTGCCAGCCGTTTTTCGCCAAGCACGTGGATGATTTTCATCGCTCCGGCCTTCCCGGCATCCTCCTGGATATCGACAGCACCACCTGCTATGACCTGGACCAGGCCAGAGAAGCGTATGCCGGAAGCTTCGAGAGCCAGACCCGGATCGATCTGGCGCTTCTGGACAGCCTCCTGTCCCTTGCGGCCCCGGCCGAAGGGGAACAAGCAAATTGAAGACCATAAGCTGCGGCATACTGGTTGTCGGGGCCGGTCCGGCCGGAGCTTCCGCGGCCCTTGCTGCGGCGAAGGCCGGCGGGCATGTCATCCTGGCAGACAGGCGAAAGACAATCGGGGTCCCGGTTCGATGCGCCGAATACGTGCCGGCGCAGCTCGTCGGCGAGTTGAACCTGGGGAAACAGTTTGTGGTTCAATCGATCAAAGGCATGAAAACCTTCCTCCCCGATGGTGAGACCACGGTAACCCTGGCAAAAGGCTTTATGATTGACCGGGACCGGTTTGACCAATGCCTTGCCAAGGCCGCGGCAGGCCACGGGGCCGAGCGCATGCTTTGTACGCAGGTGGTAGGGCGTGAGACAGACGGGTCGATAATTGCCCGTCACTGCGGGGATGCGCCTGTTTTTACCCGAATCCGGGCACGCATCATTATCGGCGCGGATGGACCGCATTCCACCATCGGCCGATGGGTGGGCGCCCGCAACAGGGACCTGCTCGTTGGCCTGCAGGTCAGCATGCCCCTTGTCCATCGGCAGGACTATACGGAGGTGTATTTTGATCCGGAGATTTTCGGGGGGTATGGGTGGTTCTTTCCCAAAAAAAATCTCGTCAATATCGGCGTTGGCATGCGGCCGGCAGCCATTTCCGGGAAAAGCCCGCGCCATGTATTAAAAAGTTTTGTTCAGCGATTTGTGGACCAGAAGCGGATCGGCGAGGAGGTTCTCTGCCGCACCGGCGGCCATATACCGGCTGAGGCTCGGCGCAGAGCTGTGTTCGATGACGTAATACTGGTTGGCGATGCAGCCGGTCACACCCATCCCGTTACCGGTGCGGGCATATTTTCGGCCGCAACCTGCGGTGAAATGGCCGGCCGATGGGCGGCTGCTGCTGTAAAGGAAGGCGATCGTTCGCTTTTGCAGGAATATGAGGCAGAATGGCAGGATCTTTTCGGGGAGACCCTTAAGCGAGGCCACAGTCGACGAAGGCTTTTGGAGTCCCAGTGGCACAATCTCCCGCAGATCATCAAACAGACCTGGGTCGCCTACAGGGGATATTATGCTTGAGGCCAGACGGAAGGCGGCAAGAGAAATCAGCTGGCGCCGGCACGGCAAAAGCATTACGTTCTACCTGCCGGGCATGTTTCATTTGGACGGGATGACCGGAAAATATCCGGCGGCGTCCATAACGGGATCGGATTGCGCTTTCTCCTGTGACCACTGCAAGGGGGTCATCCTTTGCAGCATGCATCCGGCATTGACGCCGGACGCCCTTATCCGCAGATGCCGGGATTTTGAAAGAAAAGGATGCCACGGCGTTTTGGTAAGCGGGGGGTGCAATGAAAACGGTTTTCTGCCCTGGGAACGTTTTGCCGATGCCATGCGGTGTATCAAGGCGGAAACCGGTTTGTATGTTTCGGTCCACGCGGGTTTTCCCAATGAGGCGCAGGCTATGCTGCTTCGGGAATCCGGAGCGGACCAGGCGCTGATCGATGTTGTCGGAGACGACGAAACGCTGCGAAGGGTCTATCATGCGCCTTTTGGGGTGGAACGCGTCCAAGGCGCCCTTGCGGCATTGAAACAAGCAGGCCTGCCCATGGTTCCCCATGTCGTCTGCGGTTTGGATTACGGCCGTATCCGGGGAGAATACCGCGCGCTGGAAATGATCGCGCCGTTTGCGCCGGCGCAGCTGGCCATTGTTTCGCTGATGCCGCTTCCCCGAACGCCCATGCACAAGGTCAAGACGCCGCCCGCGGAAGCTGTTGCCGATATTATTGCCGAAGCCCGGTTCCTCATGCCGGATGTGCCCGTCAGCCTGGGTTGTGCCAGGCAGCGGGGCAACCACCAGTTGGAACTGCTGGCACTGGAAGCCGGGATAAACCGGTTGGCGCTGCCATCCACGGAAGCGGTTGAGAAAGCGGTTTCTATGGGCCTGGCGATACGGTACCAGAAAACCTGCTGTTCCGTTACCCGCGATTTGTCCGCGGCCTCGTGGAACAGTCCGGTCGATGGGAATATGGCTGCAAGCGGCTGAACCGGCGCATGCCCGAAAAAAGGACAATGAATCGATTACGGGATTTTGCTGAAATGAATAAAAATGCTGCAACTGCGAAAAAAACCGCTGCAAAAGCAATGGAAAGCCCGGATTATCTTCGGCTCAGCCTTGCCGCGGCCATGACGCTGGGCTTGCGGCAGGGGCTGTTTTATCGGGGTGCCAAGCTGCACTGTATTAACCTTCTGCTGACGTATGCCTCGGGATGCGCCGCCCGCTGCGCCTATTGCGGGCTCTCGGGTATGCGCCCCGGCGAATACCGTGACAAGAGCTTCATCCGGGTGGACTGGCCGGCCTGTGAACTGGACGACATCATCGAAAGAATATCGACCCGTCTCGAAAAGGTAAAACGGATCTGCATATCTCAAATCACCAATACCCGGAGCATTAAAGACACCACTGCGATCTGCGGAAAATTGCGCCGGAGTTTCGATGTCCCGGTTTCTCTTCTTATTTCACCGACAATTGTCACACGCGAAGACCTTACAGATTTTAAAGCGGCCGGAGCGGACAAAATCGGCGTTGCCATCGATCTTGCCACGCCGCCCCTTTTTGATAAATACCGGGGAAAGGGTGTGGGCGGCCCGCATCGCTACGATCGATACCTGGAATGCCTGGCAGAGGCAATAGCGATTTTCGGCAGGAAAAATGCCGGATCGCATTTTGTTGTCGGTATGGGGGAGACGGAAAAGGAAATGGCCGAAGCCATCCAGGGCGTCCAGGACATGGGGGGATGGACCCACCTTTTTTCCTTTTTTCCGGAGGCCGATTCCCAGATGTCGGATCATCCGCTTCCGGACATGGATCATTACCGGCGCATACAGCTGGCGCGCTATATGATTGATCAGGGCATGGTCCGCTGCGAGGCGTTTGCATATGATGAAAACGACCGTATTGTCGAATTTGGCCTGAGCGCAGCTGACGTAGATGCCATCATCAATACGGGCGAACCGTTCCGAACCAGCGGATGCGCCGGATATGACGGAGAAGTCGCCTGCAACCGCCCCTTTGCCAATTCAAGGCCCGGTCCGGACATTCGCAACTTTCCCTTCAGGCCTGAAGCTTCGGATATCGCCCGTATCCGGATGCAGATGGGTCTGCCGTATGAGCCGCCGGAAGGGTGTTGGGAAGATGACGATTGATGAGGCGAAGGCCGAGACAACCCTGGCGCATTGTATACTGGTTTTGGGAGACGCCCGAAACCCTGCGTGATCTTATCAAGGCGGCCGGCTACAAGTGTACACTGCTGCGCGACCTTCCCTGTGCCGCGCTCCGGCGGGATAATCCGGTTATTGTTGCGCCCGGCGCATGGGACAAGACATGCGCCCGCCAGGGAAGCTGGTACAGGGCTTCGGAAAAAAACGGGGCTGTTCTCCTGGTCAGCCCCGTTTTTCTGGGGCCGGTATTTGAAAATTCCCCTCTCAAGGGCTGCCTGGCGGCCGCGCTTGATTTCGAGCGCCTTGCACCGCCGCGCAGCGCCCGCCCCGAAGAAATTGACGAACTTCTGGAAGACGAGGCTTTCCGGAAAATTGTGCCCCAGGAATGGTATCAAGCCACCCGGCGGCAGTCCGTGTCGCACGTGAAACTGGCGGAACGATTCGGCGCTGCCGGGGTCTCCTGGCAGGCGTTGTTTGCCATCCAAACCGCCAATCATGCCAATTTCATCTCCCCCCAATTGACCGTATCGGTTGACGGTGAGCCGACCCCGTTTTCCATTTACCCAACGGCGTATCTTTGCTCCTGCTGCCTGCAGCTTTTCCGCGTTATGGAAACGGGCCATAAAGCGCTTTTGGTATTACCATGCCCGGGCGGGGTGATATACGGCAAGTTGTCCCCGAACCGGTATATCCGGGTAGAAAATGATCCGCAATTTGAGAAACCCGTTTAGCACATTCCGTATGCCAGGTCTTGACAGGGAAAAAGGAAAACGACCGGGCCCGGGGCACAATTTACAAACCAGGGGGGTCCATGGTATGATCCATCATTGTTGAAGACCCTTTTTCGTTTAACCACGCAAGCACTGAGGAACAAAATTCATGCCTGTGGGCATTCTCGCTTTTTTCGCCTTTCTTCCCATTCTGGTGGCGTTGGTGTTGATGGTGGCTTTTCGCTGGCCGGCCACGAAAGCCATGGCTTTGGCCTGGGCGGTTGCCGCCTTGTCCGCTGTTTTTGTCTGGAAAATGGATTTGGTTCTGGTTCTTGCCGCCACGCTTCAGGGGTTCGGCAATGCTGTCACGGTAATGCTCATTGTTTTCGGGGCACTGCTGATCCTCTATACCATGACCGAGAGCGGCGGGATGGAGACCATCAACAATGGTTTTCACGGCATCAGCAAGGATCGCAGGGTGCAGACCATCATTATTGCGTTCCTGTTTTCGGCCTTCCTGGAAGGGGCCGCCGGCTTCGGAACCCCGGCGGCCATTGCAGCACCTTTTCTTCTGAGCTTGGGATTTCCGGCCATGGCGGCCGTTCTGGTCACGCTCATCCTCAACACCGTTCCCGTCACTTTCGGCGCTGCCGGCACGCCCATCTGGCTGGGGCTCAAAAACCTGACGCCCCGCGTGGAGGCGGCCATTGCCGTTGCGCCCTGGGAAACGGGATTTTCCGATATCCAGATGTTTTTCATGCTGATCGGGCAGTGGTCGGCCGTTTTTCACACGGCAATGGCATTTGCATTGCCATTGTTCGTGGTATGTTTTCTGACCCGCTATTTCGGCCGGAACAAGTCGTGGAAAGAAGGTCTGGGCGCCTGGAAATTTTCTCTGGCCGCTTCGGTTTGCTTTGTGGTTCCGTATCTGGGTTCGGCCTTCCTGCTGGGGGAGGAATTTCCGAGTCTTCTGGGAGGTATCCTAGGCCTTGCCGTGATGATCCTTTTGGCCAGAAAGGGTGTTTTACTTCCCCGCAATGAATGGCATTTTGGCCCCCAGTCCACCTGGGCGCCGGAATGGACGGGCGTGATCCGGACAGCGGAAGACATTGCGTTTACAAGCCGCATGAGCCAGTTCCGGGCATGGCTGCCATACATCCTTATCGGGCTTATCCTGGTGCTGACCCGACTGAAATTTCTGCCGTTTATCGGATGGATTACCGCCTTTGAGATCAACATTACCGATATTCTCGGCCAGGAAGGTGTACACTATACCCTGCAGCCTTTTTATAATCCGGGAATTGTTCCATTCGTGCTGGTGGCCGCACTGACCGCATTGATTCACAAAATGGCGCCCCGCCAGGTCAAAAAAGCCTGGCTTACGGCCATAAAACGGATAAAGACGCCTGCCATTGCGCTGCTTTTTGCGGTTGCCCTGGTACAGATTTTCAGAAATTCCGCTCAAAATCCGATGGAATATGCTTCCATGCCCCTGGCCATGGCCGAGGCCGTGGCGGTGCTGGCCGGTCCGGTCTGGCCGCTGCTCGCGGCATTTATCGGGGCGCTGGGCTCCTTTATCACGGGCAGCAATACCGTGTCAAACCTGCTCTTTGCGGAATTTCAATACGGGATCGCCGGCACCTTGTCCCTGCCCCGCCAGATCATTGTTGCCCTGCAGTCAGTGGGCGGTGCCATGGGAAACATGGTATGCATTCACAACATTATCGCCGTTTCCGCAACGGTCGGACTGCTGGGCAGGGAGGGGCTCATCCTGCGCAGAACGGTAATTCCGCTGGTGATATATGGTGCCATTGTGGGCGTTATGGGGCTGCTGTTTTCCTATGTCTTGTTTCCCCATGTTTTCTGAATCTTTTTACCGGGGGATCAGACCAGCATTCCGACCACGTAGGGTCCTTCCGGCGCCACGGCCACGCGTTCACAGCCGGAAAGCAGATTGTTCACGGTTTCCTGCAGATCATGGATTTTGCGGGCGCCCATTTTTTCAATATCCTGCGTACTGAGCCCGGATGAATAAACAAGCACGCTGCCGGCATGATCAATGGCCTGGTAGATGTTCTGGGCGCACCACTGGTCAATGACAAAATTGGCCGGATCGCTGTAATCCCGGAAGAAACATTCGGGATCGTCCACCGACCGAATAATGGAGCAGAAGTCGTCGCTGCCCAATCCTTCCCGGCACTCGCAGGCCACAACAATCGTGCCGCCTTTTTTCAGGATGTCCTTGGCGCAGGTCAGGCTTTTGCTGATCTGGTAAAAAGTGGCGTCCAGGGGATATCCGCCCCCGGAAGTGATTACCATGTCCACGGGCCGGTCTATCTCCACGACGGCGTGGCGGTATACAAAGTCGCAGCCGGCCAGGTGGGCCTCGTTGTAGTGCCCGGCAAAAATACCGCTTATTTCCCTGTCGCGGTTGATACAGACGTTTACGATAAAATCCACGCCCGCTTTTTCGGTGACCTGGATGCCATAGTCATGAAAAATATTGCCATCCAGAACACAGTTGGCCACTTTGGGATGATCAATAACCTTGTAAGAATGCATGAATTTCATGGTTTCGAAACTGGAGATGCCCGGCAGAATAGACTTCCGGCCGCCGGAATACCCTGCATAAAAATGCGGTTCAATCAGGCCGGTCAGTATTTTCAGATCCGCATCCAGGTAATGCTTGTTGATCTCGATAGGATTGCCTTCAATGTGATCAATGCAGCGGACATCCTCTTGCTTCCGGCAGAAATGGTTAATAATGGTGTAATTTTCCATGACGGATGGCCCCACCATGGCTGCCAGTTCCTCCCCCTGGTTGGGCCGGTGCATACCGGTGGCGATCAGTATGGTGATGTTTTCCCGGGGGATCCCTTCTTTTTCCAGAATTTCCAGCATCGGCGGCAAAAGCAGGTGATTGGGTACCGGGCGGGTGATGTCTGAAATGACAATACAAGCGGAATGCCGGCCTTTTGCCAGTTCCCTGAGCGGTTTTGACCTTATGGGGCTTTCCAGCGCCTGCCGAAGGGCCGCTTCCGGTTCTGCAACCCGCGGCGTTTCCTTCATGCGCAAAAGATTGACATGCTCCGGCACCACCAGTTCCAATTTTTTTTGACCATACGCCAGGTTGGTTTGCATAGCGGCACTCCGTTTTTATGGTTTTTCAGACAATCCCCGCGCCCAGTGGCATGAATTAAACACTTTCCAGGGCTGTTTTTTCGCTGCTGCCATTTTCCTGTTGATGCGCATGAATGGAATTCTGGCATGCTCTCATCACGAATCGGATATGATTTTCCATGCATTTCTGCGCTTCGCCGGGATTCCGGTTGCGGATTGCCTGCAGAATCTCTGCATGCTGCTGGTTCATGGTGCCAAGGTTGCCGGCCTCGTAAAGGTAAATCCGGCTCTCGCGAATCCCGTGAAAAAGAAGGTCGTAAAAATTTTTCATCAGGTATATCTGCGCGGAATTCTTGGTGGCAAATGCAATACACATGTGGAAGGCCACATCCTCCTCGGAGCCCATCTGCCCTTTTTCGACCTTGGAGAGCATATCCTGAAGGCACGTTTCCAGGTCCTGCACGTCTTCATTTGTGGCTCGTTCGGCAGCCAGGCCCACAGCGTTGACTTCCAGCCCGGAGCGTACTTCAAGGAGATCAAAGATGCTGACCGATTCTCCTTCCAGAACTTCGCGCAAAGGATTTTCCAGATATCTGGATTCCGTCGAGCGTATGGTTGTTCCCTGGCCCTGACGTTGAACGACAATCCCCATATTGACCAGTTTGCTGATGGCCGCTTTTACCGACGGACGGCTTACCCCAAAAGCGGCGGCCAGTTCTCTTTCCGGAGGGATTTTTTCTCCGGGCTTCAGCTTGCCGCGAAAAATCAGATCTCTCAGCTGTTCAAATACTTGCTCGGACACGCTTCTGGGTTTGATGGGTGTAAAGTGTAATTTGTCCATGGGTTCAATATTTTTTGTCAAAAAAATCCTCCATCCGAAATGAGTGAACAGAGACGTCAGATCCTTTCCCAAAAGGGGTTTTCAGAAATCGTTGGGGATGGCGTTGCTGCACTCCGGCATGCCCGCAAGGCATGCCAACGATTTCGGTTCTTCCGCTGTACTATTTGTTAAAAGGTAAGTCCAATATATTACAAAGATCCTTCCCCCGCAAGGATTTTTCTGGAGCCCAACCGTATGGGCGGATGAAAATTGAAAAACGATCGCCGTGGGAAACCGACCGGCGACGGTTTATTTGGCGGAAAGAAAGAGGTTGACGTTCAGGCCGTGCCGCACCTTGAAGCGCTCGGTCCCAAAGAGTGAAAAACCGGCGTCGGAAAGCCATTTTTCGATTTCTCCCCGCGCGAAACCCAGCCATGGATCGCCGCACTTTTCCCGGATCATCTCGATGTCATGTTTTTCAAAATCAGCGATCAACAGTTTGCCGCCGGGCTTCAGTATTCTGTAGATTTCCCGTATCCCGGCAGTCGGGGCAACGAGGTGGTGCAGCACCATGCTGGCCACAGCCAGGTCCGCTTCGCCGTCCCTGACGGGAAGATGTTCCATTTCACCTAAGCGAAGATCGACCCGGTCATCAATGGAGGCGGTTTTCATGCGCGCTTGTTTGAGCATGTTCGGGGAACTGTCCACGCCGATGATCCGCGTAGACTTTGCAGCAAGGGCAATAATCAATTCCCCGGTGCCGCAGCCAAGGTCGACGGCGACATCGCTTTCTTCGACGTTTTCGAGGATTTTTCCGTTCAAATCGAACCCGCCGAACACATCCTGCTTGAGGCTGTCCCATTGTTCCGCGATATCATTGAAGAACCGCTGCATGCGGGTCTTTCGCTCGGTAATCAGGCGCTGGGAGCGAAGCCGGTCCTCGGGGTATTCATTGTGTCGTGAAAAAGACTTGTCCACAAACCGGATCAGATCCGCAAGTTCATTTGAGTCGACGCTGTTATAATAGACATAGCTGCCGTCGCGCCGGCTGTTCAAAAGGCCGGTGTCCGTCAGGATTTTCAGGTGCCGGGATATCCGTGACTGCCCCATCCCCATGATCGAAACGATTTCATTGACATTGAATTCGTAGTGCATTAAAAGGCGAAACAGGCGGAGACGGGTTTCATCAGCCAGGGCTTTGAAATACTTTGCGGTTACCATTTTATCTCCATATAAACATATCTTGATGTTTTTAGAGTACAATGGCATATTCCCCTGTTTTTGTCAAGTCCTGTGCCCCGATCCTTTCCGGTGGCGCAGGCCACAAGGGAAGCGGCGGCGGAAGCAATCATCGCCGAAGATGTCATAAAAACGGCATCCGTGGGCGATGAGATTCACTGATCCTCTTTTTTCCGGCTGGCATCAATGATGCCAACTTCTTCAAATGTTTTTATATCCGCAAGCACCCGTGTTGCGGCGTCCATGACTTCCATGGCCATTGCGGCGCCGGTCCCCTCCCCCAGCCGGAAGCCAAGGTCCAGGATCGGTTTGAGGCCGAGCCGCTCGTGCATGAAGCTGTGGCCGATTTCCTGGGAGCGATGCCCGGCGAACAGGTATGCTCTGGCGATGGGGGCCAGTTCACAGGCGATCAGCGCGCCTGCCGTTGAAATGAGACCGTCGCACACAATAGGAATACCGCGGGCCGCGGCCCCGATGACCAGGCCGCCAAGGGCCCCGATTTCAAAGCCGCCGACCTTTGCCAGGACGTCGATGGGATCGCTCGGGTCCGGCTTGTTGACGGCCAGGCCGTTTTCAATGGCGTTGATTTTGCGCCGAAGGCCTTCGTCGTCCACCCCGGTGCCGCGCCCCGTAAGGTCGGCAACTGGCAGCCCGGAAAATGCGGCGATTATGGTGCTTGACGGCGTGGTGTTTCCGATGCCCATGTCTCCGGTGCCGATAAGGTCCACCGGGGCTTCGGCAACCAGTTCATCGACAATTGCAATACCGGCTTCCATGCTTGCCACTGCTTGGTCGCGACGCATTGCCGGCCCCCGGGCCAGATTGGCGGTTCCCTTTGCGATTTTTTTGTGAAATATGGGCAGATCCGGTTCGAAATCCCATTTGACGCCCACATCGGCCACCCGGACCTCGGCGCCGGCATGACGTGCCAGCACACTGATGGCGGCACCCCCGGTAACGAAATTGTAAACCATTTGCGGCGTGACGTCCTGGGGGAATCGGCTGACGCCTTCTGCCACAACGCCGTGGTCCCCGGCGCATGTGACGATGACCTTTCGCGCAAGGTGAACGTTCAGGTTTCCGGCTATCGCAGCAAGACGTGCGGAGAGGGGCTCCATCATTCCGAGGCTCCCCGCCGGGCGCGCCTGGTTCCGGAGGCGCTCGTTTGCAGCGGCCTCCACGTCCTGGTTCGGGACATCGATCATTTTGATTCGTTTGTTGAGCAGTTCCATGGATTGTCCTTTTATTTCAGTTTCAGCGGCAGTCCGCAGGCTACCAGGTAAACCTCATCGGCAACCGAGGCGATTTTCCGGTTGAGATAACCGGCGATATCCCGGAAACGCCGGGACATCGCATCCGGCGGGACAAGACCCGATCCAACCTCGTTGGTCACGATCACCACATCGCAGGGCGGCATGGATATGGCATCCAAAAAGGCGGCAATTGAAGGTGCATCTTCGCTTTCAACGTTTTGGTGGTGCATCAGGTTTCCCAGCCAGACGGTCATGCAGTCGATCACGGCAACGCCCGTTCCCTCCGGTATCCGGCGGACCGCACCGGCCAGGTCAAGCGGTTCTTCCATGGTGGCGAATCGGTCTTTTCTTTCTTCCTGGTGGCGGCGGATCCGGTCTTCCATTTCCGCATCCAGTACCTGGGCCGTTGCGATAAACACGCGCATGTCATAAGGGGCGGCAAGGTGCAGCGCAAATCGGCTTTTGCCGCTTCTGGCCCCACCGGTAATGAGCGTGAGCCTGTTTTTTATCATATGGATTCCTTTTCCCCTTTTCTGCCGTACCGAAATTATCGTATTACGTGACAGTCTCCCGTAAAATGGACAGGGAGGACTCAAGATCCTCTATGGAAAAAATTTCAACGGTCAAAACCCTGCTTTTGTGATTGCAGCGCTTCAGGGTGCTGAGGATGCCGTGCAGCAGCCGGGTGTCAAAATGCCGTAAATCCACATGGTCCCGGCCGTCGCTCTGCACACCGTGCAGGTGGATGATCCGGGTCCGGTCAAGCCACGCATCCATGCAGGCGGGAACATCCCGTCCGGTCATCACCAGGTGGCCGATATCCATACAGACGGAGCAGGATTTTTCAACCACAAGCGGAAAGACACGGCCAAAGTCATACGAAAGCGTTTCAATGCAAAGGTTTTCCGGCTTCGTCCGGGAGATCAGTTCATCGAGTGTTTTTTCGCATTGGTGCAGCCAGTTGTCCCATGGTGGATTTTTGCGGGCCGGATTTCGGGCGGCGTCCCCTGTTTCACGGGTTCCGGCCATCGATGCCGATTCATACGGTATTTGTCCGGGCGGATCATTGAGGTGCACGACCCATCCGAAGGGGGAGAGTACTTCCATGAGATCCATGACCCGGAGCCACTTATCGACGGATTTTCTTCGTTCGTTTTCATTTGCGGCGCCCGGATAGGCGTCTAAGGGCAGATGAACGGTGAAGGTAAGGCCGGCCCCGTCGGCGATCCGTCCCATTTCGCGCACGTCGTCCGTTGTCGGAAGGTTGGAGAATTCGTCTGATTCAAACAGCACCAGCTCGACGTCTTCCACGATGTCTTTTAAAAAATTCAGGTTGGGCAGGATGTCCGCCGGGAGGATATAGGATGTGGTGCCGATGCGGCAGTTCATGCCCGCTTTTTGCCAGATTTTTTTAAAATTTTTCATGCGTCTCCTTACAGGGCCGCGCACATGGCTAACAACACGGCCGTTTCTGTAATCTCGGTCTGCGCGCCCAGGGTGTCACCGGTGATGCCGTCGATTTTTTGCATGCAGTAAAGGTTGAACGCAAAAACCATTGCCATAGCGAAAAGCAGCGCCCCAATGCCTGCGAGCCCGCCCAGTACGGCAGCCGCGAGCAGGCCGGATACGGACGCAATGACCATGTGCGACGGCATGCGCTCCGTCAGAAAAACAGACACGAGCCCGCCTTCCTTCCGGGCATAGGGAAGAACCCCCATGGCCAGAACCATCGCGGTGCGCGCCAAAAGGGCTGCGATGATCAGGGCCCGCCACCCGTCCGCCGGTACCATGGCGGCAAGAGCGGACCATTTCAGCCCGAGAACTGAAAAAAGACCCACGGCACCCATTGTACCGATCCGGCTGTCGTGCATGATATCAAGGATTGTTGCTTTGGGCCGTGCACTGAAAAAGCCGTCTGCCGTATCGGCAACGCCGTCCAGGTGGAAAAATCCGTTGAAACCCGAAAGCGCCAGGATCCCGATCAATCCGGCGGCCGTCGATGGAAGCCCAAGGGCATGGGCAAGAAGAAAAAACACTGCAGCGAAAATTCCGCATACCAGCCCTGCCGCCGGAAACCATGGCAGGGATCTGGCCATATCGGATGGGGTCGTGTTTACCGGAACCGGAATGATGGTTAAAAACTGAATGGCCGCAATCAAGGGCTTGACGACCGACAACGGATGCTTCTCGTTCATTTCTGGTACAAGGCCTCTCTGCTTGTTTGGGGACAAAAAAAAACCGGCAATCCAAAAACGGACTGCCGGGACCCGCAACCGATTGCTTTGCTGAAACAGCTTTCATCGTGTATTGTGCAGGTCTGCCGGGAAAGGCGGCGTAAACATTCGGCACAAAAACAAAAAATCAGCAAATAACGAGTGCTGCATGCAATTCCGCGACATGCAGGTGCAGTAAAAACGTCTTCTGGCTCTTGGGTCGTCCTACTCTCCCCGCCTTCCCGCCTCTTGTTTCAGGGCAGTGACCATATGGGGATTTCGTCGCCAATTACAGCGGCGGGTCCGCCAGGGCGTTTCACCCTGTTCCGTTTTATGGGGGTTGTATCCTTTATAGCCGGCGGAATCAAGGAGTTTTTTGCAGATGCCCGGAGATGGTTTTGGGTAGTTTTTGCATTTTTCTGCTAAAAAACTGTTTCCTTGTTTTGGGCCTTTGGGCCAACACGCTTCCTTATCTCATGTACCTCTGACGTCCCTGAGGTTCACAAAATCAAGGTCCATCCGCCGAAGGGCGGCCGGTGTCGGAATCCCGTTTTCATCCCACCGGCGGATGCGGTAATATTCGGGAAGCATTTTGTCCAGTGGGACTACCGATTTCGGGTCTTTGGGGTTGAGCGGTTCATGGGTAAACCGCCTTGCCAGGGTGTCCTGTTTTTTGCCGATGCCTTCCCTGAGGTTGAACAGCCGTTCGAGGGTGTATCCCCTTTCCCCTGCCTTGAGAAAGCGGCCGAAGTCCATTTTCATGCCGGTGGCCAGATGGAGGAACTTTGAATGGGGGAGCATGGGAAGATGGAGCTTGAACAGTTTCGAGGGGAGCCGCTGCAGCAGAACCACGGTGCCCCATGTATGGGTCAGAAGCTTGGTGACGGCCCGGGACGCGGAGGGCTTTTTCGGCAGGGCAAATGCTGCCGGCGGAACGAATGTCCATGAGGTGAACAGGCAGCTTCCCGCCGCGCTTACCGCCGCAAGAAGGTTCTGATCCAGGATCGTCCAGGATGGCTTGGACTGGTAATGCTGCGGGTCGAGCGTCATGGGGCCGTTGATTTCAAAATAGATCATGTATCCGCCGTCCAGGTGGCAGGCCCCGCGGTTTGCCGTGGCATACCCCAGGGCGTGGCCGACCGCAGCACGGGGCGAATATCCTGCAATTTCGAGACCTTTTACATGTGCCGCGAAATCTTTCCCGCCGTATTTTTCGGAAAGATACCGCACGCCTTCCGCAAGGTCGGCACCGATGCCTTTTTTGTGGGCGATGTCATGGATAATGGCGCTGATGTTGTCTTTTTTGCCGAAAAACAGGCCGTTGTCCCAAAGCCCCTTTTCATTGAGTTCCATGGCAAAACCGAGAGCGTTTCCCGTGGATATGGTATCGATGCCCAACAGATCCATGTCATAATTCCAGGAAATGATCGCTTCCATATCGTCAATTTCAAGGTTGGATCCCATGAGGCATAATGTTTCGAACTCCGGTCCTTTGATTCGTTTTCCCTCGAATTCAACGACCCGTCCGCAGCGGATGGGGCACGTAGGGCACCCGGTGTTCGACTTGAGAAAATCGGCCGCCATTCGTTCCCCGCTCAGGCTGTATGCACCTGCAAAATTGCCCCTTGCATAGTTTCGTGTGGGAAGGGCGTTTTTCCGGTTCAGGGTATTGACGAACTGGGCAGTGCCATAGCGGGGGGCCAGATCGCCGGTGGCCGGGTGTTTTTTGAGCATATCGACCCATTTTTTCACCCCGTCCCGAAAACCGGGCGTATCAAAGAGTTCGATTTTCTTTTTTCCGTTTGCCACAATGGCCTTGAGATTTTTCGAACCCATGACCGCTCCCATGCCGCATCGGCCGTGGACGCGCTCGTGGGATACGATAACGGCATATTTCACCAGGTTTTCCCCGGCCGGGCCAATGACAAGCTTCCCTCCTTTGCCAATTGCCTGCTGCGTTTTTTCGGTATCACTGCCCCACAGGTCGTCTGCCGGAAGGATTCTGGCTTCATCTTCATTGATATCAATATAAACGGGGGTCTCTGCCCGCCCGCGGACAACGACGCCATCGAAACCGGCGCGCTTCAAATGGATGCCGAACCGACCGCCGCTGTTGGAATGGCCGATGCCTGAGGTCAAAGGGCTTTTGGCGGAGATGTCGAACCGGCTGGAACACGGAGCCCCGGTCCCCGTAAGCGGGGATGTCATTGCGATCAGGAGGTTTTCCTCGCCAAGGGGATCGATCCCGGGTTGGATCTGATCCCACAGGATTTTTGTGCTGATGAATCGTCCGCCCAGAAATCGCTCCCGGTCCGTGTCGGAAAGGGGATACTCGCCGATGGAACCGTCCGTCAAATTGATGTCGAGAATTTTTCCGGTATACCCTTTAAATACGCTCGCCATAGTTTATCCTTTTTGTTTTGCGAATTTTATGCAAAAACGTGCTTCCACACGGCCCGCCGACACTGTACCATATTAGAACCGATCTCAAAATTATTTTTCGGCCCAATCTTTTTGTTGGATAATCGAAATCGCTATCGGTTTCGCAATCGAAAGAAAAGAATAGGTCGCTTGGACACGAAAAGCTTGGTGGTTTCCGTATTTCAAAAGGAAGATGTCGTGTTCCGTGGATTTGAAAAAACCGATTTCGATTTCGATAGCGATTTCGATCCCGAAAAAACGAAATGCAAACAAGCGGATGGAACGAAACCCGAATGTTGAGATGGGTTCTTCAAACCAGTTTTACCAGGGTATACACCATGAATATCGTATTTCGCAGGGCCCGGCCCGAAGATGATCCGCAGGCTGCCGATTTGATTTACAGCGCAGGCCCCGAGGCAATCGCGTATGCCTTTTCCACCAAAAAACACCGGCCAATCGATTTTATCCGTTGGGCGTTTCGGGACGGTTCCGGGGTCCTGGGGTTCAGAAATCACAGGGCCGCCATTGTTGACGGCCGCGTTGCCGGAATCGGCGCCTTTTACCATGCAGAGGCGTTCGATCGGCTGAGCCGCATGATGGTGTGGCAAATCATCCGGTTTTACGGGATTTTCAAATGTCCCGGCGTGTTGAAAAGGGCCGCCCGCCTGGAAGCAATCACGCCCCGGCCGAGGCGGGACGCCCTGTTTATCCAGAACCTTGGCGTTGCCGCCGGCATGCGGGGCCGGGGCATCGGGACGGGGCTTCTTGAAGATCAAATTCGGAAGGCCCGCTCTCAAAAGCTTCGGCGCTGCATACTGGATGTCGCCGCCGACAATACCCGCGCAAGGAAGCTCTATGAACGGCTGGGCTTTTGTATGGTTTCCCGGCAAAACTGGCCGTTTCAAGACGGGCCGGTGCAGGTGCCGGACCACATCCGAATGGAATTGATATTGTAGCTTTTTCGTTTTTATGGTTTTTATATATTCGTGCTGCCATACGATTATATAAATATATAAGGGAAGGGCGGTTTATCGTGAATTTATCCAATGTTATCCGGGGGCATGTTTCCCGCCGGGATTTCCTGATCCGGATGGGCCGTGCCGCACTGATCGCCGGCATGCTGCCCCTTTCCGCCAAAAACGCAAACGCTGAAGCAAAGGGGAAAAAATCTTCCGGTATCGGGCTTGCCCTTGGTTCCGGCGGCGCGTCGGGCCTGGCGCACATTGTGGTCGTCGAAGCCCTGGAAGAGCTTGGCCTGCAACCGGAACGCATTTCCGGCAGCAGCATCGGCGCATTGATCGGAGGATTGGTGGCAGCGGGTCATGATGCAAAGGGGCTGAAAGACCTGGTGGCGGAAATGGTGCCGGAAGGGATTGGAAACTGGCTGGGTGCCGTATTTGAAAAGGACCAGGTCAATGTGCTGGATTTGTTCGAATTGGATATCGGTGCCGGCGGCCTGGTGGATCCGGAGACTTTCCGGTTGTTTTTGGAAGATACGCTTGGAAAAGAGACATTTGAGGACCTTGATATTCCCTTCTCGGTTACGGCGACGGATTTCTGGGAGCGTGAAATGGTGGTTTTCGACAGCGGCCCGTTGATTCCTCCCATCATGGCGAGCGCAGCATTGCCGGGCGTTTTTCCGCCGGTCGAATACCAGGACAGGCTTCTTGTGGATGGCGGCATGGTCAACCCGGTTCCCTACGATCTGATCATGGACCGGGTTGACATCACCGTTGCCGTGGACGTTACCGGAACCCGGAAGCGGCCGGAAGACGGCAAGCCCGGCTACCTGGATCTGATTTTCAACACCTTCGATATCATGCAGGCCAACGTGATCCGCCAGATGCGAACCAAGCAGGAGCCCGATATTTTTCTCCAACCCCCGGTAACCGGCATACGGGTGCTTGACTTTCACAAGGCAAAGGAAATTTATGAACAGGCCGCACCCGTGAAAGACGAGCTGAAACGCAAAATCGAAAAGATCCTCGGATAAACCGGCGCCGGTCGAATAGGAATCCCTGTTTTACAGGCTGATCACGGCGGCGTCGCAGACCAGATGAACCAGTTCGGCGGCAGTGGCCATCCGTGACCCCTCTATCAGATCCGCTTCCGAAATCCCCCTGGAATCCGCACATGGCCGGCACACCAGTACGGGAATGCCATGGGCCTGAAGATAGGTCATATGATCGTCGGCCGAATCCCCTGTGGCGGCTCTGATATTGGCGATCAGGCCTTCTTTTGCCAGGTACACGGCCTCGTCCAGAAGAAACACCGTGGCATTTTTTCCTTCCTTGTGCGCCACCATCGCCATGAAAAGGGCCCGCGTACTCCGGTTCGGGTTGTCTGTGCCGCATGAAAGGGCGATCACCACGTTTTCGGTCATTTTATCCTCCATTGGTGCTGTGTTTATGTGAAGAATATGATTTTACGGTATTCTTGCCCCATTGGTTTTTGAAAATCAATTGTTTTTGTAAAAAAGGGTTTTTCAGCTTTGCGGTATGTCTCAATACGAATTTTTCCGGGAAAGGCTCCTTGTTTTTATCCGTTCGACCCTGCAGGGGGGCTTTTGAGATTCTTTGCCAGAAAAGAGGGGGGGGGCGAGATTTGTACTTGACATCCAGGAACCAAAAAAATAAAGTACAGGTCGACGGTCGACGGTCGACTCAATGAGCCCCTTTTTTTCTTCCGGATTCTCTTTCTGCGCCGTTCGATTCGTTTCAACGGGTAATTGGAACCATTTCCAGCAAAACAATCCCTTATCATCCCTGAAGCAGGGATGGCAAAAAGGAGGAAGCCGTCGTGAAAACGCTGAAAGCCGAATATGACGTCATTGTGGTCGGCAGCGGTCCGGGAGGGGCGAGTGTCGCCATAGAGTTGTCCCGCCAGGGAAAAAAAGTGCTGATTCTGGAGTGGGGGGACAATGACCCGCTGAAGGGAACGCTTACCCAAATTATCCCGCGGGCGTTCACCCCCGGGAAGAGCATCTCCTTTACCCCGCAGATGCTGAGTGTTGTCCGCGCCATCACCACCGGCGGCAGCTCGGTCATCTACTGCGCCACGGCGTTT
>JAABTJ010000041.1 GCA_011389935.1 Desulfobacteraceae bacterium
TCACCGCCCTGTCAAATATGCCCGGCGGTTTTTTATCCAGGATGTCAATGTTTTCAACAGCCCCTTCTTCATTCACCACGAAGCGCACCCTCACCCACCCTTCGATATTTCTGCGTTTGGCGCTCATGGGATATACCGGCGGCATTCGTATAACAGTGGTGAGGGGTTGATCAAGATCGCCGGCGGAAAAGGTGTCCTGTGAAACCGAAATGCCGGAAGTCATCATGGGCGGCAGTTCAAGTGATTGCGGACCGGAGGGGAGCCGCGGGTTGATTTCAAACGGCAGCTGCATTTCTGTTTCAACCGGTTTCGGCATGGCGGCGGCTTCTTCCGGTTCGGCTTTTTCTTCTTCTTTTTCCGGCTCCTCCATCGGTTTCGGTTCTTCGGGTGCCGGTTCCTGCATGCGGATGATGTTGATGCCGGATACGAACATGTCATATGCCGGTTTTTCCGGATCAGCGCGCAACAGGTAGGGCACCAGGGCAAAAAGGGCCAGGTTCAAGGCTGCCGCACCGGCCGCAGCCATCCCCCATGCCGCCCATTTGCGGTGGGAAAACATCCTGAAGTATGCATTGTCCTTTTTCAATATGCTAAACAATTACAATAATTTCTTAATTCTGTATATTCTGTCATTCCCGTCCATCCGGGAGGCTGGCCGCCAGGGATACCTCATTGGCGCCGGCCTGCCGGCATCCGTCCATCACCATGATCGCAGTGCCGGTGCTGCTTCCCCGGTCGGCGACCACAACCACGCCCCCTTCGGGGTTTTCTGCAAGGGCGCGTTCAACGTTTGCGCGAACGGCCCGGATATCGATTTCCCGATTGTCCATGAACACCCGGTTTTCCTCGTCTATGGCGATCAGGATGGTGGCCGTCTCCTTGCTTACGGCGGTGGAGGCCGTGGGGCGGCTGACATCGATGCCGGTTTCCTTCACGAAACTGGTGGTGACAATGAAAAAAATCAGCAGGATGAACACCATATCGATCAACGGCGCGATGTTGAGTTCCCTTGTCGCGTTACGGTTCCGCCTGGCAGAGGATATATTCAGCATGTTTTTTTACCCGTTGTATGGTAAACGTTGTTCGCTGTAACTGTGTGTAAAATTTCAAAAAGGTGTGTGCGGGTATTGCCCGGCGCAACCGTGAGGCTTTGGGGCATCTCTATGGCTCGTTTCGCAATATCCTGGAAACTTGCCCTTCGGACTCAGACAATCCAGGATATTTTGCGCCACTTCGCCAAGAGCTGCCGCCAAGTCCTCCCGATGTTGCTCCGGACAACACCCGCCCCCTTCTTTTTGAAATTTTTCCATTTTGACGGCTTCGTAAAAAGTCCAATATCTGCGTTGCGCACAATCTTTGAAGAATCTCACGTACGGCTAAGTACGCTCAATTCTTCAAAAATTGCACGCGCCTTGATCTTGAACTTTTTTCTTTGCCGTCCAAAATCGACTTTTTACGGTGCCATCCATTTTATTATAATGTCAAAATATTGAGATTCGGTATATTCCAGCGTTACTGGCGTTTGCAGACCCCTATATTTTGAGAGACCTCGTAGGGGCACCCCTTGCGGGTGCCCCTACAGGTCCATTTTCCAGTTTTCATGACTACACGAGAATGCAAAAATTCGTAACCGCATTTGGCTGCGCCGTGCCCAATCAGAATGATCAATTTCAGCCGGGTGGTACCGGGTGTTGTCCGAAAGCAACATTGCAAGACCGTGGTGATATCTCATGGCGAAGCGCAGACAAGCGACCTGTGGCCCAGCCGTTTATCACAGGGCGCGTCGAAGCGAGCCATAGAGATATCCCATGGCCTTGCGGTTGCGAAGGACAATACCCGGTGCCGCCCGGGGAAATTGTCCACATTTCTTTTTTTGATTCGATCCCGATACCGAATCCGACCCCGACTCCGATAAGCAGGATTCAAGGGGATTCCCCTATAGTCTTCGCCGCAAATAATACCCCACCACCGCGTTGCGCTGTTTGAGTTTGTGAGCCCGCCGGTCCAGAAAACCTTTCATGTAAAGCCCGGGAATGGCCACCAGAAGGCCGGTCTGAGTGGTTATCAGCGCTTCGGAGATCCCGCCGGCCATGGCGCTGGTGTTCCCCGTGCCGAAAACAGCGATGACGTCAAAGGTGACGATCATGCCGATCACCGTACCCAAAAGCCCCATAAGCGGCGCAACAGCGGCAAGCGCACCGATTGTCCCGAGAAAACCGTCCAGGGACCGGTTGAGCCGCAGCACCGCTTCATCCAGGATGAAACGGTCAAGCTCCGAATTTCCGCTTCTGCGGCGCATGAATTCGACCACCAGCAGTGAAACCGCCCCCTGGTATTGTTTCGGGTCGGGAAGACGGCCTTCGGATATGTGCGTCCACGCGGTCCGCGGATTCATGTTTTTCCTGTACAGCCGCCGGAAATACAGGGCGCGGTTGATGATCAGCAGCCACATCACAAGGCTGATCACCGCCAGCGGGAACATGACGATACCGCCGCTGTGGAAGTACTCCTCCATCTGATATACGGTTGTTATCAACAGCTCAGTCATACCGGTTGTTCGTGATCATGGTGATTATGGTTCGTTTCCCGGTTTGCATGGGCGATATTCACCAGGGTCACCGCTTTTTCCTCCATTTCCGAGATATTTCTGTCCACCGCCCGGTTAAGCCAGGTATGGGCCATGAGCATCGGTATGGCCACCGCCAGCCCCAGCATGGTGGTGACAAGGGCCTCGGAAATGCCGCCGGACATCATGCGTGGATCGCCGGTGCCGTAAAGGGTGATGACGTGAAATGTGTTGATCATCCCCGTAACGGTTCCCAGAAGACCCAAAAGAGGGGCGATGGCAGCCAGCATGCCCAGGGTGGACAAAAAGCGCTCCATGGGCGGAATCTCCCTGAGGATCGCTTCCTGCAGGGCATTTTCCATTTCCTCCCGGGGCATCTGGCAGCAGGCAAGCCCTGCCCCCACCACCCGGGCAACCGGTTTTTTTCCATGCCCATCGCAGGCGAGCCGGCATTCCTCGAATTTGCCTTCCTTAACCAGTGCATCGATCTGCCGCATGAAGCCTTCCGAATCAAAGCGTTTTCGCACCAGAAAAAGAAGTCGTTCGACGATAATGGCCATACCCAGGCCCAAAATAATCAGTATGGGCCATACAATGGGGCCCCCCTTGGGAACCTGTTCCCACAGGCGGAGTTCATGGGTCAGCTGGCGCAGCGCTCCCCCTCTCGATATATCCATGGGAACGGCCTCGCTCTTCCCGTCCATGTAATCGGCGATCTGTCCCTGCATCCGGCCGGAAGGCAGGCGGGAGAGGGCGAAAAGCCGCTTTCCTGCCGATGAATGGTTCAGAAAGCCGGTTTCATCGTCTGTGCGGTAGGCGGCCGTGAAGTTTCCAATCAGAAGGATTTCCGCATCAGTTTCCCTTCCGGAGCGGTCAATAATGAAACCGTTTTCGAGCCGTACACTCCCGGAAAGGCGTATTTCTTTTATAAGCATATCCGCCATCATCCGGACGTCCGCCATTCCGGGAAATTCCCCCTGGTCGGCGATGCTTTCAAGGAAAACGGTTTCTTCCGATGCAAATGCGTGCTGGAGACTGTCGTTGAAAAGTGCAGCAATATCCTTGGCATTCACCCGGATGGCGCCAACCAGTTCGCGGACCATGCTGTCGGTTTCGCCGATCTTTTGGTCAAGCTGGTTTTCCTTTTCCGAAAGGCCTGCAAGTTCGGATGAAAGCGAATCAATGCGTTCTTCATGTCTTCGATTGTTCTTTTCCAGCTCGGCAATGGCGTTTTCAAGTGTTTCGCGATCCCGCAGAATACGCTCCCGGGCTTCGGCGGCCTCTTTTTCGGCGGCGGCTTTCTCCTGTTTGGCTTTTTCAAGGAGCATCTGTTTTTCCTGGCGGGCCCGGATCTGCATCTCCCGCATGTCCTCGCCTGCAGAAACGGCAAGGGATGAAAACAAAAGCAGCAGTGCCAAAAAAAGGATTCCGGTGGTTTTTTTCATTGGACCACCAGCCTTCCCAGCGGCAAAGTCAACAGCTCCACAGGCTGCCTTTTGGCCCCGATATCGATGGCAGTTGAAATATCTCGGTTGTATGTGTTGGGCAGTTTCTCCCAGGTGCTGTCGGCTGCATTGAACCAGCCGCTTTCCTGCCGGTCCATGGTCTGGTAAAAAAGGCTGATGCGCCCAAGGCGGAAGATGTTTGCCAGCATGGTTTTTCCGTCTGCGTCGATGGTTTTCTGGTAGACCTCGATCGTGTTGCCGTATTCAGCCTCAACGAGGAGCGCTTCCATGACCTTGCGGTATTTTTCACTGACAGGCACATCCGGATCGGCCATCATTTCGTGGATTCTCTCCATCCGCTGCTGCCGCTCCTTTTGCAAAAACGGCAGGCCATCCGTCATCAGCGCCTCGATCCGGCCGATCGTTTCCATCAGAAACGGTTTTATGCCAACGGTTACATGCTCGATGTCGGCCAGCTGTTTTTCTTTCCGTTTGATGCGACTATTCGATGCCGAGACCTTTTCTTCAAGGGCGTCTTTTCTTGCTGCGAGACGGCGATTTTCTTCCGTAAGGCGGTCGTAGCGGGCGGCCAGGGCCTGCCTTTCCCTTTGCCACTGCTCGTTTGCTTCCTGGGTCTGCTTCCGGATTTCCACAGACTCCTGAACCGGCTGGTGTATTTTCTCCCCGATATCCCCGGTTTCAAGTGTGTCCGCGAAACACGGCCATGTAAAAAACAGGAAGAAAAAAGCGCATCCAACTGCAAGAATATCGTTTTTGGTCATAAATGGCTCCTGTCAGTGTTCCTGGGCCTCCAAAAAAAAACCACGAAGCAGTTCACTTGTCAAAAGAGAAAGCCTTCGTGGTTCCGGTATGCTGTTACTGCTCCGCAGTCGTCTGCGGGCTTGTGATATGCAGGTTCATTTTTTTAAATGATTGAGGCGACTTCTGTCACCGGTAATAATAAAAGTAATAAAGCCGATATCCAAAGTCAAGCGTTTTTAAGGGATTCGGACAGGAAGCACGACTGGCGCGATATGGCCCCCGGACCACTCTGTTCTTCGGCCAGGGCGTTGCAGATGGCCTGGTCCATGGGGAGAAGGTTGGCGGGAACCATCTCCCGGATATGGTTTTCCCGGCAAACGGCTTCGTTTCTGAGCCCTTCGGCCAGGGCGAAGACGATACCCGCCGGAAGGGGTGTGATCAGGTTGACCCAGTATGATGAAAGCCTTGTGGAAAAAAATGGAACGCCGATGATCAACCGTTTCAGACCCCGCGTTTTTGCATAAATCCGCATCAAATCGGCATAGCCCAGGATTTGCGGACCCCCGATATCAAGGGACATCCCGGCAGTATCCGGATTTTCCATGCATCCCTGCAGGTAGTCCATGACATTTTCGACGGCAATGGGCTGGTTCATGGTGTACACCCACTTCGGGCACAGAAGGACAGGAAGTCTTTCCACCAGGTACCGGATGATTTCGAAACCGGCTCCTCCTGCGCCGATGATCACCGCGGCCCGGAGGATCGTGGTTTTGCAGCGTCCGGACTGCAGAATGCGCCCCACCTCCTGACGGCTTGCCAGGTGGTGGGACAACTTGTCGCCGACATCCCCCAGGCCTCCCAGGTATATGATCCGCTTGATTCCCGCATTGTCCGCGGCGGTTATGAAATTTTGCGCGGCTTTTCGGTCTCTGGTTTCAAATTCGAGAAATTTCCGGGGGCTTCGCCCTCCCATGGAATGAACCAGGTAATAGGCGGTCTCGATCCCCTCCAAGGCCCCGTCAAGGGTTTCCGGCTTCAGGATGTCGCCGTAGACGATTTCCGGTTCATTTTCAACGGGCAGGGCAAGAGCGAGTTTTTCAGAAGACCTCACCAGGCAGCGAACCCGGTAGCCGCTTTGGTCGAGCTTGTACAAAAGGCGTTTTCCGATAAACCCGGTGGCGCCCGTGAGCAGAATTTTAGGTTTCATACAATTTCCTGTCAGGTGATTCAAGGGGACCGGTTATTCCTGCAAATGCCATGCAGGTCGGATATCCGCAATCCCCGCAGTTGGTTTGCGGCAGCACATCGCGGTAAAGGTCGACGACAGACAGGGGCATTTGTGAGAATCCTTTTTCCGATGGTAAAATGAATCGATCCGGATGTTCCTCTTGCAGTTGTTCTTTGATGGAATCAGTATAACATGATATAATATTCATATAAGAAAAAATATGGAAAATTATTAATCGTGAATTACCGTGGGGAATCGGACATGATTGTGCAGAAACCGGGGAGAATAACGGACAGAATTACGCTTTTGGGGCGCAGGGAGGCGTGCATATACCACCTGGACGGCGGCGATGAGGCGATTTTGCTGGGCGGGGGGATGGTTCATATCATCCCGGACGTGATCGGGCAAATCGAACAGTTCAATATTGATGAAAAAAAGATACATCGGATACTGCTGCTCCATTCCCATTTTGATCACTGCGGTATCGCCGGTTTTTTCAAAAAGCGGTGGCCTTGGGTGGTCGTTGCCGCTTCACAGGCGGCGCAGGACAAGTTGGCCAACCCCCAGGTGATTGAAAATATCCGGTTTATGAATCAGGTGCTCATAGAACGCGCCAATATCGCCGAAAAGCTGGAATCTTTCGGTGTGGAAGCGTTTCAGGGCATAGCGGTGGATAAGGTCCTTTGCGATGGGCAGAAGCTGACATGCGGCGACCGTTCGCTTGAAATTATCGAAGTTCCGGGGCATTCACCCTGCTCCATCGCGGTTTATGTGCCCGAGGAAAAGGCCATGTTTACTTCGGATGCCGCAGGCATTTCTGCAGACGGTGAAATTTTTACGGCGGCCAACTCGGATTTTGACAAGTATCAGCAGAGCCTTGAAAAAATGGCAGCCTATGACATAGGCGTCCAGCTGGCTGAGCATTACGGGGCCAGGACGGGAAAAGACGCAGAAGAGTTTCTTGAAAAATCCATTGCCGCGGCAGCGGCGCAGCGCAGCCTTATTGAAGGATCGCTGGACCAAACGGGTGATCCCGGCCAAAGCGCCAGGGATCTTACGGAAAGGGCGATGAAAATGGCGTCTTCAACCTTTCTGCCGGAGGAGGTGGTATCCCTGGTTACCACGCAGATGGTCAATTTTATTCATAAAAAACGACAATCGGCCGCGTGATTTTATTTTACCGGAGCAACGGTAGAACACAGCTCATCAAGCGGAGCATGAAAAATGGATATAAAGGCGGTAATATTTGATCTCGGCGGGGTTGTGCTCGATTCCCCCATGGAAATCCTGGCGGATTTTGAAAAGAGACACGGCCTTGAACCGGATTTTATCAACCGGCTTATCGGGGATGCCGGTCCGCAGGGCGCATGGGCCCGCCTGGAGCGCGGTGAAATCCCCATGGAGGATTTTTTTGATGCCTTTGACCGGGAGATCCAAAGCGCCGGGGCGGATATTTCCAGCCGGGAAATCATGGGCGCCATCAACAATTATCTGCGGGTCAGACCGGAGATGCTGGATATGGTCCGGCAAATCCGGAAATCCGGCATTTTGACGGCCGCCCTTACCAACAACTGGGTTGCCGATGATGATATCTCCTCTTTGCTTTCCGATTTTAAAAAGGAGTTCGACGTATTTGTTGAGTCCAGCCGTGAAGGGCTGGCAAAGCCGGACCCGCGGATGTATGAACTGGTGCTGGAAAAGCTGGGGGTTGCCCCTGAAGAAGCCGTTTTCCTGGATGATATCGGCAGGAACCTGAAGCCCGCCCGTAAAATGGGGATGACCACCATAAAGGTGGGATCGGTCGAAGCGGCTTTGGCGGAGCTTAAAAAAGTCCTGCAGAGGTGACGATTCCGCGCCGGTTTTTTGCCCCTGTGCTACCGCACGATGGAAACACCGATCCGAAAGGCTTCTTTGCGTTCGGTGTAATCGAGCAGGCTTTCGGATAGGGCGTTTACGTATTGTGCATGCAGATAAAGCTGGGGGTTTGCCTTGATCAAATGATCCAGGGGATAGGTCAGGTCCATGCGGATCGAATGACCTTTTTTCGCCCACCGCCAGTGCGTGTCCAATACGGCAAGATCGGCCCTGCCGAATTTGAACTGCAGGTCGAAATACCCCCGATATTCATCGATATCCGGATTGGTTCTTTCGGTGTTGGCGACATAGGTCCATATTTTGGGGGCAATTTGAAACCCGAGGCTGCTTTTTTTATGGAAAAACACGTAAATCGGTTTTATGTAGAGATAGTTCGTGCTCCTGGACGTATCCCCGGCCTGCCCGTTTGATTCGTGTTCGTAGCCGGTCTGGAAAAAGACATGGGAGGGGCCGCGGCCGGAAAAAAAATTCGAGGACAGGAAGAAAAATTCGGGCTTGTAGCTTGTATCGTCAAAGGGTTTTGAATCCCCGCCCAGGTCCCAGAAGGAGGTCTGGGTATAGGCGATATGAAAGCTGTCGATAAACGGCCATTTTTCAACGAGCCGTGATTCTGGATTTATTAATCGATATTTCAGGCTGAACTGGAACTTGGTGTCCTCCGGCCGCGTGGCGAAAAGGAAATAAATCGGCTTGTATCCGCCAATATTGGAGAGATACGGCTGATACAGATGAAAAAGGTCTTCATGCTTGAGAAACGGTCCTTCGTCCGCTGTCCGGGCGTCCGTATCCGCTGCGGGCAGGGCGGCCGCGGCAAAAAGAACAAAAAGTAAGGTTGCAAGCAGAATGCGAAAAGCCGGTCGCACGGGCGTCGCTCCTCTTGATAGGAATGAAAATACAATATAGTACAAAACAGGTTACTTTTGCAACAATTTGACGCAGCAACTTGAAACCAGCAGGTGATGAGAGATTATGCGGCTCGACGCGGTAAACGATGCAGAAGGCGCTTTTGTGCCGGACAGGCTTCCGGAAGTCGTGGATGGTCATGTTCATGTTTTCCCGGACGGCTTGTTTCACGCCATATGGGCATGGTTCGATCAGTTCGCATGGCCCATACGCTATCGCCTGGGGTCACAGGAAGTGATCGAGTACCTTCTGTCACGGGGGATAGGCCATATCGTGGCGTTCCAGTATGCGCACAAACCCGGCATTGCGCAGGAATTGAACGATTACATGGCCGGGCTGTGCCGCTTGTATCCGTCACAGATTACCGGGATGGCCACGGTTTTCCCGGGGGAGCCGGACAGCCCCCTGATTTTGAAAAAGGCCTTTGAAAAGGGGTTGAACGGCGTAAAACTCCATGCGCATGTTCAGTGCTTCGACATGAACGGCCCGGATATGGAGATCGTTTATGAAGCCTGCCAGTCCGAAGGTAAGCCGCTGGTCATGCATGTGAGCCGGGAGCCGAAGAGCCCGGCCTACAATTGTGATCCCCATGAATTGTGCAGCGCGGAGAAGCTGGAGGCCGTTCTCAGGGCATTCCCGCGGCTGAAGATATGTGTGCCGCACCTTGGCATCGACGAGTTCGACACCTACCGGGCGCTGGTTGAAAAATACGATACCCTGTGGCTGGATACAGCCATGGCCCTGGCCAACTATTTTCCCATCCGGCTTCCGTACCGTCTGGATGAATTGCGGGATGACCGGATCATGTACGGATCGGATTTTCCGAACATCCCGTATGCGTGGGACCGCGAGCTCAAGTTCATCGATGGGGAAAATTATGATCCCGGTTTTCTCAAAAGGTTCTTGTCGGAAAATGCCCGCGCGTTTTTTGCGATTGGGGGAAAATGAGGGTCGAATGCCCTGAAAAAAAGACCGGCCGGTACCGGCGCAGACACTACAACCGGGCGGCAAACCGTCAATGTCACGGCTGCGGGGGTGTCACCCCCTTCTCCTGGACCTGTTGCTGCGGGTTTGCCTTGTGCCAGGCGTGCATGCACGAGAATCTGTGGGGCATGACGTGCAACGGGATCACGTGGCACTGCCCGGACTGCGAACGGTCCAACGGCTTTGGAAACCAGTGAAAACAGGGAGCCGTTCCTGTTTCAATCGTACTTCACGGCGGAAAACCGCATCAGCTTGTCCCAGTTGTGCCGGGATTTGATGTAGCGGATGGTGCCGGTTTTGCCGCGGATGACCAGTGAGTGGGTATCCGCCCCTTTGCCCGTATATTTGACCCCTTCCAGAAACGTTCCCCCGGATATGCCGGTTGCCGCAAAGAACACATCATCGCTTGCCACCAGGGTATTGACATCCAGGATGCGGTCCAGCTCCATGCCCCATTCGGCAAGCGCTTTTTTTTCTTTTGATTTCTGGGGGTCGAGGCGGCACAGCATCTCCCCGCCAAGCGCCTGGATCGCACAGGCCGCCAGCACGCCCTCGGGGGTCCCCCCGGTCCCCATCATGACATCGATTTCGCTGTTCGGGTCCACCGCCATCAGTGCGCCTGCCACGTCCCCGTCCGTGTGGAGCTGTATGCGGGCACCGGCCTTTCGGATCCGTGCGATCAATTCTCCATGGCGGGGTTTGTCCAGGACAAAGACCACGAGGTCCTCCACCTCCTTGCCAAGGGCTGCGGCGATTTTGCTCAAGTTGTCCGCCACGGGGGCGTCAAGGTCGACGGCATTTCTGGCTTCCACCCCCACCACGAGTTTTTTCATGTAATAACTGGGGCCCGGGTCAAACATCGTTCCTGCCGGGGCCACCCCCACCACGGAGATGGCATTGGGGCGGCCGTAGGCCAGGAGATTGGTTCCTTCCACCGGATCGACGGCCACGCTGACGCTCGGCCCCCTGGTGGAACCCAGTTTTTCCCCTTTGTAGAGCATGGGGGCGTTGTCCTTTTCCCCTTCTCCGATAACCACCGCCCCGTCGATATCGATGGCTTTAAATGACAGGCGCATGGCAGACACCGCTGCTTCGTCGCCGGCTTCTTTTTCCCCCTTGCCCAGCCATCGCGCGGAAGCAAGGGCCGCCGCCTCCGTGGTGCGGACCAGGTCGAGGGCCAGGTTGCGCTGTGGTGCTTCCATTTCCGGTTTTTTTTGCGTATGTTGATCAGATGACATTGATACCCTCTTTTTCCATGAGTTCCACGGCGTGGTCAATGGAGACAGCGTAGGAAACATCCGTCTTGATTGGCAAATCAGAGGTTTTGCCGAGCTGCCGGGACAAAATTTCCTGGAGTTCGAAGCGGCCGCCCACCACGCCGATGATGCGGCCGTCGTAGAGGTTGATAAGGGGGCCGCCGCGGTTGCCGTCATGGACCAGGCTGTCAAAAAGAAAGATCCGGGTGCCGTTTCCGGAGGATAGCCTGGAGCAGATTACGGCCTGCTTTATGAGCTGGTTGTAGACCTGGTAGTAGCCGAAGGAAAATCCCATGCAGGCGACCGCATTGCCTGTGGGTATCTGTTCGGCGGCGCTTATCACGTGGTCCGGCATGGAAATCTCGATTTTCTGCTTGAACTTGAGCAGCGCCAGATCGCGCTCCCTGTCCATCTGCCGGACTTCGACCGGGATCGGGGCCACGGTTTCGGTGCGAACCGGCGGGAAATTCTCCGTTTCTTCGGTGGGAACGACCATGAGCTCCTGATTGCCTGTTATCAGGTGGCCTGCCGTGAGGAAATATCCTTCCGGGTGGACCAGAAATGCCGTTCCACGGAAGGAGACGGATTCCCCTTCCCGTTGGAAAAGCATCATACAGGCGCCCCTGTATTGAAAAAAAATGTCCTGGAGCATGAGAAAATCCTTTTGCTGACCGGTTTACGAATCCTTTTTGGGCATCCATGCGTCAACTTTGTCCGGGTTGGCGCGCACCCATCGAAGGGCCTTGTCATAGGGGAACCGCCCCTTGTCGTCTTCGATCCACAGCATCAATTGTTCAACATCTTCGGGTTCCCATCGGAAATTGTCAAGCAGGCGGAGGGCCTCGGGCATATCGTCCTTCAGCCCGATTCTGGCGATCGTGTGGATCCGTCCTTCCCCGCCGAATATGTTTTCGGGATCCTCCAGAAACTTGAGGTTCCACCGGGCGAAGCTCCAGTGGGGGATCCATCCGGTGACCACGATCCACCGCTGCTCCCGGATGGCCCGGGCAAGGGCGTCGATCATTTCGGATTCGCTGCTCTTGATCAGCTCGAAATTTCCCAGGCCGTAAGTTTCCATGGCGTTTTCCGTCTGGCGCATGATGCCGGCTTCCGGCTCGATGCCGATGAGGCGGTAATTGAACTTTTCGGCATTGGCCGGCATTTCTGTGATGGAATCGATGGTAATGTAGGATTTGTGGATGCCGGTCCCCGCCGCCAGGCGACCGATCTTAACCTCCGGCACCACGAGACCCGTGCGGGTCCCTTCCAGGTTCGCCCCCAGATCGACTACCCGGCCGCCGAATTTCTCCATGTAATGGCCGTGGGTGTCCGGGAGCCACGCGGAAAGCATGGCATCCACTTCTCCTTCGGCCACGGCTTCCCACATCCTGTCCGCGCTCATCGATACCAGGTCGCAGCGGATGCCCAGTTTTTCCTGGAAAACCGCTTTTACCAGGTTGGCGGAAGCCACGGAGGAGGCCCATTCCGTGTAGGCGATCTGTATGGTCTGGCTTTCCGCGGCATCCGGCGGTGTATCCGGCGGGGTGTCCGTACAGGACCCGCCAAGGGTTAAAAGGCTTGCCGCAAGCATGCATATCCAAAAACGGCTTATCCGGTTCACGGTTTTTTCCTCCTTACGGTTCGTATACGCTGTCTTTCGGATCTGTCACCCCTTACCAGAGCCGCCGCCTGCCGAAGGTCTTGTTCAGGACCGGCTTGGTTCTGACCTTGAATTCGGTGGCGGGCCGCTCGCCGATGGTGAACTCCTGGGGAGCCCCGTATTCGGAAAGACCACGGTACAATGCCACGCACATGCCCAGGATGATGGCCGCAAAGGGAAGCCCGGTGGTGATGGTGGCCGTCTGAAGGGCCACGAGCCCGCCGCCGACGAGAAGAACGGCCGCCACCACGCCTTCCATGATTGCCCAGAAAAGCCTGGAAAGCACGGGCGGATTGGGATTCCCCCCGGAAGTAATGATGTCGATGACCATGGATCCGGAGTCCGATGACGTGACAAAAAACGTAATGATCACGATGATCCCCAACGTCGATGTGATGGCGCTCAGGGGAAAGTTTTCCAGAAGAACGAACAGGGATACGGGAATGTTTTCCTGTACTACCCTTGAAATCCCCCCCCCGCCGAACATTTCGATGAAAAGGGCGGTGTTGCCGAATATGGTGATCCACAGGAATGTAATGAATGTCGGCACCAGCAGAACGCCCAGGATAAACTGCCGAATGGTCCGGCCGTGGGAAACCCTGGCGATGAACATGCCCACGAACGGCGACCATGCGATCCACCACGACCAGTAGAAAATCGTCCACCCATGCTGCCATTCGGACCGTTCGTATGTTTCGTTCCAGGTGCTGAGTTTGGGCAGATATTGGAAGTAATACCCGATATTTTCCAGAAGTGCGTTCATGACGAACAGGGTGGGGCCGACCAGAAGGACGAAAAGCGCCAGAAGACCGGCCATGGTGATGTTGATTTCGCTGAGCCGGCGAATGCCTTTGTCAAGCCCCTTTACAACGGACCATGTGGCAATCATGGTAATGCCGCCGATGAGAAAGACCTGGATCGTGGGAGACTGTCCGATCCCCAAAAGGTGATCCAGCCCGGCATTGACCTGTTGCACCCCGAGGCCGAGAGACGTCGCCACGCCGAACAGGGTCGCCACGGTGGCAAGAATATCGATTACGTGGCCTGTCCATCCGTAAATCCGCTCTCCGAACAGGGGGTAGAAGGCGGTCCGGATGGAAAGGGGGAGCCCCTTGTTGAAGGAGAAAAAGGCCAGGGAAAGCCCGACCAGGGAATAGACCCCCCACGGGTGGAGCCCCCAGTGCAGAAACGTAATATCCATTGCCATCCGGGCCGATTCGGTCGTGCCTGCTTCGACGTGGGGGTTTGCCACGTAATGGAACATGGGCTCGGCAACCCCGTAAAAGAGCAGTCCGATGCCCATGCCCGCGGAAAAGAGCATGGCAAACCAGCCAAGGGTGGAAAATTCGGGGCGTGCATCCGGGCCGCCAAGCCGGATATTGCCGAAGCGCCCTGCAAGAAGGGACAGGATGAAAACCAGTACGATGTTTACCGTCCATATGAAAAACCACCCGGCGTAATCCGATATGCCGCTTTGCATCTGCTGAAAAACGACTTCCATGTGTTTTTGAAAGACAAGGGTGATGATTACGAAAAAAAGGATCAGTCCCGCGGAAATGAAAAAAACCTGGGGATGGACATCGAGGTGAAACCAGCCTTCGCCCGCCTGTGCTTCCGGGTCAATCTGCTGCGTTTTTGATTTTTCTTCCATTGTCATTTCCTGTTGGGATAGGCGTTTTTGAAAGAAAAGGGATTCGTCTGGCCATTATGATACTTTCAAAAATAATAGGTTTCCCCTTTTCGATCAACGAAAAGAGGGGGGTTTGTTTTCATAAAAACCGATATCTGATGTGATTTTGATCAATTATAGTTCAAAAAAAGATTGCCGGCGGCTTTGGGCCAGTTTCAATCCGCTAAAATTGATGGACCCGTAAAAAGTCGTTTTCAGACGGCATTGTAAAATGTTCAAGATCAAGGCGCGTGCAATTTTTGAAGAATTGATCGTACTTCGCCGTACGTGAGATTCTTCAAAAATTGTGCGCAACGCAGATATTGGGCTTTTTACGAAGCCGTCAAAATTAGCGGTATATGGTTTTTTTGAGGGCCACCGGGCAAAGCCGCGCTTGAATTTTTGCTGATAAGGTAGTATAAAACCCGTTGAGAAGGTGATTAATGCCGGCAGGGCACCGGCGTAAACCATACAGGGCGGTTTTCATGCACTACGATTACAGGTCTCGCGCGGCGACGCATATCCAGGGCGCCGGAAAAAGGTTCCGTCGGAAGAAGGGCATTATGCCGCTTCTTTTTTGCATTTTTGCTGTTTTGCTTCTGCCGGCCGGCTGGCTGGTTTTCCACAGTGAAACCCGGGATGCAGCCGGGACGGCACCTCCCGTGATGGATACGCTTCCTTCTGCAGAGAAGAGCGCGAATTCGGAATCCGTCGATGCGGTGGTCATGGATCCATGGGAACTACGGCTCGGGGCGCATCTGAAGGAAAAAGTCATCCGGGTGTCCGCCGGTGATACCCTGATAAATCTCCTTGTTGACGCCGGTCTGGCCGTCCCGGAGGCCTACCGGGCGGTCGATGCCCTGAAAAAGGTTTTTGATCCCAGGGATCTGCGCCAGGGGCAGGCATTGCGGATAACGTTTGACGCGGATAGCGGAAAAAAGGGCTTGGTTTTCCAAGGGCTTCGTCTGGAGTTGAGCGTGGACCGGGAAGTGCAGCTGATCGACTGCCCGGACCAAGGGATATTGGCGCGAATGTTTGACCGGGAATTGGGAACCAGGCCGGTCAAGGCCGCGGTGGATATCGACGCAAGCCTCTACGAGGCCGCAATGGACGCGGATTTGCCCGTTGCCGTGCTGATACAGGTGATCCGGGCCTACTCGTTCCATATCGATTTTCAAAGGGATATCCGCTCCGGGGACCGGATCGAGGTGATGTACGAGGAGAAAGTGGATCAAGACGGCCGGGCGCTTTCATCCGGGGCGGTGTTGTACGCATCGCTTCATACGCAGGGGCGTTTTCTGCCCATTTACCGCTATGAAACCGAAGACGGGGTGACGGATTTTTTTGATGCAGACGGGAAAAGCGTAAAAAAAACCCTGATGGTGACCCCCATAGACGGGGCGCGGATGAGTTCGGGATACGGCATGCGGCGCCATCCCATCCAGGGGTATAACCGGATGCATCGCGGCCTGGATTTTGCCGCGCCCACGGGAACGCCGGTCATGGCCGCAGGAAACGGCATCGTCGAATATGCCGGCCGGAACGGGTCGTACGGCCATTATATTCGGATCGGGCACCCCAATGAATACAAGACCGTGTACGCCCACCTGAGCCGGTATGCAAACGGCATCAAAAGTGGTATGCGGGTGGCGCAGGGGGATATTATCGGTTACGTTGGATCCACAGGGGTTTCCACTGGCCCGCACCTTCACTACGAGGTCCACAACAGGGGGAAGGATGTCAACCCCGCATCGGTAAAAACCCCGCCGGGACGCATTCTTGAAGGGGAAGAACTTCATCGCTTCCGGCTTGCAAAATCCAGGCTGGAACAACGGTATGCATCTATTGAAAAAGAGGCCAAGCTGGCCGAGGCTTCGGGGAAAACCGGGGAAAAATCGGAGGGGAAATCCGGTTCTTAGCAAGGCAATGGCGCATCCCTGTTTTCCGGATCATCGTAGCATCGAACCATTGAAGGGAGGGGTACCGTGGTGCAATACATCATTCATCCCATTGTCATGGGGACGAAAATTTTTGACAAGGGAATGATGACATACCAGCATGATTACGGCAAATCCTATACCATACCGATATATGCTTGGTACATTGAAGGCGGGGACCGCAAAATCCTTGTGGATACCGGCGAGGCGCATCCGATCCGGTCCGAAGACCGGGAGCGGGCTATCGGCGGGAAAATCCATACGTTCGAGGAGGGGCTTGCGTTGTATGGGTTGACGCCTTTGGATATCGATATCGTGATCCACACCCATCTTCACAACGATCATTGCGAAAACGATTACAAGTGCGAAAATGCCCGGTTTTACGTACATTCAAAGGAGCTGCTCCGCATCCATGATCCGCATCCCCTCGACTACCGATACCTTGAGGACTACATCGAGGAAGTGGAGGAGGAAGGCCGCATGGAAGCCATCGACGAAGACCGGGAGATTGTTGACGGCATCTCCGTGATGCACACGCCGGCGCATACCGATGGGGGATTGTCCGTAATCATTGAAACATCCGGCGGGAAAGCGGTCATCACCGGATGCTGCACAATACTGGAAAATTTTTATCCCCCCCGGGAGATCCTGGGAATGGAAATGGACGTGATTCCGCCGGGAACGAACGTGAATGCCTATGAAGCCTACAATGTGATGGAAAAAATCAAACAGACCGCGGATATTCTTATCCCACTCCATGAGCCCTCATTTGCAGCGGTAAGGGATATCCCGGCGCCTTGAGTCCTTTCCCAAAGCGCATGATCATGGCCGGTTTTTCACATCCATGACAAATTCCCGGATCCCGTTGATATACACATCCATTGAATCAATAAATCCGCGGTTGTGGGAACCGTTTATTTGTAGAAGCCTTTTTTCTCCCCGGACGGATTCATACAGGCGCACCCCGTGATGAAAAGGGATCACTTCGTCCTCCACACTGTGAATAACCAGGCATGGAATATCGATTTGCTCCAGGTAGGAAGCCGTTTGGTAGGCGTGATTGGCAAGCAGCCACCCGGGAGCCCAGGGGCATATGTCGTCCGCCGCTTCCTTGATCGATGTAAACGTGGATTCAAGGATCAGCATGCCGGCCGCATGCGCTGCCGCCGTCCTTGCAGCGATCGCTCCCCCCAGGGACCGGCCCCATACGATTATGGATTCCGGAGCGACGTTTTTTTCCCCAACCAGATACGCCATTGACGAATCCGCATCCCGGTACAATCCTTTTTTCGACGGAGAACCGGTACTCTCGCCGAATCCCCGGTAGTCGATAATGAGCAGGTTGAATCCAAGGCGGTGGATGATCCGGATTTTATCGAGACAGTCGCCGATATTGCCTGAATTGCCGTGGAAAAAAAGGACCGTTTGGTCCGCTGCCGGGGCGGCCACCCACCAGCCGGATATCTCGACCCCGTCGGAAGTGCCGATGCGAACGGATTCGTAGGGGATGCCGATATCCGCCGGCGTTTTGGTGATTTCACCGGACGGGTAGTATATCATGCCGGTGATGCATCCGGAGATCATCATGGCGGCAAAAAGCATTCCGAGGGCGGCGGTTGTTTTGTGTCGCATTTTCCTGCATCCGTGAAGGGGAAAGGTGTTGACTTTTCCGCTTGGTTGAATAATATAGTTTTTCTACCATTTATTAAAGATTTATCTGTTTGGAACATTTTTTACTATCCGGCAAAAGCGGGCAGGGACGATCTGTATGGCAGATGATTTCCGGCATTCATTCATCCGATCAGAAAGGAGATGCACCATGAAAATGCGATTTTTGTTTGTACTGTTTTTACTGACGGTTACCGGTTTTCTACTGGCGCCGGTACATTCCTATGCGGTGGGATTGGGCCCATATATCGAGCATACGTCCGGTTCCGGTGAATTTGATGACGAGTATGGCGCTTCTATTGATATTGACACAAAAGGGTTCGGTTTTGTTTTCGACAGCAATGTAACAAAACGCGACCTTTTTAATTACCGTCTGCACATCGGTTACAGCGACCTCGATATACCTTATGGTTTTGACGGCTACCGAATTTCCATTGACAACACCTTTGGGTTCGGCATCATTAAAAACGAGAATTTCCGCTGGTGGATCGGCCCGCACCTGCATTTGAGCTACAGCAACTGGGATACGCCCATCGGCGGTTCGTATTATGAAGAGGATAGTGTGGATTTTTTTGGCGTGGGCACCGGTGTTGTTACCGGCATGAATTTCAACCTGCCCAGGGTCGTATCGATCTGTCCGGAGCTGGGGCTGCGGTATCAGTACAATGCTTCCGATACCTATGAAGAGACCCGGTATTCAAGTTCCGGGTATTATTATTATGACGAGCAGGACTACTCCTACGATGAATGGGTTTTCTTTCTGAAAGTCAACCTGCTGTTCCGTTTGGGTGAGTAACGGCCAGAGACCGGATGGTTTGCCGACGGCAATCCGGCCGCCCTTTATGCCTTAAAAATCGTCGCGCGTGGCCGGTACGGTGCTGGTTGACGCCCAGAACACATAGGCAATGCCCACTCCCGCCATGAAGGAATGCCGGGTCTCCACCAGTGGACTGTCAATGAATGCCGCACCGGAGAGATTGTCATAGCGAAAGAACATGCCTGTCCAGATGTGTTTGAATCGGCGACTGGCGGAAAACGTCAGGGATGTGCCGCTGTATCCCCCGGATGCTTTGTATCTCTCTCTGAATCCGGGTTCGGCATAGCGCTCCGGCACCTCGT
>JAABTJ010000042.1 GCA_011389935.1 Desulfobacteraceae bacterium
GGTTTGTGGAGGGCGAAGCCCCTTCCAGCGTTCACCCAAGCCTCTGGCGGCAGGCAAAACTGAACCGTATTCACGGATTGTTCAAGGTAACGGATCATGTGTACCAGCTCCGGGGTTTCTGCCTTTCCAATATGACCATTATTGAAGGGAAAACCGGCTGGATTATTGTTGATCCGTTGACGACCCGGGAGACGTCATCTGCGGCGATTGCTTTTGCCCGGAAGCATTTGGCTGAAAAACCGATTGTTGCCATTATTTTCACCCACTCGCATATCGATCATTTTGGCGGCGTTTTGGGTTTGATAGCAGCCGAAGAGGCTGCGAAACAAGGGGTCCGTATTATCGCCCCCAAAGGATTCATGCATGAGGCGACCAGTGAAAACGTCATTGCCGGCGTCGGCATGGGGCGCAGGGCCGCATACCAGTTTGGGAAGCCATTGGCCCCGGGTGAGCGGGGGCACGTGGACGACGGGCTGGGTAAAACCGTCCCCTTCGGCACCTACGGCATCCTGCAGCCCACGGAAATTGTGGATAGAACCCCGCAGAACATGGTCATCGACGGCGTCGAATTCATCTTTCAATATGCGCCTGAGTCCGAGGCGCCGGCGGAGTTGACGTTCTACCTGCCGGAAGTAAATGCCTGGTGCGGTGCGGAAATCGTTTCACGGAACATGCACAACCTGTATACCCTGCGTGGCGCAAAGGTCCGTGATGCATTAAAATGGAGCGGTTACATTGACGAGGCCATCCACCTGTTTGGCGATGCCGAAGTGTACTTCGGGTCCCATCACTGGCCCATATGGGGCAATGAACACGTTCTGGATTTTTTAAAAAAACAGCGAGACCTGTATAAGTACATTCATGACCAAACCGTCAGGCTGGCAAATGCCGGTTATACCCCTTCCGAAATCTCGGAAGCAATCAAACTCCCGGCATCTCTGCGCAATTATTGGTCAAACAGGGGGTATTACGGCACGCTGAAGCATAATTCAAAGGCGGTATATCAGGCGTATTTTGGCTGGTATGACGGCAATCCCGCCAATCTGGACCCCCTGCCGCCGGAGAATTCGGCCACCCGGTATATCGCGTATATGGGGGGCGCGGATCGCGTGCTGGAAAAGGCCCGGGCATCCTTTGATGACGGCGACTACCGTTGGGTCGCCGAAGTGCTCAACCACCTTGTGTTTGCCGAACCGGACAACAGTGAGGCCAGGGCGCTACTCGCCCAGACGTACGATCAACTGGGCTATCAGTCCGAATCCGGTGTCTGGCGAAACGTTTACCTCACGGGCGCCTATGAGCTGCGCCACGGAACGCCGGACAAGGGCGTTGACATCGCCAGTATGTATGAAGTGCTGAAGCAGACACCGCTGTCCCGCTTATTCGACAGCATGGCTGTCAGGCTGGACGGTCCGGCCGCGGAAGGAAAACGGTTTGTGGTGAACGTCATTTTCAAGGACATCAACGAGAGCTACGTATTAACATTGGAAAATTCGGTTCTCCACCACAGGCAAGCCGATCCGGACCCGGATGCAAACGCCACGCTGAAGCTGACCCATGAACTCTTTTTGAAAATGGCCATTGGAAAGGCAGGCATCCGGGATACGATTTTTTCTGACGACCTGGAAACCAGCGGAAGCCGGATAGACCTTGTCCGTTTTTTCCTGCTGTTTGATAAACCCGGGGGCGATTTTAGCATTGTGACGCCTTGAGTATCTATCGGTTTTGTTTTGAAGAAGGGGGTAGGCATGATGCAAAAGGGGGTTGCCGGCTGTCTTTTGATAATTGCAGTGATCGGTTTTCATTTGCTCGCCGGTTGCGCTGGGTACGGATCCGCCCGATACCAGCGGCATGATCCGGGGCTGTTGAACCATTTGATGGCGGAATTTGATAACTACCACGTCTTCTACTCGGGCATGTCCGAGGCGTTTCCGTCCGGTCTTATCTTTGATCCAACGGGTGACGGTAACATCATTGACCGGGAAGGATGGGTCAATGTGGAAAACAGGGCCCTTGCAGAGAAGCTGGTGCGCAACCTGGAGGGGTACCAGGACTATCCGGCCCGGTTGTATACACTGATCGGTGAAGACGGACAAATGTACGGCTATCTCTACACGGCGTATCAACAGAACCATATTGTTGTCCGGCAGGTCGCGGAGGGCCGGATTCGTGTTCTGGAAATGCACGAGGCGCCTCATCTGAAATATGATCCAAACGGAGACTGGTTAAGCGGGGTGCTCCGCCAGCGCCAGGCATTCCACGTGAAGGGTCCAGGGGAAAAAGTCATAGGGGAGGATCCGGCGGATTTGATACCCGTGCGCCGCCAGAAAATGTAAATCCCGGCACAGGGTTCCGGCGCTGCACGACAAATAGGCCATGCGGGTTGGCCGATACTCTTCTGCCAGCCACTGGATCACTTCCGGTTCAATGCCGGTGCGGGGCGGATTGACAAACGCCAGGCGGTGAGAACTATCGCTTGAAAGGTCGCTGGCCCACCGGGAAAGTTGGGGAATCCGGTCGCGGCATTTGCCCCGGAGCACGGTTGCCGAGGGTGCGTTGGCGGCCGCGCATGCAACCGCTTCTCCGTCCAGTTCCACCCCCAGTACCCGGCATCCCCGGTCCGTCCATTGCGTAAGCCCGGTGCCGCTGCCGCAGTAGAGGTCGGTCAGCAAGTCGCTTTCCCGGGGGGACAGGAAGGCCAAAGCGCTTTCCATGGCTTTTTGAAAAAGCGCGGGGATGGGCTGCTGAAAGGACCGCGGGCCGTAGCAGAAACCGTCGCCATTGTTTGAACGCGGATTTCCCCACAAAAGCTGCCAGTGGTTTTTGGCAAATACGTTTTTCCCCGCCCCGGGATTCAGATGCAGCCAGAGGCCTTCTATGCCGGTTTTTTCCAATTGTCCGATAAAATCCGAAGTCAGCCAGGACAGGTCGGGCAGGGCCTGCTGTTTGACGACCAGGGTGGCCTGGGCGCCGGATTGCGCGTAAAAGACCAGCGGAAAAGCGGCAAAGTGCGGCAGGGATTTCACAAACAGGCGGACGGCCGCCCGGACTTCCTGGCTGTGGACCGGGCAGTCGTGGAGGTCGATGACTTGTTCCCGGCGGATCAGGCCGAATTTCCAACCCGGTGCCTCCCAATCCGCGGACAGGCAGACTTTTTTCCGGTACTGGAACAAATGGGCGCTATCCGGCGGGCATATGGGCGCGATTCGGTCCGCCCAAAAGGAGAGTCTTGTTTGCAGGAATGCTTCTTTCTGGTTTCGGCTTTCCTGCGGGGTCATGCGCCGATGGGCGCAGCCCGGACAATCATTGCGGCAACCGGCCGCAGCCATTAGTCTTGTTTCGCCTGTGTCTTTCATAAGCGGGAATATCACACATTCGGTTGGTGTCGGGCCGGGTTGTGTTGCTGGTATTATCCATTTCTATTTTAGCGGTAGCATGATACGCCAAACCATGGCATAATAACATACTTTTTGTTTCATCTGTTTTTTCACCTCATCCATACGTTCCCAGGGGCTTGTACGATGGCGCCTGCGGATAAAGGAGGGCTCCAATGGCTGCATCCCGCTGTGAAAAATGCGCCTTCCGGGCGCGATATGACAATAACCCCCGCTCCCTGCTGGGCAGACTCTGGCGCTGGCATATCGGTTTCTGCCCCGGGTGGAAGCGATACTACGCTTCCCTGCCGGAATCGGAAAAGGACCGGCTGGCGCAGAAATACCGCCTGAAAAGGTGAAATACGCAGCGGGAGAGCGCCCGGGGAAATAACAAGGGGTCCTTTTGGAAAAGGATATGCCTTGAGAAGCAGATAGCGGTGCCGGTGGATCGAAGCGTCCATCATCGGCTTTTGGGGGGTGACATTCCCATACACTCATTATCTGGAAGGAGGGTGCATGATCGAGCGATTGGGGAGATTTTTTGCTGAAAAAGTCAGTAGAATTCTACCGGATTCTTTTGTCTTCGCAATGGTGCTCACTTTTATCACGATTCTCCTGGCCATTACCCTGGCAGGCGCCGCCCCAGCGGATATCATCGAGGCTTGGGTAAAAGGCGTTTTTGACCCGGATATTATTTTTTTTGCTTTCCTGATGATCATGGTGCTGAGCTTTGGTTTCAGCATTGGCGTGTCAAGGGCCTTCATTCTGTTTTTTAACTGGCTGGTTCACTTCATAAAGAAACCGTGGCAGGTGTACTTTTTCCTAACGATCCTTTCCATCCTCTTAATGTTGATCAACTGGGGCCTTGCACCGGTTCTGGCAATCCTGGCCGTGGAAATATGCAAGCGTGTCAAGGGGGTGGATTATCGTGTGGCCATCGCCTCTTTTTATTCCGGTCTGCTTGTCTGGCATGGCGGCATGTCTTCGTCGGCCGCGCTTATGATGGCCACGGAAGAAACCGCTCAGAGATTTATTGACATGGGCTACATTTCCGAAATCATTCCAGTTTCAGATACCCTTTTGATCAATACGAATCTCGCCCTGATTGCTTCAGTGCTTGTTCTGCTGCCAATACTTGTGCTTTTTCTCAGGCCTGAAGTGGTGGATGAACGGTGGGATGCAGCGGTTCAGTATGAAAAAAAACATGGAAAACCGGCTGATGCAGTAACCGGAGACACGTCACCGTCTTCTGCCATGGAGGCGAAGACCCCTGCGGAACGGCTAAACAACTCGCCGGTTGTGAGTGTTTTTCTTTTCCTGCTTTGCATGACTGGATTTGCGGGCATTATTCAGGCCAGGGGGTTCAACCTTGCGGCGCTGGCGTTTCTCATGTTGGGGTTTGGTGTTTTGCTTCATTGGCGCCCCATCAACTTTGTGAATACGATAAAAGCTTCAATAACAGGGTCTGCGGATATCGTCATCCAGTTTCCCCTGTTTGGCGGTATCATGGGCATTTTCATGGCCACGGGGCTAGCGACGATCTTCGCCGAGGGGCTATTGACCTTCGCCACCGCAAATACGCTGCCATGGTTTTCGTACCTTATATCATCGATTGTCAATTTCTTTATTCCCTCCGGCGGCGCGGAATGGCTGGTGCTGGGTCCCCCGGTGCTCGAGGCTGCGCATATCGTCGGCGCGGATCCAGGCAAGACGATTATCGGGTTCGCATATGGAGACGCCCTGACGAATTTGGTCAACCCTTTTTGGACGCTTACGTTTCTGCCGATCATGGGTCAGTTGATGAATATTCGCCCCAGGGATTTTATGGGATACACAGCCTTCGTTTGTTTGATATTTTTTGTGATACACTCGGCCATAATTCTTTTTGTGTAAGGTGGAACAATTGATATCAGCGGAAACCCTATAAACGCCAGCGTCAGCTGATAAGGGGGGCGCCAGGTTTTTTCCGTTACCCATTCAGAGAGAAAAGGTAGCGGGAATGCAGCATCCGTTTTTTATGAGATCGATTCTATAACGAGAGGACGGTAGCGGCGGCAATGGAAAGGGAAAATGAAGATTATTGATTTAAGCCATCGCATCGAGGTCGGCATGCCGGTTTATCCGGGCACGGCGCCACCTGAATTGACCCGGCCGTTTGAGCTGGACAAGGACGGGTTTGCAGAAACGAAGATATCGGTGTTGTCTCACACCGGAACCCATATGGATGCGCCGGCCCATATCATCGCCGGCGGCATAACCCTGGACCGGATGCCGGTGTCGGCTTTTTACGGGCGGGCGATCTGCATTGAGTCGGTATCCGGGCGGCAGGAAATTACCAAAGAGGATCTGATGGCTTTTGAAAGCGGAATCCAGGCGGCGGATTTCGTGTTCTTCCGCACGGGTTGGTCCCGCTTGTGGGGGCAGACCGGCTATTTTGAGGGGTATCCGGCGTTAACGGCGGAAGCGGCGGTCTACTTGAACGATTTCACGCTCAAGGGGGTCGGTTTTGACACGATTTCCGCGGACGCACCGCAGGCGCATGATTTCACCATTCACAAAATTATCCTTGGCAAAAACCGAATTATCATAGAAAATTTGACCCATCTGGACCAGCTGCCGCCGGTTTTATTTTCCACCGCGTGCTTTCCGCTGCATTTCTCCAACAGCGACGGTTCGCCCGTCAGGGCGGTGGCATTTATCGAGTGATGAAAAACCATCAATCGAGAGGATTGACGTCTTGTCGGCCAAGGGAGTGCCTGCTTCGCACCGCGCGATCTTGCGCACTTGCCATCAGGGAGCAGGCGGTGCTGCGGACAGACGGTTTGTATGGAACGGGAATAAACATGCTACGGTTTTCGGGCGTAATCTCCGGTTTTCTCTGGATCGGTCTTTTTGTTGCCGGTTTTCTCCTCGTGCCGCCCGTATGGGCCGGTGACGGTGCCTCGGATTCGGGTGCGCCGTCGATCGATGCTTCGTCCGCGGTGAACACGATCCGGCTCACCCCGGAAGAACAGTCGTTTCTGGAGGCCCACCCGGTTATCCGGGTGGGCAACGAGGATGACTGGCCGCCTTTTGACTTCAGCGAACACGGCAGGCCCCGGGGGTATGCCATTGACCACCTGGCGCTTTTGGGCCGGCGCCTGGGCATTTCCTTTGAATATGTCAACGGCTATACCTGGTTTGAGCTGCTGGGCCTTTTCAGGGAGAAGAAGATAGACCTTCTGCCCTGCTTATGGATATCCGATAGCAGAAGGCAGTTCATGCGGTTTACCGAACCCTATGTGAAGCTCCCCTATGTGATTGTCGCCGGAAAAGAGGATCCGTCGATCCGGTCGTTTGAAGACCTTAAGGGGAGGACCGTTGCGGCGGCCAAGGGCTATAAGCAGGAAGAGGTGCTTCGCGAATTTTATCCGGAGATCAACCTGCTAACGGTACAGAATGCTTTGCAGGGACTTGAGGCGGTTTTTTACGGCGATGCGGATGCCTATATCGGGTACCAGGGGGCCGTGTCGTATCTGATGGCCACGCGCTTCCTGGGAAGCCTGAGGATCTGCGGGGAGAGTGATGCACCGGAACTCGGCCCGCAGGGGCTTCATATGGCTGTACGACCGGAAATGGACCTGCTCGCGGATATTCTGGAGAAGGCCATGTCCACGGTAACGGACAAGGAAAAGGTGGAGCTGGCCCAGAAGTGGATTGACGTGTCCCAATCCGGCGCGCCGGATCTGAGCACCGAGGAGAAAGTGTTTCTGCGGCAAAACCCGGTGCTCCGGGTGGATAACCTGAAAAACTGGCCTCCCTTTAATTTCACGGAAAAAGGCCGGCCCGAAGGGTTTTGCAACGACTACATGGACCTTCTGGCCGACAAGCTGGGGATTGAAATCCAGCCGGTCACCGGACCCGCCTGGGGGGAGTTCATGGGCATGCTTCAGGCCGGGGAGATAGACTGCCTCATCGATGTGGTGAAAACGCCGAAACGATTGGAGACCATCGCTTTCACCGATCCGTACTTTACGATTTTCTCCGGCATCGTGGTCCGGAAGGAAAACGAAGGCTTCACCCGGCTCAAGGACCTGGCCGGCAGGAAAGTCGCCGTGCCCAGAGGATTTTACTTCCAGGAGATCCTTGAAAACCACTATCCTGATGTACAGGTTGTCCCGGAAAAAGACACTTTGCAATGCCTTAAGGCGGTCTCCTCCGGAAAGGTCGATGCGGCGCTGTCTGAAAAACCGGTTTTTGATTTTTTGATCACCCGGCACTTTTTGACCGATTTAAAAAGCGTCCCGATCATGGGCAGCCGTCATTTCGAGAATACGCCTGTATCCATAGGCGTTCGCAAGGACAGGGAGATCCTGCGGGACATTCTGCAAAAGGCCATGGACCAGGTCACCCGGGAGGAGCGGGCCGGACTGTACAGCCGATGGCTGCAGATCGAAGACATGCAGACGGGCGAACCCCAGATCATGCTTGCTCCCCAGGAGCGTCAATGGCTTGAAGAAAAGGAGGCGCTCACCATTGCCGTGCACCCCTCCAGGCTCCCCTTTGAAGAGATCAACGCCAGGGGCGTCTACAGGGGCATTGCCGCTGATATCGTGGCGCTGCTGGAAAAAAGGCTCGGAGTGCCCATCCGGCTGATCCCCACAACGAGCTGGCAGGAAAGCCTACAGGCCATGGAAAGGGGCCAATGCGATCTCCTCTCCAGCGTATCCCGGAGCAACCCGGAAAAGAGCGGTTTTGTCGTTTCCAAGCCCTATATTGAATCCGTAAACGTGATGGTGGTCCGGGACGGGCAGCCCTATCTCCCGGATCTTCACGCCCTGGAAGGCGGGCAGGTGGGGATCGCGCGGGACAACCCGGTGCGAAGCTATTTTGAAGACCGCTATTCCCGGATTCAACTCCGTTTATACGACGACCTGGACCATGCCCTCAAGGGTGTGGAAAAAGGGGAGACCGATGCTGTTGTGGGGAGTCTGCACCGGGTCAGCCATGCAATCCACGAGTTGGGACTCTATGATTTGAAGATCGCCGGACAGACCCCTTACAAGGAACCACTGGGGCTGGGCGTCCGAAGCGATGTTCCGATCCTGGCTGCGATCGTGAACAAGGCCCTGGCGTCGATCTCCGAGCGGGAAGTAAGCCAGATCACGAGAAAATGGCTCTCCGTCCGGTATGACAAAGGGATAGATACCATGCTTCTTCTGCAGGTAATGGGCGCTGCGGCGTTTCTTGTGATCCTGTTTCTTTTCTGGAACCGGAAGCTGACCCTTTTAAACAAGAAGCTCGCGCGGGCCCACGAGACCCTGGTCATTAAGAGCCGGGAACTCGAGAAGCTTTCCATAACGGACAAGCTGACAGAGATATCCAATCGGATGAAAATCGAGGATATCCTGATTGCCGAAATAAAGAGGGTCCAGCGCACCGGAAGGCCTTTTTCCGTGATTATGCTGGACGTGGATGATTTCAAGGAGATCAACGATTCATACGGGCACCAGGTCGGCGACAACGTCCTGCGGGAGATCGCGGGCCTTTTGAAGCGCAGTATCCGGGAATCGGACAGCATCGGTCGATGGGGCGGAGAGGAGTTTCTGATCGTCTGCCCGGAGACCCGGGAAAACGGATCGGTCGTCGTGGCCGAACATCTGCGGCAACGGATCGCCGACCGAACCCTGTCTGGGGGTGTGCGGGTCACGTGCAGCTTCGGGGTTGCCGAATACCGGGCGGAAGAGGGGGAGACGCAGTTCCTGAGGCGCGTGGACCGGGCCATGTACCAGGCGAAACGGAGCGGCAGAAACAAGGTGGAGATTGCACAGTGATATGGAAAACAATCTGGATCCGACGGAAATTTCCAAATTTGACGAATGGGCCGGGGAGTGGTGGGACCTGAAGGGGGGGTTCGGGCTGCTTCACAAAATCAATCCGTACCGGGTCGATTTTATTGATCAACGCGGCCGTCTTGACGGCAAAAAAGTGCTGGATGTGGGGTGCGGCGGCGGGATTCTTTCCGAGGGCCTGGCACGGCGGGGCGCCATTGTTACGGGCATCGACATGGCAGAGGCCCCTCTTGGAGTGGCCATGCGTCATGCAAGAGAAAGCCGCCTTGAAATCGAATACCGGCAGGTTACAGTTGAAGCGATGGCGGCCGAATGTCCTGGGGCGTTTGATGTGGTCACCTGCATGGAAATGCTGGAGCATGTACCCGACCCGGCCTCGGTGGTGGCTGCCTGCGGCAGACTCGTTAAACCGGGCGGTTCTGTTTTCTTTTCGACCCTGAACCGTACTTTCAAGGCATGGATGCTGGCGATTGTCGGTGCGGAATACATATTGGGACTGATTTCCCGGGGGACGCACCAGTATAAAAAACTCATCACGCCGGGCGAACTTGCGACCTGGTGCGAAAACGCCGGGCTTATGGTGGTCGAGAAGTGCGGAATTACGTATAATCCAATTTTCCGAACCTTCCGTCTTACTTCTCGCGACCTGTCCATCAACTACATGGTTCATTGCCGGCCGTCTGCGGCATATCGATGATGCCGCAGACGGTTTCGGCGGAAAACTTTACGTTTAGGATATCAGTACAGTTCAAAGGTTTTGGATATGAGCAGTCTGCGGTTCTGGTCCAGGACCTCCACTGTATACTCTCCTAATGGCGGGTCGTCCCAGATGGTACCGCAGATGCCGTAGTCAATCTCCAGGATCCGGCCGCCGTCCCGAAAATCATCTTCTTCCGGGTAAAATGGATCATCGCGGTCCCAGGAACTTACGTCGGCTCCGGACGGATCGATAAAAATGATGTATATGGCGGACGGATGCTCGATGTGGGCATCATAGACGAGGAACTGGGCATTGATGCACTTCTCCGGGTTGGCTTTGAAGCGGGTGGTGAAGTTTTCACCCGTATTTTCCCAGCTCCAGGCATCGTCTTCATAAAACATGAGGTCGTATTTGAGCTGGTTGACCACCTCGCTGCCGTCTTTAAACACGGCCACTACGACGTATGCGCCGTCGGCGGTTCCTTCGCCGGTGAACGATCCATCGTCCTCGATGTCGAACGACAGCGTCCCGATGACATCCCCCTCCTGGCTTTCGGCGCGCGCCTCGATCCGGTCGATGATGTAGCCGACCTTCTGCTTTGTTTCTTCGTAGAGGGGATGAACGACCCGTCCGGATATAAGGACGGTTTCGTCTTCGCCCGTATCCCGATCGGTTTCAATATAGGGGCATTCGCGGCTTTCGTGTTCGAGCCGGAACAGTCCGAGGGTTTCCCTTGCCACCAGGGCCCCCTTGTACTTGGTGCCGATGCTTCGCTGGGGCGGTTCCGACCCGTAGAACTCTTCGTGATCCATGTCGGAGGCCGTCTTATAATCGGCCGTGGTGTAAATATCCGCGCCGCGCTGGCTGAATATAGGGACGGCGCCGTCGCTTGACTGGTTGCCGGAGCTCATCATGAGTCGGTTCAGGGCCGCGCCTTTCTCAATGCCTGTCCCATCCGCCATGCGGTACATTTGCTGTTTGCGGTACTGCCACCACCAGCCGCTGTCTACGTCGACGATTTCCAGTTCAGCGGTTTTGGGGGTGATCCCCGCGAGAAAAGTATACGTCAGACTGCTGTCGGCCTTTTCCTGGTAGGGTTCCTGGTTGAAGGTCTTGAGGTTCTCGCTGAACAGGGGCGGATCGATGGTGCCCAGGTTCCCGGCATTTATTTCGGGGAACGGTTCGCCGTCAGACAGGATGGTCAGCATATTCTTATGGGCGGCGTCCCACCGCAAATCCCGAATGCCGGGAGCGTCAATTGCTGCATGTGCGTTAAGCGCCCCCTTAAGCAAAGATCCGGTGACCATGCTGTTGCGGATATTCTGAAGGGGAAGGCGAAAACCGTCGACGACCATGTCGTATCCGGACTGCAGCGCATATCGCAGGGTGTAGAGTGCCGCACCATGGTGGGGAGTTCCCCAGGAAACGAAATGGTAGAGCCGTTTTTTGAATTTTTCCGGCAGGTGGCGGAACCCGGCGCGGGCCACCAGTCCGCCCTGGGAATGGGCGGCAACCACGATGTTGAAGTCCATGTCTTCATCCAGCATCGCCTCGAGTTGGGAATTTTTTTCGATTTCCTCTTCAACGAGCCGGCCCATGGCCTCCCCGAGGGTTTCATGGCGCACGCCGCTTTTGTCCGATACCGGGGAGAAGATCGGGCGGTAGGTCGGGTAAATGTATTCGTAAAACGCGGTGCATTCGGTGGGGTATTTTTCATCCAGGATTTCGTTGTAAAAAATGTCCCATACGCGCCGCTTGTAGGCGAACAGCCAGGGCAATTCTTCGGTGGTTTCGTATATTCCTCCTTTTTCGTCCTCATGGTGGCCGTGAACCAGAAGCACCATGTTGCATATGGGTTTTTTGGCAAGTTCCGCGAGCTCGGCCTCGGTAGCGGGGCGCCGGTATCCCACGGCCTCGTCCGAGTGTTCCGGGATCATCCGCACCAGGCGGGGTTCCCGCCGCCAGTTCAGATCGTCCTGGAAGGTCATGAGGATGTAGCGGGAGCTGCCGACCCAGGCGTGCTGGACCGGGGCCTGGCTTTCATCGGCGGCGGGCGCGTAACCAAGGGCCGGAAATCCGGCCATTTCACCGGTAAGAACAAGGCCGTCGGCCATCAACGGATCGACAAAGCGTATATTGCCGTTTCCGTCAGTGGATGCGGGAAGGGTCATGGCATGGTCGGTTACCCATTGCCCGTCTACCAATACGTCGCCGACCCGAAGCACATTGATGGTCTCAAGGTCAATGGTCCCGGCCTCGCTCTTCGGGATGGTGATCACGGGCTTGAGATTGGACGGATCGCCTTCCCCGGACACGGAGAACTTTCGCATCGCGCCGGTCGAAACCAGCCCGGTATCCTCGGTAATGGCATCGATGATCCCCTTAAGCGCGTTGTCGGCATTATCTCGTTCCAGTTGGGCTTCCCATGCGCCTTCCAGTTCCGGAACTTCTACGCGGGTACCGTCACCAAGCGTCACGGCGGTGCTGTCGCCGTCCGAAGCGGCGCTTTTCATTTCCGGGGAGGTGGACATGGGAGCCGTACTCCCGGATGTGTAGCCGTCCGATGGCGCGGATGAGTTGCTGCCGTCTCCGCCGCCCCCTCCGCTGCTGCCGCCGCAGCTGATGAACAGGCTGGTACATAAAAGGATTCCCACCAAAACAAAGTAAAAATAATGCCGGTTTTTCATACACTTCTCCCCTCAGTCTTGTTTTCAATTATCCGTCTTTACGTTGTGCCGCAAAAAATTTTGATTGATTCTGGATTGTAATGCAAGCGGTTGCTATAGGAATAACGGTTCCTACATAGATAGACAAGCCCCCGGCGTATGTCAAGGCGCATTCGACCTCCAAGGCGGTTTTTTTGCCGTCACACAGGCTTTTCATTCCCTGCGCGGTTCAGGCAGGCTGTGTGTGTTGCCCCGGCAAGGATACAGGGGCAGGGAATATATGGTGATACGTAAAAGGTGGGCTATCTGAAAATGTCCTCGATTGCGTCTTTCATCTGCGCTGCTCCGCTCCGGGCGGCGGATTTCAGCGCCTGCTCGATGATTCGGGCAGCGATTTGTTCCACTGCCTGTTCAACGGCGTTTTCCCGCTCGTCCCGGCCGATTCCATACAATTCGACCATGGACATTTCCACCCAGGCCGAGCGCTCCCCGCCGATGCTTGTATAAAGATTGACCGATCCGTCCTTCAGCAGGAAATGATCTATGATCAGCACGGGCTCCGGTGATGTGCCAGGCGGTTCCTTCCTGCTTGCGGATGCCCGTTTGTTAATCCGGTTCAGAATCGTAAGGAGGTTGTTTCCCGGGAGTTTCTGCTCCACGTAAAGGGCCGGACCGGTGACAATGATTTCTTCCACCCGTTTTTCATGAGACAGCAGGGAAAACAGGTCGATCCGGATGAAAAAATCGTTCATCACCATCGCATGTTCCATTTTGTATCCCTCCGGATTGGCGATGCGAAAGCCGGTGATGGTCCCTTCTCCGGAAAACAGCGAGATGGATACGTCCTCTACCGTGACCGGCGTTCCGGTCATTTCGCTGCCGATTTTTTCGATATTGGCCTCAACGATGGCGTCCACGGTGAGCGTTAGAACCAGAAATCCGGCCGCCAGAAGCAGCACCAGCGCGATTGACGTGTATTTCATTTTTTTGGCCATGCGATTGTCCTTTATTCTGATACCCTGGGTTAAAGATTCCTTGTTGCCCCGCAAAACCCTGTTGATCAATGCAGAAAATTGTATCATACCCAATGACCGCCATCAAATGGAATAGAAAAAGGCAAAGGGGAGGTTTGCCCCTTCGGAAAATCTTTAGTAGTATGTTTTCCGGTTTTGTGTTATTTTACCATTATAACCCATTTCAACATTCGGATTTCGGTTCAAGATCGCGGCGGCGTCTTGTTTCAAACCGCAGACATACTCGCGTATTTCGAGGATTTGAAATAAGACGCCAACAAAGATATTGGGCCGAAAGATAATTTTGAGATAGGTTATAGGCATATGGGATTGTTTTCGTTCGGTACCCGTACTACACTGTTGCTGATGCCCGCTGCAACTCTTCAAATTTTTCCGGCCGTGAGAACAGAGCAAAGCCTTTGCGCTGATGATCAAGGCATAAAGGAGGTGTACGTCCATGGCGTTCCTGAAAGACGGCATCCAGAAGTTTGAAAACTGGGTAATCGAAGGAAAGCCGCCGCAAAAAGGGCCCTTGAGGCTGCTTTATACTGCCGGCCGGACCGCATATGCCGTTGTCCGGGATATTGTTGACGGGCACCTGACCCTGCACGCAATGAGCCTGGTCTACACGACCCTGTTAAGCGTCGTCCCCCTTTTGGCATTGAGCTTTTCTGTGCTCAAGGCGATGGGGGCCCACCACCGGATGGAGCCGTTCCTCTTCCAGTTTTTTGAGCCGATGGGGCCCCAGGGGCTGCAGGTGGCCGAGCAGATTCTCGGGTTCGTGGACAACATGAAAGTGGGGGTGCTGGGCTCGGTGGGCCTTGCCCTGCTGATATACACGGTTATTTCCCTGATTCAGAAAATCGAGAGCTCCTTTAACATGATCTGGCGGGTGCCCGGCCTCCGTTCCGTGGGGCAGCGATTCAGCAACTATCTCAGCGTGATCCTGGTGGGCCCCCTGTTGATGGTATCTGCCATGGGGCTCAGCGCCACCATTTTTTCCTCCACCATTGTCATGCGGTTGATGGAAATAGAGCCCTTCGGTTCGCTGATCATACTCTTTGCCCGGTTTACCCCGTTTTTTCTCGTGGTTGTGGCCTTTACCTTTGTCTACGTGTTCGTCCCCAATACCCGCGTACAGATCCGGTACGCGTTTGTGGGTGGACTGATCGCAGGGGTGCTGTGGCAGGGGGGCAGCCTGGCCTTTGCCGCCTTTGTTTCCGGCTCCACCCGGTATGAAGCGATTTATTCCTCCTTTGCCATCGGGATTTTCCTGCTGATATGGATTTATCTCAACTGGATGATTCTGCTGCTCGGCGCGAGCATTTCCTTTTACCTCCAGCATCCAGGAAGTGTCGCGCGGCGCAAGTACGTGAGCTTTTCGCCGGAACTGCAGGAAGGGGTTGCCCTGGTGCTGATGTGGCTGGTATGCAAGCCATTTGTCGAAGGAAAGCCGCCTCCCCGCCAAGAGTGGCTGGAGAACCAGATCCGCGTCCCCGGCGATGTAACGCGATCGATCAGCGACAAGCTGATCCGGGGCGGGCTGCTGAATCTCGGCGGTGCAAACGGGGACCGGCTGGTTCCGGCGCGCACCCTGGATTCCATTTCCATCGGGGATGTCCTCTCGGTGGTACGAAAGGATGAGGATCAGATCGTCGGAAGGCTGCCCGACATTCTGCCGCCCGGCCTGATGGACCTCCCGTTATCCGGAAGGGACCAGACCTTTGGGGCGCTTCTGAAAAATCATGGTGGCCGTTCATAGGCGCAAGCCGTTTATTTGTCCTGTTAGAACCCATCTCAACATGAAAGAAACAAAGGCAGGAAGATGTGGGATACCCGTTAAAAAAATAAAAACAGTGTCCCGGTATTTTGAACGGGAGGGAGGGTGTGATGGAAGAGAAGCTGTGGCACAAGACCTATGCCAAGGGGGTAAAGCCTTTTCTGGAGTATGATCGGTCCACGGTGTCCAATGCCTTGTCCCGTGCTTCGGAAAAATTTCCAAAGCATTATGCGCTCAATTACATGGGGAGCCGGATCACGTATGCCAGGTTAAACGGGTATGTCAACCAGTTCAGCCGTGCACTGGAGGACATGGGCATCGGCCCCGGTGACAAGGTGGCGGTTTGCCTTCCCAATATTCCGCAGGCGGTGATCGCCAATTACGCCGTGTTTCGCATCGGTGCGGTGGCTGTGCAGGTGAATCCGCTCTACACCGAGCGCGAGATGATCTACCAGCTTGACGATTCGGATGCAAAGGCCATCATCACCCTGACCCTTCTGGTCCCCCGGATGGAAAAAATCCAGGCCGACACCAAAATCGAAAAAATTATCGCCTGCCACATTCACAGTTTTTTACCGTTTCCCAAGAAGCAGCTTTTTCCCTACGTCAAGAAGGACATGGTACGGAAAGTGCAGCCCTCTGGGAATGTGAGCATTTTCAAGGACGTGATGAAACAGTACAGCGCCGCGGAGAAAAAGGACAAGAGTGCGTGGAATGACATCGGGGCGCTTCTGTACACAGGCGGAACCACGGGCGTAAGCAAGGGGGTGATGCTGACCCATGCCAACCTGAGCAGCAATGTGCAGCAGTTCGTCGCCTGGTTTCCGGATCTCAGGCCCGGCGAAGAGCGACTCATGGGCAATTTTCCGTTTTTTCACTCCGCGGGGTTCACCGCCATTCAGAATTTCTGCATATGGATGGCCTATGAGGTGATCCTGGTCCCCCGGCCGGATCCCAAGATCAATATCGAATTGACCAGAAAATACAAGCCCACGTTTCTTCCCGGCGTGCCCACCATTTTCGTGGGGCTCCTGGCGGAGCCGGAGTTCCGGGAAATGGATCTGTCGTCCATCAAGGGGTTTTTTTCCGGGGCTGCGCCGTTGGCCGCGGACACCATCCGGGACCTGAAGCAGCTCAACGGCGCCGACATGTGCGAAGTCTATGGGTTGACGGAAAATGCCCCCATTGCCACGGTCACCCCCTGGGGCGGAAAAATCAAGCCGGGCACTGTGGGGTGTCCGGTGCCGGATACGGACATCAAGATCATGGACCTGGAAACCGGCCAAAAGGAAATGCCCATGGGCGAGGAGGGGGAGATCGCCATCAAGGGGCCGCAGGTCATGAAGGGCTATTACAAGAGGCCCAAAGAAACGCAGAACGTGCTGAAAGACGGGTGGTTTTATTCCGGCGATGTCGGCCGGTTCGACGAAGACGGGTACCTGACCATCGTGGACCGCATCAAAGATATGATTATTGCCGGCGGGTTCAATGTATATCCCATTGAAATCGACAACGTGCTTTTTGAGCACCCGGATATACTGGAAGGTTGCACCATCGGCATTCCGGACGGCTACCGGGGGGAAACCGTAAAGGCCTATGTGGTGCCCAAAAAAGGGGCGACCCTGACCGAAGCGGACGTGATCGCTTACTGCCGGGAGCGCCTGTCCGCTTACAAGGTTCCCCGTTCCGTGGCGTTTGTAGAAGAGCTGCCCAAAAGCACCGTGGGAAAGATCCTGCGCCGGAAACTGCGGGATATGGAAACGGGCACGGAAACAAAAACAAATTGAACCGTTGAAAAACCGCATGACGGAACAGGGGAAGGGAATTTGATTCCATGACCTGGCAACCGGAAAGGAGCGTTTCCTAAAATGAGAATCATTGAAATTTCAGAAGAACCGGTTGAGCTCTATAAGATCTTGAAGCTGGCGAGCAGGGTGCAGAGCGGCGGCGAGGCCAAGCATGCGATCGCTGAAGGACGGGTTATGGTGAATGGAGTGGTTGAAACCAGGAAGCAGAAAAAGATTTTTTCCGGGGACATGGTGACATTCAACAATGAAAGTATTCGTGTGGCGGCGTTGTTCGAAGACTCCGATGAAAGTTGATGGCGTCGTTAAAAGTCCCATCTACTGCGTTGCAGCAATTTTTCATCCGCTCAACATACTAGATGTATGCCTTCGCGGATGAAAAATTACTGCGCCTTGTATATGGAACTTTTAACTTAGCCATCTGTTCCTTATCTTGTGACTTTTTTCAAAGCCGTCTGAGTAAGACTTTTTACAAGAGCATCAATATCTTCGTTAGCGGTGAAATGTAAATGGGCGTACCCCCCTTTTTTCATTGCTTTTCTCTGTGAATCTCTGTGTCTCCTCTGTGCCCTCTGTGGTAAAAACCACCCTCCCCGCATTTTTTACCCCACTTGATCTTTTTTTTTGAGATGGCTTGTATTTGACGGCTTCGTAAAAGTCCAATATCTGCGTTGCGCACAATTTCTGAAGAATCTCACGTACGGCTAAGTACTATCA
>JAABTJ010000043.1 GCA_011389935.1 Desulfobacteraceae bacterium
CTTATTTCAAATCCTTGAAATACGCCAGTATGTCTGCGGTTTGAAACATGACGCCGCCGCGATCTTGAACCGAAATCTGAATTTTGAGAGGGGTTCTATAACCCGTTGCCCTGATTCTTTCAGAGCAACTCCTGCCGCACTTCACACCCCTTTGATATGCTCCGGCCGAAGGTATGGCCGGGCAGTGTTCGCCAACATTTTTTCATCGCGGACTGGTCTACCGTCAAATGATAAAAAACCCGCACGCCTTCACCCTTGTTGAGATAATTGCCGTTATCAGCCTGATCAGCATTGTCCTGTTATTCGCCGCCCCGCGAATGGACGGGATGCTGTTTGGCGATGACGCCAGAAAGGTCTCAAAATGGATCATCCTGAATGTCGCCGATCTTAAAGAGAAAAGCGTGCGAATGCAAAAACGGTTTGTTCTCACCATTGATATGAACGGCAATGCGTTTCGCATCAGCGAGGCGACAGGCGATGCGGCGGACGGACCTTTTCCGGACAACAATATCAAGGCCGAAGCCGCAGAAAAAAGTTTTGACCTTCCCCAGGGATTCCGGGTAAACTCGGTTCTGTTTCCAAAAGAACGTCATGTCGACGGCAGCACCGTGGACGTCGGTTTTTATCCGGACGGGTATTCCGATCGGGCGATCATTCACCTGACAGACCGGAAAAACCGGAAAAAGTCCTACACGATTGAAGCCTTTCTGCAGCGTGTTACAATCCATGATGACCATGTTCAATTTTAAATCATCCGAAAATCGTTTTCGACGGGGATTTACATTGCTGGAAGTCCTTGTCGCCCTGTCGGTGATCGCTATCGTTCTTGTGGGTGCCCTCCGTCTACAGGGCCAGTCGGTCGCCATGAATGAAATCACCCGTTTTTATGCAACAGCGCCGTTCCTTGCCCAGGAAAAAATGGCAGAAATTCGCTTCGAGCCGGAACGCTTTGCCGGGAGCGAATCCGGCAGCTATGAGGATGTTTTTCCGGGTCTGCGGTGGACAGTGACCCTTGAAGAGATGGAAATCAGCCATCCGGAGGGAAAAACGCTGCCGTTGCAGCATGCAACGGTAACGATACAATCGACAACACTCAAAACCGTTTATACGGCACAGGAGTATTTTCATTTTGATAGGGAGGGCAGGTGACTGTCATGAGAGAAAAGCCTTCCGGAAAATCGCTGTTTCGCGATTCATACGGTTTTACACTGATAGAAATACTGGTTTCCATATCCATATTTGCGGTCCTGGCCACCATGGTGTACAGTTCCCTCAACGCAGTTTTGTCCAAAAATGACGCCATCAAGGAAAGTGTTTCGGCTTTTGAAATGGCCAAAAATACGTTGAACCGGATGACCATCGACCTGAAAGCCGCGTTCGTTGAGCAGTATCCGGAGTACCAGATTCCCGGCATCAACGATCCGCCGGATCCCTACCGGTTTTACGGGGAAGAGTCGTTTGCCGGAGCCGAACGGACTTCCCGGATCACTTTTGCCGCCGCCGGGCATCTTCCCATTTCATCCGATGTTGTTTCCGGGCTGGCGCGGATCATGTATTACGCGGAAAGAGATGATGACCCGGAAGAGAATACGATGATCATCAAACGGTCGGACATCCCTTTCCCCTATGATATCGATTCCGGCCAAAGACATGATGCAATACATGATACCGCGCCTGATCCGGTGATCTGCGAGCAGGTTACATCCTTTGCATTGACCTATATCGATGAAGAAGGGCAGACCCATGAAACATGGGATTCGGATTCGGAAAGGTATCGTTTCGCCACGCCGCGCGCGGTGGTTATTGAACTCGCAATTGCCGGCGAAAATCAAATCCATGAATTTTTCACCCGGATTGCGATCCCGGTATACAGGAAACGCCTTGAAAATGTCCGCCGGTAACAACAGGGGGATTGCCCTGATCATCACCTTGACGGCGATTACGATCATCATCGCCGTGGCCCTGGAATTGAACCGCCAGATGCGAAAATCCGTGATGTCCGCTGCAACGACCAAAAATCAAATGTCTCTTTCGCACATGGTCCATTCCGGGGTGGAGATCGGCAAGGCGATTCTGTCACAAGACAAAACCGACAGCCCGAACGTGTCCGTGCAGGACGATTGGGCGGATCCGGAAATAATTCAACACTATCTGGCGCAATTGCCGTTTGAAACCGGTGATATCCGGCTGGAAATCACCGATGAACGAAGCCGTATGCAACTCAATGCCCTTGTTGCATTTCCCGATGGGCGTGATTTCGATCCTCAGCAGCTCCAGTTGTGGCAGCACTTTTTCGCACTGATGTTCGCCGGTGCACAGCAGGAATCCGCGAATTTTGTTTTTGATGGGGGCAATATTACACCGGACATGATTATCAACCCGGTAAAAGACTGGCTTGATTCGGGGGACGACGATGCCATCACCGGATTGACGGGAGCGGAAGAGGACCATTACCGAATGCTTGATCCGCCGTATGGCTGCAGGAACGGCCCCTTCAAGCATGTCCTGGAACTGATGCGGGTAAAAAATATTTCCAGGGAGATGTTTTACAGTTTCGATATTGATAATTATGTGACAGTATACGGCATGACACCTGCGGGAGAAGACGGCCACCGTTTCACCTATGACGGTAAAATCAACATCAATACGGCTGAAATGCCGGTTATCGCCGCTCTTTTACCGGAAGGGTACGAGTTTCTTGCCGAAGAAATCGTTGCCTATCGTGAGGAAAAAGCAGACGGCGAATACCTGTATGATCTGACCCCCCCGAACTGGTACAAATCCGTACCGGGGGCGGAAGAAATCAACATCGATCCGAATCTGATTACGACCGAAAGCGACCATTTCCGCATTGTATGCAGCGCCGAACAGGACGGCATCATCGTGCAGGCCACCGTCATTGTCCAACGGGAAAAGGATGAAGATACGGGCAGGTGGTACTGCAGACCCTTGAGCTGGAGCTACCAGGACATATGAGCAGCAGCATTCTCGCCATTGACATTCGGGATAACGCCGTATCCGCCCTCCGCATTTCTTCCACGCTGAAAGGGAACCGGATTGAATCGCAGTTTCATATCCGGCTGGATCAGGCGCCGCTGGATACCGAAAATCGTCTTCTGTGGGCACTTTCCCAAATGGCCGAGGCAATGGATACATCCGGATGTACCAGTATCCTTTCGGTTCCGCCTTCCGCAGTGACATACCGGAATGTAACGGTACCCTTTACGGAACGTCGAAAAATCGCGCAATTGCTCCCCTTTGAGCTTGAATCAAGCCTGCCCCGTGCTGTTGAAGAATTTACCATTGATTTTGATATTGTCCGCAAGTCCGACTATACGGATATCATTGCCGCTGCGGTAAAAACGGAAACCATCGAGGAGCTTCTCGGGATGGTAAGCCGCTTTGACATCCACCCGGGATGTATCACCATCAGCCCTGTTGCCGAGGCCATGAGCCTTATCCGGTTCGGCGCGTCCCGGGTCGAAAATTTTCTTTTTATCAGCATCGATGACTGTTGTGCAACCGCCTGTATTTTTCTTTATGGAAAACTGCACCTGTCCAGGACGTTCAGGCTGCCGCAGGCGGCCCCCCGTCATTTGAAAAAAGAACTTTTGAGAATCCTTGCGGCGTTTGAAACCCTCTATGATGCAGCGTGCTGTTTTGATGAGATACGGTTGTCCAACGTACGCTCCGGCGGCGCAGAGGATGATATGGCGGATATCGTTTCGGTTCTGCAAGAAACGTTTGAAGCCAGCATAAAAATCGTCGACATGAGCAGAGACGTCAACTTGAAAATGATTGCCGGGCTCTCCGGTGGCAAGAATGAACAACGGCGGTTTAATGCCGCTCTGGGGCTGGCAGGCATTGAAATCGGCGGGATCGCATCGCTTAATTTCAGCCGCGAATTCAATTTTATCCAGAAATACTGGATAGACAATAAAACCGAATGCATAACCGCCGGGACCCTCCTGGTTTTTGTGTTTATCCTGATCATGGCCAATGCCGTTTTCCAGGTCCGGTCCCTTGATAGCCGGGTCAAAAAACTGGACAATGAAATCGTCAATATCTACAGGTCCACGCTGCCCGGAGAAACGCGGATCGTCGATCCGCTGCACCAAATGAAAACCGAAATCGACCGGATCCGCCAGAGGAGTGCGATATCCGCCAATCCCGGGAGCAATATCACCAATATTGACATCCTGAATGAAATCAGCCGGCTCATTCCTTCTGAAATCGACCTGTTGATAACCAACCTCGTGAGAAGTGAAGACCACGTATCCATTTCCGGGACGATTGCAACATTCAATGCCGTGGATGAAGTAAAGGGGCAACTGGAAAATACCGATATTTTTGAAAAGATTACCATCAGTTCCGCCAACACGGACAACAGCATCAACCGCGTCCGTTTCCGGATTCGTGCGGATTTGGCCGACATGACCCGTTGACCCATGGCCTGAATAGATTTTAGGAGAGCAGCAATGAACATCAACATTAACCGCCGGGAACGGCTTTTTCTTGCAGGCGCCGCCGTATTTATCGTTCTTTTTGCCTTTTTTAACCTTGCCGTTGTCCCGGTTTTTGAAAAAAGAAGTTCCCTGGCCTCGGAGCTCGCCTCCAAACGCGTTATGGCGGCCGAAATGCAGGCGCTTCGCAATGAATATCTTTCTCTTGTCGAACGGATTGGAGATGCACAGGCCCGGTATGTCCAGCGCCCGGAAAATTTTTCCCTGTTTACCTTCCTTGAACGGGAGGCCGGAACCAGCGGCATCAAGAACAAGATTACCTACATGAGACCCGGTTCAACGGTGGATGAGTTTACCGGCCTGACCCTGTCACAGGTTGAAATGCGGCTGCAGGACATTACCGTCGAAGACCTGGCCGCATATCTTTTCCAGGTTGAAAAGGCCGCGCAGATGATACAGGTCAGCAGGCTTTCCATAACGAAATCCGGTGAACAGGATGGACCCGTAAACGTTGTGATGCGGGTGGAGTCGGCCGAAGCATCCTAACCGAGGTATACGATACCATGCCCAGGATAAAAAAATTTATTGCATACGCCCTTTTCGTAACCGGGGCAACGGTCCTTTTTTTGTATATGCTTTTTCCCTCGGATTCGGTAAAAACCTATATCGAATACAGGCTTGCAGAAATATCGCCGGATATCGACGTGCATATTGAAAAGGTTCGACCCGGTATACCGCCGCGACTGTCGCTCACCAACGCATACGTTTTGTTCCGTGACGATACGGCGGTTCGTCTTGACCGCATGGACTGCATGCCCGACTATCCGTCCCTGGTTTCATCCCGGCCGGGTGCTGATTTTACTGCATCCGTTGCCGGCGGTCGCCTGGACGGGACAATACATGTGCACGACAGCCCGGAAACCCGTTCGATTACTACCCGGATGCAGTTTTCAGATGTCGATCTTCAGGCGATCCCCCTGCTCGGTACAATTTACTCAGGCGGTTTTTCCGGCACGGCGCGCGGAAATATCGATTATGAAGCATCTATGAACAGCAGCGGTCAAAATACAGGAAAGGGAAGCGCCGTTGTGGATATATATGGCGCACGGATCAACATTGAAAACAATCTTCCGGGATTGGATTTTTTGACGTTTTCCCGGATCAATGCGGATGCAGATCTCCAGAACAATCGTATAACGTTCAACCGGATTGATATGGAAGGTTCACAGTTTTCGGCCACAGGAAAAGGAAACCTGACCATTGCCCCGCGTATTGAAACAAGCCGGGTGGATTTGAATGGTGCCGTTCAGATCCACCCGGAGCTTATCCGTAGTGTGGGCCCCCTGCTTCCACGGCAGTATATCAAGGACGGAAAGGTTTCCCTGAGAATAACCGGGACGGTGACACAGCCCCGTTACTCCTTCAGATAATGAGAAATATCTTCATATTCGGGCGCTCTGATTTATGGTAAAAAGAATTTTTGGCATCCTTAACATCGTGCTCATCACCGCAATCGTTTTTTGGGGGGTGACGCTCTTTTACGGAATTGTAGAGTCGCGCCTGGAAGAAGCGATACTGTCAGCGGAACTGAAAAGAAACGCAGCACGTAAGGATCTCACCGGATCCCAAACAGGTATCGGAATGTCTGCTGAACGCGGTTTCTCTGAATATCAGGCCATTGCCCGGCGGGACCTTTTCCGGACAAAGGCGGCTGACACAGACGCCTCCCCCATTGCTGAGACGAATGTTGAAGAACTGGAAAAAACAAAGCTTAAACTCAAGCTGTGGGGGACGATTACGGGGGATGCCGGCGGAACGGCCTATGCGGTTATTGAAGACGCTTCCAGGCGTCAGCAAACCCAGCAGCATCTATACCGGGAAGGGGACCGTATCGGGGAGGCCGACGTCAAGCTGATTTTGCGGGAAAAAGTGGTTCTGACGGTTGACGGGAAAGATGAAGTCCTTGAAATGGAGCAGCTTCTGGATGGATCCGGCAGGGCATCAACGCCGGGCGCCCCGCGCTTCGATACCGCACCGGCTGGCATATCGGATTCGCAAGGAGAAATTTCCATCACCCGGGATACCATCGAAGACGCGCTTTCCGATGTGGGCAACCTGATGCGACAGGTCCGCATCCGGCCATACTTTAAAGACGGAAACCCGGAAGGCATTCTGCTCAGCGGTATACGAAGGGGGTCTATCTTTGAAGAAATGGGCCTCAGCAGCGGGGATGTCATCACCGGCGTGAACGGGGAGCCCATACGGACCGTTGAGGATGCCATGCAGCTTTACGAAGGGCTGAAATCGGAGCGCAGCGTGGAGGTGCAGATCGAAAGGAACGGGACGGCGCAGACGATTTCCTATAGAATCGATTAATGGACGGGCCTCGCCGAACATTCGGGGAGGGTCCCGCTGAGGAAGACAAAGGGCAAAAAAGGGAAACAGAGAGATCGCTGTTGTCAGGTTTTTAATCGCTTAAAAAAAAGGGAACTTCACGGTGCAGATGGAATGGAGGTTCATATACAGGTTGCTGGTGGGGTTGATGTTCTTTATTTCGCTGGGCTCCGTATCTCCCGGCATGACCGTTGCGCAATCCGCCGGCAGTGGTACAGAGTCGACCGGATTGGAAGACCTTGTCCCGGAAGACAATGACACGCTTGAACGTCGGGTGTCCATTGATTTCAATGATGTTGATATCAATGTCTTCATCAAGTTCATCAGTGAGCTGACGGGAAAAAATTTTATTGTGGATCAGCGGGTAAAGGGGAAGATTACAATTATATCCCCTTCCAAAATATCGGTCCATGAAGCGTACCGCGTGTTTGAATCCGTGCTGGAAGTGCATGGGTTTACCACCGTGGAGGCCGGCGACATCATAAAAGTGATCCCTTCACCCACCGCCCGGACAATGAATATTGAAACCCTGCTCAAGGAGGAAGCCAAATCCCCCAACGACCGGATCGTAACGCAGCTGATTCCGCTGCAATATGCCGATCCCGATGAAATCAAGCAGCTTTTTGCGCCCCTGGTGTCCAGAAATGCCGTTATCCTGGCGTATAAACCCACCAATACCCTTATCATTACAGACGTGCATTCCAATATTACGCGGCTGACAGGAATCCTGGAGACCATTGATGTGGAAGGCATCGGCCGGGAAGTGACGATGATTTCGCTTCAGCATTCCGACTGCAACGAAGTGGTCCGGATCATTGATTCGCTGTTTAACACGCAGGCGCAGCCCGGCCAGAGGGGGGGCGTGCAGCCCGCCATAACGGCAGTGCCGGAAGAGCGCACGAATGCGATTATTCTCCAGGCGAGCGAAGCGGATGTTTCAAGAATCCGGCAGCTCGTAAAAATGATTGACCAGGAAATACCGCGCGGCCAGGAGAATATCAATGTCTATTATCTTGAAAATGCCAAGGCGGAGGATCTGGTAGGGGTGCTGAAAGAGCTCCCTTCAAGCACGGGGGCAGCAGAAGGGGAAGCCGGGAGAAAAACCGCACCGCTGGTCTCTGAAAATGTCGGCATCACCGCCCACGCTTCCACCAACAGCCTGATCATACGGGCGGATAAGGATGATTACGATATTTTAAAAAGCGTTATCGAGAAGCTGGATATCTCCCGCCCCATGGTTTATATCGAGGTACTGATTATGGAGGTCAGCAAGGACCGGTCTTTCCGCCTGGGGGCCGAGTGGATAGCCGGCGGGGAAGCCAGCGTCGAGGGAAGGGAAGGGGTGTACGGGTCCGGATTTTCCGGCGGCGCCCTGGGAGGGGACCGCGGGTATAATTACACTGTCCCTCCTGGGATCCCCAATGCGGCTTTGCTCCCGCCGGGATTCTCCATGGGGGTATTCGGTGAAAATATCGACATCGGCGGTGTTCGCTTCCCGACGATCAGCGCCGTGATACAAGCCTACCACAAGGACCGGGACGTGCATATTCTTTCCACGCCGCAACTGCTGACAACGGACAACGAAACGGCAAAAATCACCGTCGGCAGAAATATTCCGTATTTGACGCGGGCAGCCACGGGTGACACCAATTTCAGCAACTATGAATACAAAGACGTGGGGATTGCACTGGAAATCACCCCCCAGATCAACAAGGATCGCAAAATCCGGCTGGAAATCGACCAGGAAATCACCAAGCTTGAAACCACTACCGATCAGTTCCAGCCGACAACCCTGCAGCGGAGCATCCAGACGACCATTGAAGTGAATGACAGAAGCACCGTGGTTTTGGGGGGGCTTATTGACCAAAGCCTTTCCTCGACCGAATACCGGGTCCCCTGTCTGGGTTCCATACCCGGGTTGGGGTGGTTGTTCAAATCCAGGGCCAATGCCAACGATGAAACCAACCTGTTTATTTTCCTGACCCCACAGGTGCTTGAAAACGATGCAGAGGCCGCCGTGCTGCATGATCAGAAAATCGATCGATTCGAAGAGAAGATCGAGGGGAGCATCAAGCTCTATGACGGTCCAGGGAAAAACGACGACGCACGAACACTGGAAGACAACCCAAGATGACCACCAACCGATTGTCCGACATTCTTGTAAATGAATACGGCGTTGACAGGGAAGCCATTGACGAGGCCCAAAGGCTCCGGATCGAGCAGAACAGCACCTTTTCCGATGTGCTTTTAAAGAAAAAACTGATTTCAGAGCATCATCTGCTGAATGTTTTCGCCAAACTATACGACATTCCGTTTGCCAAAAACCTGCCTGTTGAGGGGATGGATACGCAGTTTGCCCGTAAGGTTCCCATCCAGTTTCTGAAAAAGTATACCATGGTGCCCATCCTTACGGGGGAGCCGTTTCCCGGCATGGAAGACCTGTTTTCCGGGGAGGGAAAAGACACCCGAACGATTATTGCGATTCACGATCCGTCGATATTCCAGCCCGTTGACGACCTGGTCAATATTTTGGGGATAGACGATTTTGAGCTTGTTCTGGCCTCCCGGGACGCCATCTATTCCCTGATCAACCTCGCCTACGACAGCAGCCGGGATACGGCCCAGCAGCTTGTGGCCGACATGGAGGAAAACGGCGGGGACATCATCAGCGAGATAGAGGAAACCGCGGACCTGCTCGACGATACCAGCGACGCGCCCATTATCAAGCTGGTCAACCACGTCATATCGCAGTCTGTGAAAATCGGTGCCAGCGATATTCATATTGAGCCGGAGCAATACAGCTTCAAGATCCGATACCGTGTTGACGGCATCCTCTACGATATGCTCACCCCCCCCAAATGGATGCAGGCGTCGCTGGTCTCCCGGATAAAGGTGATGGCCAAGATGAATATCGCGGAAAAACGGCTCCCGCAGGATGGCCGCTTCGAGGTGAAGATCGGGGACCAGAATATCGATATCCGGGTTTCCACCATACCGATCACGCACGGGGAACGGGTGGTGCTACGGCTGCTGAACAAATCAGGATCGCTGTTCAAGCTGTACGAACTCGGCATGGTCCCTGAAAAACTCGACCTGATCGATTCCCTTATTCATTCGTCCCACGGCATCATACTGGTGACGGGACCCACGGGGAGCGGAAAGACCACAACGCTGTATGCCATTTTATCGTCCATCAATTCGCCCGACATCAATATCATCACCATTGAAGACCCGGTCGAATACCAGTTGAAAGGCGTCAACCAGATCCAGGTCAATCCGAAAATCGATCTGACCTTTGCAAGGGGGCTCCGGTCGATCGTGCGGCAGGACCCCGACGTGATTCTCATCGGGGAGATGCGCGACCTCGAAACGGCCGAAATCGGCGTCCAATCGGCCTTGACTGGCCACCTGGTCTTTTCGACGCTTCATACCAACGACTCCGCAAGCGCCATTACCCGACTGGTCGATCTGGGCATCGAGCCCTTTCTGATCTCTTCATCCGTCCTGGCGGTGGTGGCCCAGCGACTGGTGCGGGTACTGTGCAGCGAATGCAAGGAACCCTACATACCGGAAAAAGAATCTCTTGCGCGCCTGGGCCTTGAACCCGGCGATGTGAAAAACACGGTTTTTTACCGGGCGCGAAGCTGCGATAAGTGTTTTCAGAGCGGATACCGGGGCAGGGTGGGAATATACGAAATTCTGGTGCTCAATGAAAAACTGCAGGCCATGGTGCTGAAAACCTATGATTCCCATCAGCTCAAACGGGAAGCGGTCGCATCCGGGATGACCACGCTGCACCAGGACGGCATCCGGAAAGTCCTCCAAGGGGTCACCACGATAGAGGAAGTGCTTCGCGTCACGCAGACATAAATAGCCGGGACCGGAGATCATGGGCCAGTCAGGGGGTAAAGGATCTCCATGCAGAAACGTCACGCCAGTACGCATCGGAATCACAAAATGTGCCAGATTCATATCAAGCCGAAACGCCCCTTTTGCATTGCGCACATTCTCCTTGTTGCATGTTTCGTTTGGATCGCCACGGTAGTCCAGGCTCCTGCTGTGAAAGCGCACTGCGATGATGCCGACGGTCTGTTTTCTTTTGCAAAACAAGCCTACCAACAGGGCGACTACGAAACAGCGATTGCCGAATTCACCCGTTTCATGCATTTTTATCCCCGAGACGAACGCCTGCCGGAGGCCATGTTTACCACCGGCATGTCGTTTTTCAACCAGGGGCGCTTCGTAAAGGCCGTTGATATTTTTGACCGGGTGATCCAGCAGTTCGGCCATACGGACGATGCTGTTGAATCGGCATTTATGGCTGCGCAGTGCGACAAACGGCTCAATGATGATGACGCAGCCCTTCACCGGCTCAACGCCCTGACCCATGAACGGTTTGATCCGGATGTGCGAGACCGGGCATTTTATCACATGGGGTGGCTGTTTCTGGAAAGGCGGGACCATGCGTCTGCCGGAAGGGCTTTTGACGCCATTCGCGATGCCAACAGGGGCATTTTCGGTACAGATGATCTGATGCGCCGTCTGAAGGATCTGGAACAGCTGCCGACCAAAAGTCCCATAACTGCCGGAATTTTATCAATCATACCGGGCGGCGGCTATCTGTATACCAACAGAGCCCAGGATGCATTCATCTCTTTCGTTTTCATTGCCGCTGGTGCGGGTGCCGCCTGGGAAAGCTTCGACAATGATCTGAATGTCATCGGGTCCATTGCGGCCATTGTGACTTTGGGGTTTTACAGCGGCAGCGCATACGGGTCGATCGGTGCCGCCCACAAATACAACGCCCGGGCATACGACAATTTTATCTATGACCTGAAACAAAACCGGCCCGGCCCGGTCCCTTCCTCCCGAACGTCGCTTTATTTGTCGCCCCGGAAGGACGGGGCGGGCCTTATGTTCACCTATTTTTTCTGAGATGAACGGCAGCTTCCAAAGAGCGGCAGTATTACCGTCCCCCTGCAACCGACCCCGGTTTTCATCTATCCGACAAGCATGTTCATTTCAAAAATCGGCAGGCATATGGAAAGGACGATAAATCCGACGACAACAGCCATGAACAGAATAATAAGGGGTTCAAGCATGGCGGTCATGCCGGATACGGTAGATTCCACCTCGTTTTCGTAAATATCGGCGATTTTGCCCAGCATGGACTCCAGTTCCCCGCTGGATTCCCCCACCTGGATCATTTGAATCGAAATATGGGGGAACAGCCCGGACTCGCCAAGTGCTTTTGAAAGGCTTCCTCCTTTTTCAACGGACAGTGCCGCTGCTTCGATCGCATCCGCGATCAGCCGGTTGCCGACAATATTTTTCACGATATCCAGCGCGGCCATGAGGGATACACCGTTTTCAAGAAGAGATCCCAGCGTTCTCGCGAAGCGCCCCACCGCAAGCTTCTGCTTCAGGGGGCCGACAATGGGGACGGACAACACCAACCGGTCGTACACGTATCGTCCCCTTTCGGTTTGTATGAATTTTTTACCGCCGAAAATCAAGCCCGCCAGGGCAAGCAGGAGGGCCCACCAGTAGACTTTCAAATATTCGCTGATTCCGATCAATATAATGGTGGGAAGCGGCAAAACCTGGTCCATGTCCTCGAACATGGCCGTAATCGTCGGAACGATATAGGTTAAAAGAAAGGTCAGGATGGCGGTGCCCACAAAAAACATCAATATGGGGTAGGCCATGGCGGACTTGATTTTATGGTTCAGGGCCTGCTGCCGCTCACTGATTTCCGCAAGCCGGTTTAAAACGATTTCCAGCGTGCCCGAAGATTCCCCGGATTTGACCATGTTGACGTATATATCGGAAAAGATATTCGGATATTGGGAGAGGGCCGCGGCAAAGGTGCTCCCCCCCTCAATTGAATCCTTGACCTGGGAGAGAACCTGTTTTAAATAACTGGTGCGCGACTGGGGAACCAGCGTATAGAGTGCAGAGACCAGGGGAAACCCGGCACCGAGCAGGGTTGCCAGCTGCCGGGTGATCATTGCCAGTTCCGTTGTGCTGACCTTTGATGCAAAGGGACGAAAACCGGAGGGGAACCGGCTTTTTTTCGAAACAGAATCGTATACCTCTTTTATGGATACCGGGTATATCCTTGCGGCCCGAAGCTTCTGGCGGGCGCTGGCGGCGGAATCCGCATCAATGATATCGGTTACGGATTTTCCCTTGACGGTAAACGCTTTGTATTCGTATATGGGCATGGCGTGACTGGATAATGCTTCACAGGTGTTGACGGATGAAAAAAATCGTGTATGTAAATACAAGAAACCTTATGATTGTTCATATACCATAAGAGTGCGGGTACTCGTCTATACAAAAATTATAAAATCGGTTGCCGGTTGGGCAAAAACGACGCCGATGCAGCGTAACAAGGCGAGCAGCGTATGGGTTGATCCGGCAAAGATGCGGGAAAAAAAACATTTTAACGTTTCAGTTGTAAAGGACAAGAGGTGGGACCATGAAAAAAGTCGCTTTTGTTGGATACAGGGGAATGGTGGGTTCCGTATTGATGGAGCGCATGAGGGCGAAAAAGGATTTCAGTGGATTTTCCCCTTTTTTTGCCTCCACCTCCCAGGCCGGCACAAAAGCACCCGACATCGGCGCGGAAAGCCATGAAGACGTTCCCCCGGTGGCAGATGCTCATGACATTGAATTTCTATCCGGCATGGATATCATTGTCACCTGCCAGGGAAGCGGCTATACCCAGAAAGTGTTTCCGGCGCTGCAAAAAGCCGGATGGAACGGCTACTGGATCGATGCCGCCTCCGCCCTGCGGATGGAAAAGGACAGCATCATCGTCCTGGATCCCGTCAACCGGCAGGTTATCGATAAGGCCATCCACAGCGGCGTCAAAAATTTCATCGGCGGGAACTGCACGGTGAGCCTGATGCTGATGGCAATCGGCGAACTTTTCCGAAAAGGCTACATCGAGTGGATGACTTCCATGACCTACCAGGCTGCATCCGGGGCAGGGGCAAAAAATATGCGGGAGCTCGTTTGCCAGATGAAAATGATCGGCCAGAAAGCGGACCGGTTTCTTTCCGATCCGGACGCCTCTATCCTTGACCTGGACGCCAATGTCATCGAAACCATGACGGCGAAAGATTTTGCAACGGATCATTTCGGGGCGCCTCTGGCCGGAAGTCTGCTTCCCTGGATTGATGCCGCCATGTCGGACGGGCGCACCAAAGAGGAATGGAAAGGCATGGCAGAAACGAACAAGATCCTGGAAAACGATCCCCCGGTTCCCATTGACGGCATTTGCGTCCGGATCGGGGCCATGCGGTGTCACAGCCAGGCCATGACCATCAAGCTGACAAAGGATATTCCCGTAGAAGAGATCACGCAGATGATCAGCGGCGCGAACGAGTGGGTAAGGGTGATTCCGAACACAAAGGAAGAAACCGTACAGGAACTCACCCCTGCTGCTGTTACGGGCAAACTGACAATCCCGGTGGGCAGGATACGGAAACTCGCCATGGGCGGGCAATACCTGGGCCTTTTTACGGTGGGCGACCAGTTGTTATGGGGCGCGGCAGAACCGGTGCGCAGAATGCTCAATATTCTATTAGGCAGATTGTAGGCTGCTCGAATCTTCTCCTGATTGCCGGGGCATTTACATAAACGCGATAAAGGGTGCGCGGGGGACGAACGGTTCCTCCGCGCACTTCCTTTACTGGAAAAACGCCGTGGAGAACAGCGCGAAGTTTCCCAGCATGTGTATGGCAAGAGGAACCATGATGTTTTTTTCATATTCATAGGCGACCGCGAAGACCATTCCCCCGATGACATGGGTAAGGGCGATCCCGTCGTATGAGTGCGCCAGGACAAAAAAAGCGCTGCTGCCCAGAATCGCCGCGGCAGCGCCAAATCGACGCAAAAAGCCGTAAACCACTCCCCGGAAGAACAATTCCTCGGCAACCGGTCCGATCAGGGCGGCGACCAGAAAGAAACCGGCCAGCAGGGCTTTGTCCGATGGAAGACGGACCCTGATCATACCGAAGGGGTCGACCCCCGTCATGGCAAGGACAATTCCGGCTGTTGCCGCCAGGACGCCCAGACCGCAGGACCACAAAAGGCCTCTTTTGATTCCCCTTTTCATGCAGAAGCGGGAAAGCCCCGCAATGAGAGCACTTTCCGAATAGCGGCGCACGGCCCACAGGATAAAAAGCGATTGGAGAATCCGGGTGATCCCCGTAAGCCACAGCGCCTCCGTGAACGGAAAAGCCATGGCGAGAAATTCCAGTCCGATAACGCCTGCAACGGTTACTGCAAAAGGGCGCGGGTCGTACCTGATGGTTTTTGCGTCCATCCGAGTTGCCTCAGGGCTCTGTAGGCATACCATTGAACGTACCAGTGGTCGCTCAAAATGATGCGGGTTTGTATGTCTCCAACGTATTGCCTGCGCCCGGACCGGCCGAGACCGGAATAGGCGGCGCATGCGACATTTGGGTGCGGGTCGTCAATCATCCGCCTCAGGGTTTCCGCTGCCGCTTTGTTCCTGCTGTTGCCAAGAGCGGATGCATACCAGTAGCGTACCGGAACATGGGGGCTCAACGAAATCCGCTCGCTTATGTCAAAGTCCAGCGGATCCATTGAATCGTTTGCAATGGCTTTCAGGGCGCTTCTCTGGTCTCTCCAGTCGTCCGAGGAAAGCCTTTCCTGGATTTCCGCGGGCGGCATCACGGCCGGATCCGGTGAAAAATACAAGGGGACTGCCGCGCCAATTCCGATGAAAAGGCATAACGCCGACGCTGCCGCGTGCCGCAGATAAATCGGGGGAATCATGAACAGGACGAAGGAGAAAAAGCCGTGAACCAGAATCATCATCGTGAGAGGGAAGGCGGCAAACAGGCTGAAAAAGGTGATCATCCGGAGACCGCCGTGGACTTCGGCCTTTTGTGAGAAATTTTCAAGCACGCTGCGGGGCGATTTGAAAAAATCAGACAGCGTTGTTTTCAGCACAACGCGGCTGCGGCCGGAAAGAATGAGCTGCCCGCTTTCTGTCGCCGCGAATAGATCGCAAGCTTGCTCCCGGTCCACCGGCAGGTAGTCAAGGGTGGCCAGCTCGGTCTCGATTTGATTCTGCAGATCGCTATTTTCAATATCCCCGGTACATGCAGGAACCATCAGCCGCTCTCCCGGCGACTTGAACAGTGTTGCGGGATACAGGGTGTATTTGTAGTAGAAATCGTTTACGGCGCTGCCGGCAGCAGTGGTCAGCAGGAGGTTGTCCCGGATTTCCATGAACACGTCCCCGTCTGTTTTGGGAAGCCACGCAAGGACGATAAGAAGGATCGCGGCAATTTGAAGCGCTGCTGCAAGACGACCCTGTGGCGGGACCTCCGACGGCATGATAAAAATGGATGCAACAAAGACAAAAGGGGGAACCACCAGAAGGGAAGCGGTAGCCGCAAGGGAAAAACCGCCGGCATTCACCGCGCAGATTGATGCCGCCCAGGCGGTCAATAGGAAAATGGCAAACCACCGCGTGGAGTTAAAAATGCGCTTGTATATCCATGCAGCCCCCATTGCCGTGATGCAAAGGCCCGCCCCGGTTGTAAAGGAAAAAAAGAGCGCTCCGTTGAATGCCGGCGCAATCCGGGTGAGCCCGACCATGACATGGGCGTTGGGCACGGTGAGATAGCCGGCCGCTTCCATTGCTGCCAGCCCTTCGTACAGCAGTCGGTTCGAGCGGTAGACAAGACAGAAAAATACCGCCTGGGAAATCGCCAGCCCCGCGGCCAGAAGGACGGCCGGGTACACGATGCGCTTCATTTCAGGACCGCAGCAGCTGAAAAACGGCATCCATGGCAAGCAGGTACCCGTTGCTTCCAAAACCGGAGATCTGCCCGGAAACCACGTCCGCGATCATGGAATGGCGGCGGAAGGACTCCCGCTGGTAAATATTGGACAAGTGCACTTCAACAACGGGACAGGAAAGGAGCAGGAGGGCATCCCGGATGGCAAGCGAAGTGTGCGTGTATGCCGCCGGATTAATGATCAGCCCGTTGTATTGATCACAGGCGGATTGGATCCTGTCTATGATCTGTCCTTCGCAGTTGGACTGGTAAAAATCGACTTTCATGCCAAGCTGCAGCCCTTTTTGGGTCATTTGCCGGTTGATTTCGTCCATGGTTTCCGTCCCGTAATGCCCGGGCTCCCGCTTCCCGAGCATGTTCAGGTTGGGTCCGTGAATAACAAGGATTTTCACGTCCATGATTTCTCTCCATGTAATCGATTATAAAACGCTTGATGCTTTGGTAAATACCATGTTGGTCCCAAACGATGTTAGAATAAGGAATTGTCACCATTCAACTTATTCAACAAAGGAGGGAACCAACATGGCAAAAGTCGGTTTTGAACGGTAAAGTAAAAAGTTCAAGATCAAGGCGCGTGCAATTTTTGAAGAATTGAGCGTACTTAGCCGTACGTGAGATTCTTGAAAAAT
>JAABTJ010000044.1 GCA_011389935.1 Desulfobacteraceae bacterium
TGGATGACGATTCCTTGATATCCAGCGCCACAAGGCTGGATTCAAATTTTACGCCGGTCTTTTCGTGCAGCGTGTCCAGCAGAAACCGGTACATGGCGGTTACGCCGTCGTCGTTGAATTTTGCTGCAATCGTCCCATAAACCGGCATATCCCTGGGTTTCTGATCAAAGGCTTTTTTATTGCGCTGCACCTGCTTGCGAATGTCGCGCAGGGCGTCCTCGCTCCCCTGCTTGTCGAACTTGTTGATCACGATGATATCCGCGTAATCCAGCATGTCGATCTTTTCAAGCTGCGTGGCCGCGCCGTAATCCGCGGTCATGACGTAAATGGAAAGATCGGTGAGATCAAAAACATTGGACGCCCCCTGGCCGATGCCGGCGGTTTCGATAATAATCAGATCCATATCTGCGGCCTTTAAAATATCGACCGCATCCGGCAATACCGTGGGCAGTTCGAAACTGGTCCGGCGAACCGCCATGCTCCTGAGGAAAACCCGGGGCGTGTCGATGGCGTTCATTCGTATCCGGTCGCCCAGAAGCGCCCCCCCGGTTTTTCTCCGGGACGGGTCGCAGCAGAGAACCCCGATATGGATATCCGGCTGATCATGCAGCAGGCGCAGGATAATTTCATCGGTCAGGGAGGATTTACCGGCCCCGCCGGTCCCGGTCAAACCGATCGCCGGGATGGTTTTGTCCGAACAGCGCTTCCTGATCTTCTGCCGGAGCGCTTCCATTTTGCCGTTGTCCGTGGAAAGGGCCGCTTCAGCGGTGGATATCAGCCGTGCCACCGCCATGGGATTGTCCCGGGATACGGCCGACGGATCGACAGGATTGACATCGACCGTGGAAAAATCCATGTGGGACATCATGTGGTTGATCATTCCCTGCAACCCCATTTTCGAACCGTCCGTGGGAGAATAGATCTTGGTAATCCCGTAGGTCTCGAGTTCGCGGATTTCCTCTGGCACGATAACGCCGCCGCCGCCGCCGAAAATCTTTATATGAGCGGCCTCTTTTTCGACGAGCGTATCGCGCATGTACTTGAAAAACTCCATATGCCCGCCCTGGTAGCTCGATATCGCGATCCCCTGGACATCCTCCTCGATGGCAGCGTTGACGATTTCCGTCACCGAGCGGTTGTGCCCCAGGTGAATGACTTCCGCGCCGCTGTCCTGCAGGATCCTTCGGATAATATTGATGGCGGCGTCATGCCCGTCAAACAAGGATGTCGCGGTCACCACCCGGATCGGGTGTTCGGAACGATACACTTCAAAATCGGCACTCATTGATTCTCCTTATCTGTTAAAAAATGAAAACAGAAACATAATGTTATCGTTAAGGTTAAGATTAAACAAATACAACTGCCTTTTCCATAAACCGGTTTCTTGCCTGAAAACACCCTGACAGTATTTAAAACGGTGTTTCATGACAAGGCGCACCACCCCACACTGTGCCGTTAACAATTCGATGGATACAGCAATAATTTGGGAGCCCCGGCCCGTTTACGGCATATTAAAGATCTCCCAGAATAGCAGTCTCAAAAAAACAAAACACAGCATATCAAGAATTACATTGTTGTCATGGGTTGTCAAGAACTATGGCGCGCGTTCATCAATTATAGATATAGAGGTTGATATAGAGGTGAATTTTATAAGCGACCCGTTTATGAATGCCTGGATTCCCGCCTGGCGGGATGTCCGATATAACTTGACGTATCCGTACATTTTTGCAAAAGTTGCAACAAACCCTGTTGGAAAAATAACGGCCGGTTCCCCGAAAAACAAGCCATGCCCCGGTCCATATTTACAGGAACCCTGAACAGTACCCGAACGACAAGCAGCACTGGATACCAGAAAGACGCAGGGTAAAGCGCCAAGGCCATCAAATGGGCGAAAAAAGGAGACAATGAATGGATTTAAATGCCTATTGCCCTGAAAAATTATTGTCCCCGGCAAAAGCCGTCACGCATATAAAAAACGGGAGCAGGGTCTTTATCGGTACGGGATGCGGAGAACCCCAGGAACTGATCCGTGCCATGATAGAAGAGTTGACGATTCAGGACATTGTCATATACCAGATGTTTTCGTCGACATTCGCCCAGTATATAAACGACCCGAAATTTTTAAACCGGTTTTCCCTGAAGCTTTTTTTCATCAGCCTTCATATGCGCCAGGCGGCGTTCGAGGGGAAAATCGACTATATTCCGGCCTACCTGTCCCAGATTCCACATCTTTTCAACACCGGGCAGATCGGCCTGGACGTCGCCCTGGTGCAGGTAAGCCCTCCGGACAAGTACGGTTTCTGCAGCCTTGGCATATCGGTCGACATAACGCAATCCGGCATGGAAAATGCGAAAACCGTGATCGCCCAGATCAATCCGCGCATGCCCCGAACATGGGGGGACGGATGCGTGCATGTGGATGACTTCGACTACATTGTTTACCACGAAGAACCCCTCGTCGAAGCCCTTCCGGATGCCAAAAACCAGTCCATTGTCGAGCGGATCGCCAAGTATGTCAACCAGTTGGTAGACGACGGCGCCACGCTCCAGATCGGATTCGGCCACCTGCCCAACTCCCTTTTGCCGTATCTATCCGGCAAAAAAGACCTGGGCATCCACACCCAGGTGATTACGGACGGTTTTCTCCCCCTTCTTGAAAAAAAAGTGATCACCAACCGGAAAAAATCGTATCTGCCCAACAGGGTGGTAACCTCCCTGTGCATGGGATCTGAAAAACTGTATGCGTTTCTGGACAACAACCCCATGTTTTATTTCCGGACGGCACAGTTCGTCAACGACCCGAATGTCATCGCGTTAAATGACAATCTCATCTCCATCAGCTCTGCGCTGGAAATTGACATTACGGGGCAGATCTGCACGGACTCCAAGGGATACCTGTTCTACAGCGGCATCGGCGACCAGGTCGATTTTATCCGCGGCAGCAAGATGTCCAAAGGCGGTTTTTCCATTATCGCCCTGCCATCTACCGCACAAAATGGAAACGTTTCAAGAATCGTACCCCATCTGAGCGAAGGGGCCGGCGTTGCCACGACCCGGGGCGACGTGGATGTCGTGGTAACGGAATACGGCATTGCAGAGCTTCACGGCAAGGGAATTTACCAGCGGGTAATGGAATTGGCCCAGATTGCCCACCCCAAGTTTCGCGAATGGATCATCGATGAAGCCAAAAAACGGCACTATATTTTTGCGGACCAGCTTCCCCCGAGCACCCAGGACCTGATGTTTCTGGAAAGCTACAAAGACTTCATGGAGCTGGAAAGCGGCAAGACGGTCGAATTCCGGCCCCTGCTGCCGTCGGATGAATTCGCCACGCGAAATTTTTATTATTCCCTCCAGGAGTCCACCATATTTTACCGATTTTTTAACCGCCGCAAGGTCTTTTCCAGGGAAATGCTCCAGAAGCAGTGGGCCTCGGTGGATTATCACCAGAATATGACGATCGTAGGCATCGTGCAGGTGGGCAAGCACAAGGAAATCGTGGCTATAGGCTCCTACGGGACTGCGGAAAAAGACGTCGCGGAAGTGGCGTTCGTGGTCAAGGAAGAATACCAGAACATGGGCCTTGGCACCTACCTGTTGAAAATGCTGGAAAAAATCGCACGGGAGAACAAATACAGCGCCTTTACCGCCATGGTGTTGAACGAAAACAACGCCATGATCCGCGTCTTTGAAAAATGTTATCCGCATGCAAGATTCAAACGCGGACATTCCGGCGATGTCGAAATCACCATGCCGTTTGACCGCCAGGGAAACAACAGCCAGGGGGAATAATGGAGAACTTTCCGCGTCAGACCGTCCGCGTCAAAGCCGAAGAACTGACAGAGAGGCAGCGCTTTCTCATGAGCAATCCGCCCTTCCAGTTTCTTCCCAGGACCGAAATAGAAATCGTTGCCGCAAACCTTACACAAGAAACATATATTCCCGGCCTGGTTCTTTTTACCCAGGAAGAAACGATCATCACCCACATACTGATCGTAAAAAGCGGCAGCCTCGAGCGGATTATCGAACAAGACGGGAAACAGCGCATTAAGGAGGTGCTGGAAGGGGGCAGGGTCTACGGCGGCATTTCCCTTTTGTTCAACAACGGCATCTCCACGAGCACTCTGAGATGCATGACCGAGGTTACCGTCTACCGGCTGGACCGGGAAAATTTTTTCCGGCTCTGCATCAAGTCGTCCGCCTTTGCAAGGTTTTTTTCTTCCTCATACGATGTGGAAAGCAGGCCGTCATCGGGTGTGGCGTTCGGGGAAATACCGGGTCTCGGCGAATACGACATGCAATCGTCGTTTTTGTCCAAAACCGTGCGGGAGATGGCCCAGGCGTTTCCCGCCTGCACAGAATCAACAAGTATACGGGAGGCCGCGCGGCTGCTGACGGCAAGCCGGCGAAGCGCCATTCTCGTTACGGATGACAACCAGGAGCCCAAAGGACTGATCACCGATTACGATTTGCGAAAAAAAGTAATTGTGGACGGCCGGGATCCGGGAGGCCCTGCCGGCGAAATTATGACAGCGCCGCTGCTCACCATTGATGCCGATTCCCAGGTTTTTGAAGCCGTGCTCACCATGATGCGCAACCAGGTCAAACACCTCGCTCTCCAGGACAACGGCACCACCGGCAACGTTATCACCGAAAGAGACATTTTCCTGGCCCAGACCCTCTCCCCCGTGTTTCTGGTCAAGGAAATGAACACGGCACAGGGGCTCGAAGGGCTCAAGGCCTGTTACGCCAAGCTGCCGAAGCTGATCGGCAAACTTATCGAAAACGGTGCACGCTCCACCCACCTGAATTCCATCATCACCGCACTCACCGACGAAATGCTGGTGCGGGTCATGAATATGGCGCTGGAAAGCGCCGGTCCGCCACCGGTCAAATTCGCATTTTTGCTTTTCGGCAGCGAAGGGCGCAGGGAGCAGACCCTGAAAACGGACCAGGACAACGGCATTGTTTTCGAAGACGTGTCAAAAGATGACGAGGAATATGTCAAGAGGTACTTTCTTGATGTGGGTACCCGCGTATGCGACTGGCTCCATGAAATCGGGCAGACCCACTGCGAATTCGATATCATGGCCAAAAACCCGACATGGTGCCAGCCCCTGTCCCGCTGGAAAGAATATCACCGCAAGTGGATCGAGAGCGATGATCCGGAGCGGCTTCTCAAAGCCGGCATTTTTTTTGACTTTCGCCTCGGTTACGGTGAGGAGGAACTGGTCAATTCCCTTCACATGTCCCTTTTTAAACAATTGAAGGAATGGCCGGGATTTTTGCGGCATATGGCGCAAAACATCATGCACGTCCAACCCCCGCTAAGCTTTTTCGGCAATTTCGTTTTGGAGGAAAAAGGGGAGCGTAAGGGGGGGCTCGACATCAAGAGCGCCATGCGTCTGGTGGTTGATTTTGCAAGAATTTACGCGCTTCAGGGGATGATCCCGGAAACGAACACCACCAAACGGCTGGATGCCGTTTTTCACCAAAAGAGCATCGACAAGGAGACCCTGGACAATCTCACCTATGCCTATGAATATCTCATGCACCAGCGGCTCAAACACCAGGTGACGGTAATGAGCAAAAAAGGCGCACCCCCGGATAACTACCTCCAGCCCGGAAAACTCACCCACATTGAGCGCCAGGCATTAAAGGAGGCGTTCAAGCGCATCCGAACGGCCCAGGGCAAGTTGCGCCTCGATTTTTTCCTGCATTTTCCGTAAAAAATACGAGCGCCGGCAGAAATGGACGAGTGGAGATCCACCTCCGTCGATTTGATTTTCGTCCTCCAAACAGGGCACGGCCGCGCCGCACCCCTACAAGGATTGTGCGCGACGCTTTGCGGGAAAACAGTTCACAGCGGAAAGTTCTCGCCAATTACGAGGCGCTACCCTTTAAAATCCCGGTATATACCGCCGGATCCAATCGAAAACAGGCGTTTTCCGTTTTTCACCGCCATTTTGCCTTTCCTCTGTGCAAACATAATCCTCCGGCATTGTATAGGGACGCACGGAATCGATATTGGCTTCGATGGCCTGCACAAAAGCCTTTACCACTTCGGGGTCGAACTTGGTGCCGGCCTCCAGCTGCAGGTGGTTCAGTGCCTTGCTGATACTCATGTTCTCCTTTTTCGGACGATCCGAGGTCATGGCATCAAAGGCGTCGCTCACGGCGATAATCCGCGCACCCAAAGGAATGGCCTCGCCGGTCAGCCCCTCCGGATACCCGCTGCCGTCATATCTTTCATGATGATACAGAATAACAGGGGCGACTTCATTGAGCAGGGAGAGGCGGCCGATAATTTTCGCGCCGATAACGGGATGTTTTTTCACGGTTTCAAAGTCCCCCGGGGACAGGTGCCCGAGATTGCCCAGGATGTTGTCCTGCATTGCGATCTTGCCGATATCGTGCAAAAGTCCGCCCCTGTAAATTTCTTCGGCCTCCCGCGCAGACAATCCCATCTGCTCCGCCGCCATTTTCCCGTAGTTGCCCACATTGAGAGAATGCCCGTGGGTGCAAACGTCTTTGGCCTCCAGGGCCAGCACAAGCCCCTCGATAATCTCCCTGAAGGCCTTCAGCATCCGCTCGTCATAACGAAACGCCTTGTGCAAAGCGATCGCCCCCTGCCTGCCGGAGTCCCTGACAAAGTTGACCTCGCTTTGCGCCAGCTTGCGGGGCTTGCTGAAATAGACGGCAAGGATCCCCCGGTACTGGTCCACGATATGGAACGGGACGCCCAGAATGGAAGTCACCATTTGCTTTCCCAGGCCGGTGCTGCTCGGGATACGCGGATCTTCCCGTACGTCCTTGAAAAAAACCTCTTTTTCCTCTTCAAACCGGAAAACGTCCCGGAGGGTATCGTAGCTGATATGAGAAAGGCTGTTCATCTGAAAACCGCTTGTGACTTTCATGTACACCTGCTGCTGGTCCGTATCCACGATCCAGTAGATGCAACCCCGGGCTTCCATGATTTCCCGGATCGTGGAAACGATGCTTTCCAGGATATCGTTTACCGCATCCCCTTCATGTATGGCCGTGGATACCTTCCTGAACGTCTCCAGATAACGGGTCTGCTGAATGGCGTTTTTAATGGTGATGGCGCTTTGCTGGGCCATGTAATATAAAAGCCGGTGGTCTTCTTCGGTAAGCGACAAGCGCCTGTCAAAATAAATCCGGAGCACCATTCGCATATTGCCCGTGACCTGGAACGGGACGCCGATAATCGATATGATCCCTTCCGCTATGGCTGCATCCGGATATTGAATGCGCGGATCACTGGCCACGTTGTCGATAACGACCAATTGATCCTCGAAGACCTCCGAAAGATGGGAATCGGCAATGACGACCCCTTTTTCAAGATACGCGCTGCTGAGACCCGTCGCCGCCATGAGTTCAAACTCTTTGCCGGCCGGATCGAGAACGCGAAGCGTGCATCCCTTTGCATGGAACACCTCGGTAACGCTCTCCACCATAATCTGGAGACTTTCACTCAAGTCGGTGCTTTCATGCAGCGCGCGACTGACGCTGGTGACGACTTTGAAAAAATGTTCGAGCCTGGCATTTTCAGCCATCGATGGTTCCCTTATATCCAAAAAAAAGCGGGCATTCCTGGTGGAAAACCGTAGCGCCTGACAACCCCGCCTATGGGATACCCAATCAAGACAGTGCACAAGGGGCGTTGTGGAAAAATACGGCGCCTGTTTGTATTATGACCAGAGGTAGAGCATCGAGCCGATCACCACGATACAGACGACCGCAGCGGCCGCCATCCTGGCCATGGACAGCTGGGATGCGCTCTTGGCGCCGAAAAAGATCACCGCCAGTCCATAGATGGCCGTCATCCCCAGCAGGACGTACCATCCGGGGCCATCAAAACCCGACTGAATGGCGGATAAAACCGGGACAAACAGCCACAACCCGATAAAAGAAACGCCCATGTTCAAATAGACCGGCAAAAATTCAACCCGCCCGCCGGCGCCCCGGGTAAACACCCACAGGAACAATGCTGCACCCGCGTGCATTAAAAAGGCTACGCCGATCCCGGCTGCCGCAAAAAACAACTTCCCCGTGAAAGACGCTTCGGCAGACCAGAGCAAACCGCTGAACTGCAGCGAAAACAAGGCATGAATCAACCCGGCTGCCAGCACGTTGGCCATTGCGTACCGAACGATCCTGCCTTGGGCCATAATCTTCGGGTAAACCGTTTCGTCAAACTGGAGAACAGCCTTCATGGCAATAAAATACGTCATCAGAAACCCTTTGTCATTATTTCACAAACAAACGCTTCGACCGGATAATGGAATACCTTAAATTACCGGTATTATCCCGGTCAACAAAATAAACGCCCGCAGCATTTTATACGTGCACCCCGGGCGGATGCCGCCTGAAAAAAATAATGAATCCCGCAAAAAGAGGCAGGTGAAAGCCTGTGCTTCCCCCTGCCTCTTTTTGCGTTCAAAAGCCGGAATATACCGGCTCTGCTTTTTTTATTACCAGGGCTGCAGCCCCCAGATAAAAATAATCACGCAGATGACCACGACAGCGGCCGGCATGACCGAACCGTTGTAGCGGCGTTCATCATATTCCGAACCCCATCCATGGATGCGGTCGATCATTTTCTTCGTATCCATATCCACGGCGCTGATGCCCATCTTGTTAAAGAGCATCGACAGGATAACCAGTGACGCATAGGCCAATGGTACCGTCACCATGGCGCCGGACATGCCCAGTTTGGCCACAAGACTTTGGCCTCCGTGGGAGATATTGGGCAGCACGTGCGGTGATATAATGATATATATGGCACCGCATACCACGGAACTGATCATCATCGCCGCCTTGTTGGTCTGCTTCCACCATACGCCCAGCAGAATACCCGGGGCGACAGCCGTGGCAAGAAGCCCGAACGCCCAGAGAATGCTGGTAACCAGGAAGGCCGGCGGGCTGAAGGCCAGGAGAATTGCAGCGATACCGCCGATACCCAGGGCAGCATACCCATAGGTCATTTTCTTTTTGGTTTCCATCTTCGGGCGGATAATACCCAGAAAATCGCTTCCGATCAGCCCGGATATGGCCATGAGGTTTCCGCCGATGGTGGAAAGGCCCGCTGCAACCGCGCCGCCGATGACGAATGCGGCCACGATGGCCGGATTGTAGAAAACGTTGAGGGCAAATATGGTCATGTCCGGCGGTTTAATCTGCATCCCCTCTGTGGCCGTAAAATAATTCCCGGCAAAACCGGCCGTGTAGGTGCCGCTGAAAAGAAGCCCCAGGAACAGGATGAACCAGACCACCGACCAGCGGGCGCTCTTGACGCTGCTGGACGTAAAAATACGCATTGCCAGATGGGGAAGGGCAATGGGCCCCATGGTAAAGGCAGGGATCAGAGCGAAATACCACCGGTAGTCATATTTCATGTCGAAGAAATCGGGAATCACGTTCAGCATCTGGGGGACCATGTCGCCGTAGGCCAGGGGCGGAAACCACCATCCGGAAGATCCCATGGTTTTCATAATGGCGCCCATGGGAAGGACAATCGCAAGCGTCATGACAACCATCTGAAACGCAGCGTTGTAGGATGCGCCGTACATGCCGCCCATGGTGATAAATCCGACGGTTGCAATGCCCACGATAATGAGCGCGTAGTTGTAATCAATGCCGAACAGAACTTCGAAGGCCATTCCAAGTCCGATCATCTGGCCGAGTGCGTACATGACCATGGCAAGACACATCCAGATGATGGAAATAATGGCCGCCTCATTGCCGTAGCGCACTTTAATAAAGGACGCGGGCGTAAAGGCCTTCATCCGCCGCAAGCAGGCGCCGTACAACAACGTCAAAAGTGGAATGGACAGAGCCCATTGAATCCAGAGATAGACAAACGGCGCCTTCAGGGCGTAAATCAGGGCAATAACCCCCATGAAGGTGGCGAGGCTGGCCCAGGTGGCGGCCATGGCAAGTCCGTTGGCCACCGGCCCGATGGAGTATCCCGCAGCATAGAAATCTTCTGCAGTGGTCGTAATTTTCGCTGACCGGTACCCCACGTAATAAAATATGGCAAAAAGCAGTATGACAACACCCAGGCCCATCCAAAGACTGGGAAGAACAAATTCGTAAGTTTCCATTTATGACCCCTCCTGGATTACTTGTTTTTGTTTGAGCCTTTGCCCTCAAATGTGTCTGCCAGCGCTTCCATATCATCGTCGAATTTGTTCAAAACGACGGCCATTATGATCGTTACGATAAGGAGGCCGAACCACCCCATGACAATGGGCACGATGTAATGCACCGGAAACCCCCACATGCTACCCCCCTGCAGGCCGGGAAACAAAACGAAGAGCTGGGCGAAATGCCCGAAAACGAGCAGGACGATAAAAAACAAGACCGTGAGGAACAACTCCTTTTTGTACAATTTTTCCTTCATCCTTTCTCCCTCCTTATTTCCATTTTCCGTTTTCAGGCCGGCATTGCGCCGGCCCGACGCGTAACAAAACAGGACTCAAAAACCCGGCATCCGGTCCGATCAAGCCCTGCAGGCTTTCCTTCTACTTCTTCTTTGAACTGAGCTCGGGGAAATCCCCGTAAAAATATTCGTTCGGGGCTCTTTCCACCCCGTCTTCCTTTTTCTTTACCTCATGCTCCCGGAGTTCGATTCGCCTGATCTTGCCGCTGATGGTCTTGGGCACCTCGGGTACGAACTCGATAATCCGAGGAATCTTGAACTTGGCCAGAATATTGATCGAGTGCTGGAACAGCTCAAGCGCCAATTCCCTGGACGGCTCATATCCCTGGCTCAATATGACGTACGCCTTGACCAACTGGTAGCGCTGGGGATCCGGGCTTCCAACAACCGCGGCTTCCGCCACTGCCGGATGCTCAATCAGGGTGCTTTCCACCTCAAAGGGGCCCACGCGGAAATCGGACGACTTGATCACGTCGTCGGCCCTGCCCACGAACCACCAGTAACCGTCCTCATCAAAATATGCCCGATCCCCGGTATAGTAAAAGTCTCCAATGAAGACCTGGCTCATTTTCTCGGGGTTCCCGATATATTCCGTGAAGAGACCCATTGCCCGCCACTTGCTGAGACGTACCACAATATGCCCCGTTTCTTCCGTCTGGGTGATCTCCTTGCCCTCGTCGTCGGCCAGGGTGATATCGTACATATACGACGGATACCCGAAAGAACCGAAGCGCATCTTTCCTTCCATCCACGGAGGGTTCCCGATCATGGCGGTGGACTCGGTCTGGCCGTAGAAATCCCGGATCTCCGTCCCGGTATGTTTTTTCCACTGCTGGATGACTTCCGGGTTGAGCGGCTCACCCGCACTTACGGAGGATTTCAGGGCGCTGAAATCGAACTGGCTGAGATCGAGCCCCACAAAAGCCCGCCATGCGGTCGGAGGAGCACAGAACGTGGCGACCTTGTATTTTGAAACATATTCAAGGTAGGTCTTTGGATCGAGCGCGGCAAAGTTAAAACCGGCCACGGTGCTACCGACGTTGAGCGGCGCAAAAAAACTGCTCCAGGCCCATTTTGCCCATCCCGGCGCACTCAGGTTATGATGCACCGCACCAGGACGCATGCCGACCATGACAGCGGTGGAGAGGTGGCCGACCGGATAGGACATGGCACTGTGACCCACCAGCTTGGGCAGGCCGGTAGTGCCCGAGGTGAAAAAGCAGTAAAGCACGTCGTCTTTCTTGATATCGGCCCCTTTGGCTTCTTTGGGTTCCCCCGCAAGATCGTCAAAGCTGGTCCACCCGTCTTTTTTCCCCAGCACCAGCTTGACCTTCGGCTTCCCGCCGGTGTTTTGGATCGCTTCATCGATCAGATCCGTGAAACTCTCGTCCGCAACGATTGTGTCCGGCAGGTAGCTCTGAAACCGGAACTGCATTTCACGGGCGGTCATGGAAGTAGCCGTGGGTACATTGATCAGCCCCCCTTTGAGGGATGCCAGGGTGGATATCCATGTTTCCGGAACGATCGGCAGCATCATGTACATGTTGTCGCCGACCTTGGCACCCTTTTTCTGGAGAAAATTGAGGCACCTGTTGCATTCTTCGGCCAGTTCCCGGTATGTCAGGGATTTTTCCTTGCCGCTCGTCATGTCTGCCCACAGAAGCGCCGGCTGATCGCCGCGCTCCCGCACATGAAGCCCTTCAAAAATCTCCTCCACCCAGTTGAACGTTTCCGGCCATTGGGCATAATTGAGTCTTTCAAAAAACGCCTTGGCAGCCTCCCTGCGCTCCTCCATATTTTCAATCGTATTGAGCTTCATCGCCTCCTTGTAATATTTTTCCATGCTCATCAGCGTCCTCCTTGTTCTTTACAATTTAAACAGGTATTGCCAAAAAAATCCCTGCTTTTTAAAAAAATACCTAGTTTTTATTATAAACCGTGTTTATAATTTTTGGACAAATCCCCATTGCCACTACCGACAATCCAAGGGTATCCTTATTGTTTCATATTATTTCCTTGCCGGTAAAGAATTTACATCGTCACGCCCTCCTTTCCATTTAAGATAAATACATATACCGTGCAGCATGCCGCTGCGAACCGAATTTTATCTCATTTTCCATTCCGGTGTGCGCTTGTTCAAAAAGGCATCGACGCCCTCGTGGGCATCTTCGGAACTGCACAACAGGGCAAAGTGGTTGTTGACCATTTCAAAGGCTTTTTCGTATTCCACATCCTGCATTTTATAAAAGGACTTCTTCCCGAGCTGGAGCGCAAGGGGGCTTTTTTTCGTAAGCTTTTCCGCCAGTGACAGGGTTTCCGTTGCCAGCTGCTCCGGGGGAACCACCTTGTTGATCAGGCCGATCCGGTATGCTTCGTCGGCATCGATCATGTCCCCGGTGAGCAGCAGCTCCAATGCTTTTTTTCTGCCGATACACCGGGCAAGGGGGACCGCCGGTCCCATGCAGAAAAGCCCGACGTTTATGGCCGTGGCCCCGAAACGGGCGCCTTCGGCGGCCACGGCCAGATCCGCGGCAGCCACGATGGCAATGCCGTTTGCAATTGCCAGGTCATGGACGCTGGCGATAACCGGGGTTCCCATTCTTGATATGCGAAGCGCCATTGCCTCCATGCCGCTTACCCACTGGTAGTAGTCCAGGCATTTCTTCCCTTTCAGTTCATTGACGTCGATGCCGGCGCAGAACGCCTTGCCTTCGCCGCGGACGACAATCACCCGAACGTCTCCATCGTTTTCAAATTCATCCAAGGCCTTGTTGAACTCCCCGGCGAGAAGCGTGGTAAAGGTATTGAGCTGTTTCGGCCTGTTCAAGGTAATAAAACCGACCTTTTCCTTCCGCTCCAGTAAAAGTGTTTCGTATGCCATGCCGAAATTCTCCCTGGTTGGTACGGGCCGATATCTCCCGGAAAAAACAGCGCGAATCCGCCGCTACTTTTTTTTCTTCTTTTTCCGGTCCCCGATCACGTGATTGGCGATGACGATTTTCTGGATCTGTGTGGTCCCTTCATAAATGGTCAGAACCCGGGCGTCCCGGTAAAAGCGCTCCACCGGAAACTCCCTTGTGTAACCGTATCCGCCGTATATCTGGATGGCCTGGCCGGTTACGCGGTTGGCCATTTCCGATGCATGGAGCTTGGCCATGGACGCTTCCTTGCTGCATGCTTCCTTGCGATCCTTTTTGGCTGCGGCATTCAACACCAAAAGCCTTGCTGCCTCCACATCCGTGGCCATATCGGCGATCATCCACCGCAACCCCTGGTTGTCGGCGATGGGGCGGCCGAACTGGACCCTTTTTTTTGCATAATCCACCGCATGGTCAAGGGCCGCCTGACCCAGCCCCAACGAAAGGGCCGCAATCCCGATCCTGCCGTCATCCAGCCCGGACATGGCCACGACAAAACCGTCCCCTTCCTTGCCCAGAAGATGATCCGCGGGCACCTTGCAGTTGGAAAACAGCAGATCGGTGGTGTCGGAAGCGCATTGCCCCATCTTGTCCTCCAATCTTCCGGTTTCGAATCCTTCCATGTCCCTTGTGACCAAAAAGGCGGAGATCCCCCGGTGACCCGCATCCGGATCCGTTTTCGCCAAAACAATGAACAATCCGGACGTCGCCCCCCCGGTTATCCATCGCTTGGTTCCGTTGAGGATATAATAATCCCCCTGTTTTTCAGCGGTGGCTTCCATGGAAGCGGGATCGGATCCGGCTTCCGGCTCGGAAAGGGCAAAGGAGCATATGATCTTTCCCTTGGCCATGGGAACCAGGTAGCGTTCCTTTTGCTCCGGGGTGCCGAACCGGAGAAGGCTGCCGCAGCATATGGAATTGTGCACGGACATGATCACTGCCGTGGAGGCACACGCGTACGCTACTTCCGCCATGGCCAGTGCATAGGAAACCGTGTCCATGTGCTCGCCTCCGTATTCCTCCGGCACGAGCATTCCCAGAAGACCCAGCTCTCCCATCTGCCGGAGGCTTTCCGCCGGATATTCATGCTTCTGGTCCCGTTCGGCTGCCAGGGGCGCAAGATCCTTGCGGGCAAACTCCCTGGCCATTTTTTGAATCATCAGGTGTTCCCGGGTAAGTTCCATATCAGGCCAAATCCTTGCAAATACGGTTCATTGCTCATTCCCGAATAAACGGCAGAAATTTGAAAAAGATTCGGTAGAACCCATCAACGATACTCATATATGCCCTTACCGGTTTTTCGCCCAAGCCAGCCCGCGCTTACGTAAGACTTCAAGAGCGGACACGGTCGATACTTGGGATCGCCGTAGCCGTCCTGGAGGACTTCCAGGATGGACAATACCGTGTCCAGGCCGATGAGATCCGCAAGGGCAAGCGGTCCCATGGGATGGTTCATGCCAAGCTTCATGATCTGGTCGATGCCTTCAGCGGTGGCCACCCCTTCGTACAGCTCCCACAGGGCTTCGTTCAGCATCACCATGAGGACACGGTTGGAAACAAAACCCGGTACATCGCGGCACTCCACCGAAATCTTGCCCATGGATTCGGCAACTTTCCTTACGGTATCGGTTACGCCGCTCTGTGTTGCCAAACCGTTGATGACTTCCACCAGCTTCATTACGGGTACAGGGTTCATGAAATGCATCCCGATCACCTTTTCCGGCCGACGAGTGCATGCGGCAATACCCGTTATGGGCAAAGAGGACGTATTGCTGGCAAGAATTGCCCCCGGCGGCGCAATGCGGTCAAGTTCGCCAAAGATTTTTGCCTTGATCTCCATCTTCTCTATGGCCGCTTCAACGGCCAAGTCACAGCCGGCGGCCTCCTTATAATCCGTTACCGGGGATATTCTGCCCAGTATCGCGTCCTTGTCCGCGGCGGCAATCTTTTCTTTCTTGATCATCCTGTCAAGGTTGGTGGAGATCGTATCCATGCCCTTGTCCACGATCTCTTTTGAAATATCGTTCATGTAAACGTTGTAGCCGGACTGGGCCGCCACCTGGGCAATGCCGTTTCCCATCTGCCCGGCGCCGATAACCATGATCGTCTTTATGTTCATTGTTCACTTCCTCGCCATTTTTATTCGATTATCGTTACCAAACATCGATTTCTTCATCGCTGTTTCCGTAACGGCAATTTCTTTCGATGGCTGCCTCGGGCTCTCCCCGGAGCGGATAGAATTAGATGTATCATTACAATTTCAGCCGGTCATTCAGCAGTTGGATGTGACATGGGATTGAACGTCCCAAAGGCAGCAGGGGCAACAAAAAATATCCTCTCTCTACATGAATTATATGTGGCACTATTTTACGTTAAAGTCAAGTTTGAAGGAATTGTTTTCGTTGCAAGGAAAAATGCCAAACATTTTTGAAAGGCATTTGAGAAAAGAAAGCGCCGATAGATGGTTTCCGAGTTACCGTAACCCTTTACCTACAAATTACGGGCAGGTGGTCTCAATGTCAAGGAAAATAGGGGATCGTCCATCCGCTGCACTTCACCCCCGTTGCCGCAAAAAAAATGCCTCCAGGCTTTTTCAGGGGAGAACCGTTTTAAAGAGGGTTTTGAGAATTATCTCTTGACAGGGGCAAGCCCTTTTATCTATTTTTGAACATATGCCCGTTATAACCGCTCTCCTTAGTTTGTTACAAGCGTCCGGATTCCGGGTATCCTATGACACTGACAAGATACGCAGAAAACACATACAAATTCATCGGGAGGAACCAACTCATGACAGAAAGCACCATTGTGCTCGGCGGCAAGAAAAAAAACCGTTTTCTGGACAAGGTCAAGGAGATACTGCCTGCGGGCAATCTTGATCTTTGCCTGACATGCGGCGCATGCTCGTCGGGATGCCCGGCTACCGGCCTTGAAAACATGGACCCGCGCAAGTTTTTGCGCATGTGCGCCCTCGGCATGGACGAAGAAGTCTCCAAATCCCCGTGGGCATGGATGTGCACCATGTGCCAGCGCTGCATTTATGTCTGCCCCATGCAGATCGACATTCCGCAGCTCATTTTCAACACCCGGGCCACCTGGCCGCGGGAGGAAAGACCCAAGGGTATTCTGGGCTCCTGCGACATGGCGTTGAAAAACGACACCGGCAGCGCTATGGGAACCAATGAAGAAGACTTCGAGTTCGTGGTCAACGACGTTCTGGACGAATACCGGGAAGCCCAGCCGGAATTTGAGGATATGGAAGCCCCTATCGATAAGGAAGGCGCCGAGTTCTTTTTGAACCAGAACTCCCGTGAACCCGTAACCGAACCGGACGAAATGCTTCCCCTGTGGAAAATTCTTCACCTGGCCGGCATCAACTGGACCTATGGTTCAAAGGGATGGGCCGGTGAAAACTACTGCATGTTTCTTGCAGACAATGATGCATGGAAGCACCTGGTGACGGTCGCCACCGACCAGACGCACAAGCTGGGGTGCAAGACGTACCTCAACACCGAGTGAGGGCACGTTACATTTGCAGTCCGGGCCGGACTGAAAAAATTCAACATCGACCATCAGTTTGAAGTCAAAAACATTTACGAATACTATGCCAAATGGATCCGGGAAGGAAAGCTGAAGGTCAACTCCGACTGGAACAAGGACCTGAAAATCAAGTTTACGGTCCAGGATCCCTGCCAGATTGTCCGAAAAAGCTACGGTGATCCCATTGCCGAAGATCTC
>JAABTJ010000045.1 GCA_011389935.1 Desulfobacteraceae bacterium
CGTGGGCGACATTGGGAGTGATTGGGATCGCTCTTGGCGAAGTGAAGCAAAACATCCTGCATTGGTATTAATTGCAGGATGTTGCGAAACGAGCCGTAGAGCGATCCCAATCGCTCACAGTCGCCAAGGGGAGCAACCCCCGCCCCAAAGGAAATTGAACCTTTTTTATTTGTTCCATATTCATCGCTAAAAAGGTTCCTTTTGCGGATTTTGTGACATATCAGAGCGTGCCGGCGGTTTACCTTTTCAAAAAAGTGGGGCAAGTACAAAATGCCTGTTTCTGAACATGTGAAGCAATACCCGGATCCGGGAAAACGGATGCTGCTGTTTTGCGGCGATGTGGTCCGGTTCCGGCTGGTTGTTGAAAACCCGGACAGCGGCACGGGATGGCTGCGGACCAATATCGGCCAGGGGCATGTGACCCGCAGGGAGATTATCGCGGAGGTGGATGAAAATGAATCTCCCATGCACCACGACTGGTTCGACCTCTCCATGGCGGCGGCCGAAAATGGCTTCGAACTGATCCTGCCGCTTTGCGAAGTCGGACATTTTGAGGCCAAGTGTTATTTTCTGCCCGACGGGGGACAACCGGTTTGGCCGCCGGGGCAGAACTGCCATATCAATGTGGAGCCGGCTGAATCGGTTTGCGCCAATACGGTCTATAATGCCTTCATCCGGCAGTTCGGGCCCAACAAAAAAGAACGGCAAAGGCCGCCCGCTGACATTGATTTCGAAAAATTCGACGCGGAAGGGTATACCCTGATTCCACCCTCGGGAACATTTCGCAGCTTCAAAAAGGAACTCGACTTTATCATTGATGAGCTTGGCTGCCGCTACATCCTGCTGCTTCCCATCAATCCCACGCCGACGACTTACGGACGCATGGGCCGCTTCGGTAGCCCGTATGCCTCCCAGAGCTTCCGGCTCGTGGACACCGCCTTTGCGGAGTTCGATCTGAAAGCGACGCCCATGGAGCAGTTCATCGAGCTTGTGGACGCCATACACAGCCGCCATGCACGGGTCTTCCTGGATATCGCCATCAACCACACCGGGTGGGGCGCCCGGCTCCATGAAATGTATCCCCGCTGGCTGAAACGGGATGAAGAAGGTAAAATTGAAATACCAGGTGCATGGGGGGTTCTGTGGGAAGACCTGACCCGTCTGGATTATTCCCGGAAGGAGCTCTGGCGCTTCATGGCAATGGTGTTTCTGACGTGGTGCCGGAGGGGCGTCGACGGTTTCCGATGCGATGCCGGATACATGATACCAAAGCCGGCATGGCGTTATATTATTGCACGGGTGAGAGAGCAGTACCCGGACACCCTGTTTTTTCTGGAAGGGCTCGGCGGAAAAATCAGCGTTACCCGGGAACTTTTGAATACAGCCAATCTTAATTGGGCATATTCAGAGCTTTTTCAGAACTACGACAGGGGGCAGATCCATCGTTACATGACAGAGGCAATCGATATATCGGCCGGTGACGGGGTCATGATCAATTTCGCAGAAACCCATGACAATCCACGCCTGGCGGCGGTTTCAACGACGTATGCAAAAATGCGGACCACCCTTTGCGCCATGTTTTCCAACAGCGGCGGATTTGCCTTTGCAAACGGGGTGGAGTGGTTTGCAACGGAAAAAATCGACGTGCACGATGCCAATCCGCTCAACTGGGGCGCCGAAATCAACCAGGTGGATCATATCCGCAGGCTCAACACCATACTCAAATCGCATCCCGCTTTTTTTGACAGCGTGGCGCAGCAATTTATCGAAAGAAAAGAAGGCAGCTTCCTGGCACTGCTGCGTTCTTCCGGCAGTGCCGGCAGCCGGGTGTTGATTCTGGTCAACCTGGATTGCAGCAATCCGGCAACTGCCTGCTGGGACGCCCGGTTCCCGGGGGAGGGGCGGGATGTTGTTTATGACCTCATTTCCCTGCGGGAATTGACCGTCGAGCAGGGACAAGGGGGAAATGCGATCCTGCTTGAGCCGGGAGAAGTGCTTTGCCTGTCGTCAGAAAAAGAGGATATGGCATTGATCGCATCGGCGGAAAAAGCCCGTTGGCGAGAACCGCAACGGATTGCCGCACAACGCTTGAAAAGCAAGGTCCTGGACGTGTACCGGTATTTTTACGGTATGTCGCATATGGAAAATTTTGATCCGGAAGCAGAGGCCGCTCGGTTGAAGGCGGATCCTGCGGACTACTGTCGCAGCCATAATCAGAAAGGGGTAGAACCCGGCGTGATCGTCTGGCACTACCCCGCGGATCTGAAACGCCGGGTCATGGTGCCGGACGGTCACTTTTTGCTGATATCGGCCCCGGTCTACTTCGAGGCGCGGCTGGAAGCCGGGGGGCAGATCGTTGCCATTGAAAAGGGGATGGACAAGGATAACGGCGGCTGCTTCGCCCTTTTTTCCCCTCTTTCGGAGGCCCCCGGCAGCAGGCATTTTCTTTTGAAATTAACCCTGTATCATGAAACCACAGGGCAGCAACGGGGATATGTCCATGAAAATGCCCATCTTCTTTATTTGTCCTCACCGGAACCGGAAGCCATCCCGCGGGTGTTCTGCAGAGACGCCGTCATGAATGCTCCTTTCACGCTTCTGGAGGCCAATACGATCGGCGGGGTATGCCGGGCATCTTCGTGGTGGGGGCATCTCGACTCTAAATACGACGCACTTCTGGCCGCCAACATGAATCCGGAAATGCCGGACAACCGGTGGATCATGTTCACCCGGTGCCGGGGATGGATTGTGTACCAGGATTATTCTCAGGAAATTCGCACCGATTGCATCCGGGAGGTCTCATGGGGATTTCCGGCGGACAAGCGGGGTATCATGCGATGGCGCTACAGGATCCCCACCGGCCTGGGGCTTCATGTACAGGTAAGCGTGGCCGTTGAGACGGTGCCGTCGATGAACCGGATCCGCATCCACTTCCACCGGCATTTGAAAAAAGACAGGGACCAGCTCGATGATGCGCTTGCCGTACGGCTCATATTACGCCCGGATATCGAGGACAGGAGCTTTCATGAAACCACGAAAGCCTTTGCCGGGCCGGAACAGTCCTTTCCGCGGGCCGTGTCCCCGAAAAAGGACGGATTTGTTTTTTCGCCGGTACCGGACAGGCGCCTGGCGGTGGATATGGACGGCGCCGTTTTCGTATGGGAGCCGGAATGGACGTACATGGTTCACAGGCCCCTGGAGGCGGAAAGGGGAATGGACCCCTATTCGGACCTGTTCAGCCCCGGCTATTTCCAGGGAGCGCTGAAAGGAGGGCAAACCGTGGTTCTGGATGCCATGGCATGGCCCGGTAATAGTGAAAAAACCCTCCTGGCGGCCAATACGTTTGATAAAGGCCTGTGGGAAATCAAGACCGGCGGTCTTTCCCTGCTGGAGACCATGCGCCGGGCAATGGATCATTTTGTCGTAGAGCGGCAGCAGCTTAAATCGGTCATCGCCGGGTATCCCTGGTTTCTGGACTGGGGGAGGGATTCGCTCATTTTCTGCCGCGGTCTTATTGCAGCGGAACAGACGGATTCGGCACTTGAGGTCATACAGCTGTTCGGGCAGTTCGAAGAAAACGGCACGCTCCCCAACATGATTTGCGGTGCCGACGCCCGAAACCGGGATACGTCGGACGCCCCGTTGTGGTTCATCATCGCATGCCGGGACCTTGCGGAAAAAACCGGATCAACAGCGGTTCTGGATGCGCCCTGCGGAAGGCGGACAATACGGGAAATCCTGTTTTCCATCGCGGCGGGATATGTCCGCGGCACACCCAACGGCATTCGCGTGGATCCGGAAACCGGACTTGTGTTTTCGCCGGCCCATTTTACATGGATGGACACGAATTTTCCGGCCGCAACCCCCCGGCAGGGGTTCCCCATTGAAATCCAGGCCCTTTGGTATGCATCCCTGGTATTTTTGCAGGGGATCGATCCGCCGGCCGGTTTTGCCCCCCCAGGAGGCATTGATTTTCAAGATATGGCCGGGCGCGTGGCCCAGGCGGCGGCAGCCCTCTATTATGACAGGAAAAATGGATTTTTATCGGACTGTCTCCATTGCACCCCCGATACGGCTGCGGGGCGTGCGATCCCCGATGACGCCCTGCGCCCGAATCAGCTGTTCGCCATTACGATGGGGCTGATAAACGATACGGCAATGTGCACAGAGATCCTTGCCGCCTGCAGTGAACTGCTGGTGCCGGGGGGCATCCGCAGTCTGGCCGACCGGCCCGTTAACCATTCATTGGCCATTCATCACAACGGAGCGTTGCTTGGCGACCCCCACCGTCCCTACAGAGGACGCTACGAGGGGGACGAGGATGCTTCACGGAAGCCGGCATACCATAACGGCACCGCATGGACGTGGGTGTTTCCCTCTTTCTGCGAGGCGTGGGTCAGGGTCTACGGCGTTCGGGGGGAAAAGGCCGCCCTGGCATGGCTTTCCAGCGCCGCCGGGTTGATCACGGAAGGGTGCCTCGGTCACGTACCGGAGATTCTTGACGGTGACGACCCGCATGTGCAGCGGGGATGCGATGCCCAGGCCTGGAGCGCAAGCGAATTGTACAGGGTCTTATCCATGCTGCAATAGATAAGAAGATCTGAGAAGGGTCCTGCTTCCTGCAGAAAAGGGAGGTCCCCTTTTTTTCGTCAAATTGCATTGGCGATGCACCGGGAAATGAATTAGATTAAGTATAAACCGACGAAACCAAAAAGACAAGAGAGAGTCCATGAGCAAAATCAAAACATACCAGGTTTTTCCCAAAGTGCCCAAGCGCTTATCGTTTCTGGAGAAGTTAATCCGCAATATGTGGTGGTGTTATCGCCTTGATGCCATTGAACTCTTCCGGCGGGTCGATCCCCGCATGTGGGAGCGCTCCGGACGAAATCCGATTGTTTTTTCCACATTGATTTCACAGGAGCGGATGGAATCGCTCACCCAGGATGAAGGCTTCCTTGCGCATATCGATCGGGTGCAGCAGCAATTCGAAGAGGAAACCCAGTCCCCCATTGATTATGCGGACACCTTTTACCGGGAAAAGGGGGCTGTGGCCTACTTTTCAATGGAATTCGGCATCCATGAAAGCCTGCCGCTTGTTTCGGGAGGACTGGGGGTGCTTTCGGGGGATCACCTGAAAGCCGCCTCGGACGTGGGCATTCCCATGGTGGCGCTGGGGCTTCTCTACCGGAAGGGGTACTTTCACCAGTACCTGGACCATGAAGGATGGCAGCAGGAGGAGTACCCGGAAACCGATATTTATCATCTTCCCGTCATGCGGGCCAAAGATGGGGCCGGGAAAGAGATGCGCATTTCCGTGACCGGTCCGCATGGCGAGATAAAGGCCCAGGTATGGGTGATTATGGTCGGGCGCGTCCCCCTTTACCTGCTCGATACCAATATCCCGGAAAATGTCCGCGAAAAAAGGGAGTTGACCGCGCGCTTATATCCCGGGGAATCGGAAACGAGGCTGGCCCAGGAGATTCTTCTGGGTGTCGGGGGGATGCGCGTGCTGGAAGCCATGAACCAGACACCTTCGGTAATTCACCTCAATGAAGGGCACTGCACCTTTGCCTGCATTGAACGAACGGCCCAGATAATGGAAAAATACGGCGTTGATTTACAAACCGCCCTGGAAATTCTCCCCCGCAGCACGGTGTTTACAACGCACACGCCCGTTGCCGCCGGCCACGATGAATTTACTGTGGAGCAGGTAAAACCGTATCTGGAACCCTTTGCTGTACGCCTGGGCACGGATGTCGAGTCGATTATCGCCATGGGGCAGATGGAAAAACGCTACAATCCGAATGGCAAATTTTCCATGGCGATTCTGGGGCTCATGTTGGCACAGTACTGCAACGGCGTCAGCAAACTTCACGGCGAGGTGGCACGGAGCATGTGGGCGTATGCATGGCCCACGCGGCCGGTGGGGGAGGTCCCGATCACCCACATAACCAACGGCATTCACATTTCGTCCTGGATTTCCATTGAAAACTATCTGCTCTTTGAGCGCTATCTCGGGCCGGGATGGTACCGCAGCACGTACATCGACGAGGCTATGGCAAGCCGGGTCGACCAGATATACGACGAGGAACTGTGGCGGGCAAGGGAAATGAGCCGGTCCCGACTCGTCCGGAACTGCCGGTCTTTGATGGTCAAACAGTATGGCCGGCGAAACGCGCCCAAGGCCGTCATGGAGCAGGCCGAAAACGTTCTCAACCCGGAGATCCTGACTATCGGGTTTGCGAGACGTTTTGCCACGTACAAACGGGCGTACCTGCTGTTCATGGACCGGGAGCGGCTCGAGGCAATGCTCAAATCCACCAAGCATCCCATTCAACTCGTTTTTGCGGGGAAAGCGCATCCAAAGGACAACGAGGGGAAGGAACTGATCAAACAGGTCATCCAGTTTGCCAAGCGCGCGGATATCCGGCAACGCATCATCTTCCTGGAAGATTATGACATCAATATCGGACGGCACCTCGTCCAGGGGGTCGATGTATGGCTTAACACCCCCCGGCGCCCCTACGAAGCCTGCGGCACGTCAGGAATCAAGGCCGCGGTGAACGGGGTTTTGAACCTGAGCGTGCTGGACGGCTGGTGGGTGGAAGGGTACAACGAGGACAGGGGATGGCGGATCGGCAACGGGGAGCAGTATGAGGACTGGTCCTACCAGGATGCCGTGGAAAGCCGTGCCCTGTACAATGTTCTTGAAAATGATGTAATACCTTCATTTTATGAGAAAAAATCCAGCGATATCCCGGAGCGGTGGGTTTCCATGATGAAGGAATCCATGAAGATGGCCCTTTTGCATTTTACCGCCAATCTCATGGTGCAGACCTATGAACAGAAGTTTTATATTCCTGCGGCCATGAATTACTATCATCTGGTTGAAAAAAACGCCGAAAGAGCCATGCAGCTTTTTCACCAGCGGCAGCGCCTGGAAAAGGCCTGGCCCCATGTCCGGGTCCATCCGCCGGAAAGCGATCTCAGCCTGCCGTTCCGGGTGGGAGACACTTTCACGGTGAGCGCCGAGGTGGAATTGGGAGACCTGTCGCCGGACGAAGTGGAAGTGGAGCTTTTTTACGGCCGGGTAAAATCGGTGGAGGAGATAAGCGACAATGCAGTGGCGCGCATGTCGGTCGCTGAAAACCGGGATAAGGGCCGATATCTTTATTCCTGCCAGATTGTTTGTAAAAATGCCGGGCGATTCGGCTTTACGGCCAGGGTCATGCCGAAAGGGGATGAATATCTCAGAAATACGCCGGGATTTCTTACGTGGGCATAGCATATTTGGCCGGAGGCCGAAAGCCGGATGTCAAAACCGCAAAGTGATGCAGGCGTTTCAGGGGAAGCCATGGTGAGGCAGCGAACGAAAAATCCGCGGGTGTTGATCGTCACGCCCGAGGTGACCTACCTGCCCCAGGGGATGGGGAACATCGCCAATTATTTTTCGGCAAAAGCCGGGGGGTTGGCGGATGTCTCCGCGTCGCTGATCAGCAAGCTGTTTTCGCTGGGGGCGGACGTTCACGTGGCGCTCCCGGATTACAGGGGCATCTTTAACAGCAATATCGGCCCGCTGGGCCAGATATATGAAAAGGAACTGGCAACCTACCGGAAATACCTTCCCGAGGAAAGGCTGCATCTGGCCGAGGATCGCGCTTTTTACTATGTTCACTCCGTCTATTCCAACGTTCCGGCGGAAAACCTCAAAATCTCCCTGGCGTTTCAGCGGGAGATTATCAATAACGCCTTAGGGCGGGTAAAACCGGATCTGATTCACTGCAACGACTGGATGACCGGCCTGATACCGGGATACGCCCGAAGGATTCATATCCCCTGCCTGTTCACTATCCATAATATCCACACGGTCAAGGCACCCCTGTCGGTAATCGAGGACCGCGGCATTGATGCGGCCGGGTTCTGGCAGAACCTGTTTTATGAAAACATGGCCGGCACATATGAAGAAACCCGGGAGAGGAACCTTGTAGACTTCCTGGTAAGCGGCGTTTTCGGGGCCCATTTTGTCAATACGGTCAGTCCGACGTTTCTCGATGAAATTGTCAGCGGGAAGCATGCTTTCATATCGCCGCCGCTTCGCCGGGAACTCGTCAGCAAGGTCGACGCCGGTGTGGCAGAAGGCATATTGAATGCGCCCGATCCCTCTTACGATCCGGGTACCGACCCGGATATCTACATCAATTTTACCCCTGAAGACCATTTTGAAAAGAAGCGGAAAAACAAGCGGATGCTTCAGAAGCATCTCGGCCTGATTGAGGACGAAGACGCCCCGGTATTTTTCTGGCCGTCGCGCCTTGATCCCATCCAGAAAGGGTGCCAGCTTCTTGCCGACATCCTGTACCACGTCGTGTCCAGGTACTGGGCACAGCGACTGCAGGTGGTTTTCGTTTCCGGCGGCGTTTTTAAGCAGCATTTTGAATCCATCAGGGATTATCATGGCCTTGAAAAACGTATTGCCGTGTATGATTTCAACGAAGCCCTTTCGCGCAAGGCTTATGCGGCAGCAGATTTTATCCTTATGCCCTCTTCTTTCGAGCCTTGCGGGCTTACCCAGATGATCGCCCCCCGCTATGGGGCGCTCCCCGTGGCCCATGATACAGGGGGGATCCATGATACGGTGGTGCATATGGATGTCGGCCGAAATACCGGCAACGGGTTTCTTTTTGAAGTGTTCGATGCAAAGGGTCTTTTCTGGGCCGTGGATCAGGCCATGGTGTTTTACGATCTTGCGCCGGCGGAAAAGATCCCTCAAGTAGCAAGGGTGATGCGGGAGAGCGCGGCATCGTTTACGCACGAGGTGACGGCCAGGCGATATATTGAGCTTTATGAAAAAATGCTGCAGAGACCGCTGATTTCAAATTTTTAACGTTTGCTGCTGGCGAAGGGAAAAAAGAAACCAGCAAAAGCTGGCCTGGAGGGATGTCAATGTCGGACGGGAAGAATACAGATCTTGATGCAATCATGCACCGCCTGCTGGAGACGGATGCCTATCTCAAGCCATACGGAGGCATGCAACGGGAGCGTCTGGAGCGGCTCCGAAGCACCGAAGAGCGCCTGACCGGAAACGAGATGCCCCTTTCCGATTTTGCCCTGGGGTACCGGTATTATGGCCTTCATTTTGAAAAGGAAAAATGGGTTTTCCGGGAATGGGCGCCCAATGCCGAGGCGGTTTTTATTGTCGGCGATTTTACCGGGTGGGAGGAAGATCCGGCATATGCGCTTCAAAAGGATGTGGCATCCGGGGAGTGGGAAATATGGCTGGATCCAGAAGTCCTCTCCCACGGAGATCTCTACAGGCTCCGCGTGCACTGGCACGGAAGGAGCGGCGACCGGATTCCTTCCTATGCCACGCGTGTCGTCCAGGATCCGGACACCCAAATTTTCAATGCGCAGGTCTGGTCGCCAACGCAGCCCTATCAATGGCGGGTAACGGATTTTACCGTGCCGGCGGCCCCGCTTTACATTTACGAAGCCCATGTGGGCATGGCCCAGGAAGAGGAGAAGGTCGGTACGTATACCGAGTTTGTGGAAACGGTGCTTCCTCGCATCAAGAAAGCCGGATATAACGTGCTGCAGCTCATGGCGGTACAGGAGCATCCGTATTATGGGTCTTTCGGATACCAGGTCTCCAATTTTTTCGCCCCTTCATCACGGTTCGGGACGCCGGAGGAATTGAAATCATTGGTGGACGCGGCACACGAGGCCGGACTGGCCGTGATCATGGACATTGTGCATTCCCATGCCGTTTCCAATGAAGTGGAGGGGCTGTCCCGTCTGGACGGCACCACGTACCAGTATTTTCATGGCGGAGAAAGAGGGACCCACCATGCATGGGGGTCTCGTCTTTTTGATTACGGAAAGATCCAGGTGCTTCATTTTCTGCTTTCCAACTGCCGTTATTGGCTTGACGAGTATGGGTTCGACGGATTCCGGTTTGACGGCATCACGAGCATGCTCTATCTGCATCACGGAATAGGGAAGGCGTTTGTTTCCTACGATGACTATTTTGACGACTCCGTGGATCTGGACGCCCTTGTCTACCTTGGTCTTGCAAACAAGCTTGCAAAACAGGTCAGGCCCGATGCGATATCCATCGCTGAAGACATGAGCGGCATGCCGGCGCTTGCGCTCCCCCTGGACGAGGGGGGGCTCGGGTTTGATTATCGGTTTGCCATGGGCGTTCCGGATTACTGGATCCGGGTCATCAAGGAATACCGGGATGAAGACTGGCCCATGGGGAATCTCTGGCATGAGCTGACCAATCGGCGGAAGGAAGAAAAAACGATCAGTTACGCGGAATCCCACGACCAGGCACTGGTGGGGGACCAGACCCTCATTTTCCGGCTGGCGGGATCACGGATGTACGACCACATGCACAAGGAAGACCCGGATATGGATGTGGACCGGGCAATCGCGCTGCATAAGATGATCCGCCTGATGACCCTGGCCACGGCCGGGCACGGATACCTGAATTTCATGGGCAATGAATTCGGGCACCCGGAATGGATCGATTTTCCCAGGGAGAAAAATCAATGGTCCTTACGGTATGCGCGCAGGCAGTGGTCACTGGTGGATAACAGCGACCTGAAATACCAGTATCTCGGCGTCTTTGATCGACAGATGATCGATATCGCCAAGAAAATTGGAGTCCCCGGAGAGCCGGGACCGAACCTGCTTTACCTGAACGAGCGGGACAACGTTGTCGCTTTTGAGCGAAACCGCCATGTGTTTGTCTTTAATTTTCATCCGGCCGCATCTTTTACGGATTACCCGATTGCCGCTCCCCCCGGGAAATACCAGCTCCTTTTCGATTCGGAGGACTCCGTTTTCGGCGGGTACAGCCGGCTGACGCCCAAAAATGTCCATTTTACGATGAAAGACCATGCAACGGGCGACAATTTTCTGCAGCTGTATCTCCCTACGCGGACGGCCATGATACTGTCCCCGGAAGAGTGACGGCGCCGCTGCAGGTTCCGTCTGCAGCGTCCCGGTACGGATTTTTTTTCTGATTGCCTGGTCTGCTCCGGTTCTGCCATGTTTTTGCAAGGGCATAAAACGCCGTCTTCTTGCAGGCGGGGGCATTCCGTTATCCGTTTTGTTTGTTTGGATCAAATTTATATGGCCATGTGCCCTTCTTCAATGATAGGAAACGTGGCCCCGCCGTCCGGGAAAACCGCAACGCGCGCATTTTTGGGCAGTTTGCGGCCGCCTTTTTCGATCACCTCCCCTGGGGAGCCGCAGTTTTTGAAAAATCCGAGATGCCGGATCTCCTTTTGGGAAAGTGCGGGTACGTAGCAGAAAATATCATGGTCGCTGATCAGCCGCATGGAATAGTAAGTCAGAAATTTCTGTTCAATGTCGAGCCCTTTTTTGACGATGTTCAAAAACCCCATGACCCGGGACTTGCCGATGCTCCTCAGGATGGTTTTCAGCACGAAAAGCGGGGGGGGCTTGTCCGGGAGCGGAATGTCGTCCAATCCCCTTTCCGCGTTTAAAAAGGCCATGACAACCCCTCCCGGTTTGAGCGCCGGCAGGGCATTCCCCACGCATTTCATGGATTGTTTGAAATTGAAATTCATGGGGTGGGAATTTACGATTACTGCGTCCATCCGGCCGGTAAGGGGAATGCCGGCTTTCTCCCGGTTGTATCTGATCCCTTCCCTGTGCGCGTTAACCGGATCTCCCGCATATGCGGCGGTTATGCGCTGCTTTTCATCCAAAAGCACATTGATCAAAAACATATCCGCGGGGATCCGCCCGCGCATTTCTTCAATGTCTCGCCGGAAAAGGTTTTCCTCAGGATCTGCGCCCACCCGGTTGAACCAGTAGGGAGGCTCGGATATCATGGAATGATGGTGGCCGATGGCGGATGCGGCGGCCACGCCGGGGAACAGGTTTTTAAGCCCGCCGCCGAATCCGGCCCAGAGATGGGGTTCGATCATGCCGATCAACAGGATCAGGTCGCTCTCAGCGATTTTTTTGTTCAGCACAACCGGCGTCCCCCGGGAGGTTGTGCCGAAATCGTGGTTGCTTTCCGGGTCGAATGCGTCGTGATTGACCCATGAAATTTCCTTCAGGTTGTCCGGCCCGATTTTTTCCGCCATCTCCGTTTCGCTCATCGGGGTATGAATCCCCAGGGCCGTGATGGCGGTGACGTTTTCCATCCTTGCGCCCCCGGCTTTCAGCTCCGCCAGAACGAGATGGAAGAAGCGGTCTGCCGGCGTCGGGCGGGTGTTGTCATCCACGATGATCAGTATTTTTTTGTCTTCCAGGTGCGTCTCGGAAAGTTTTTGGGCGCCGATTGGATTTTGAAGCGCTGCCTGCACGATGCTTCCTTCATCCGGGGAGGCACCGCCCGACATGTCCAGCCGTTTTGGCAGGTGAATATCCCATGTGTCCGGAAGGCCGATGGACAGCATATCCTTTCCCCATGGCAGATCAACGTTCATTTGTTCCTCCTTTGTTGTTTTTCCCGGAGCCGGATAACGGCAATTTCCGATATGGTGGCCGTTCTCATGGGCGGCCCCCATGTTCCGACGCCCGATGTTGTGTAAATCAGAGATTCTTCCGATTGGTTGAGCCCGTAGTCAAACCCCCTGTAGAGCAGCCACGTGACAAGGTTTGCGGGAAAGAGCTGCCCGTGGTGGGTGTGGCCGGAAAGCTGCAGGTCTATATGAAGCTTCCGGTTACAGGAGAAGGATATGTCCGGCATCCAGTACGTATGAAAGTGGCGGTCCAGCCTGTCTCCCTCCTGGTGCAGGACGCTGGTGGGGGTATGAAAGAGCAGAATGCGAATGGCATCATCTTCTTTTTTACCGCCTTCCGGAAGCCCCGCGATTTCTTTCATGGAATGGATGCCGGGATAACTGATGCCGAGGATTTCAAGTCCGTCGATTTCGATCAGCTGGTTATCCAGTCTCGTCATATTCGTTTTTTCAAGCAGTTGAATGGCTCTGTGTTCACCGATGTATCCTTCGTGGTTGCCGGTAACATAAAATACGCCCTTATCCGCCTTGATATTGTCGAGCAGGATGGCCAGATCCCCGTGCCATTTTCCGCCCATACCGTCCAAAATATCCCCGGTGATCAAGACGATATCCGGATGGATGCGGTTGACCGTTTGTGCGAGGTTTTCGGCGAATTTTTTCCCGTGGACGCGTCCCAGGTGGATGTCCGACAAATGGACGATTTTGCTGTTTTCCCATGCGGGGGGGACAACATTGAGATAGACGGGGACTTCCCGTATCGTCGGCGTAAAGGCGTTGGCAATGCCATAGATGGAGTAGCCGCAGGCTGCGAGGAGAAATATTGCGGCAATGGCATTGCGTTCGATCGGCAGCCGGGCAAAATGAAGCGCCATCCCGGCAATCCATACGGCGGCGGCCGCCACCAGGAGGTGAATCAGAAAGCCCAGCCATGCGGACGCAAAGCGGTAGTACCCGGTGATCCACCAGGTTTCGTGGACCCGAGCGGCCACAAATCCGGAGATAACGATAGCGGTCAACAGCACCATTGCCGTATGCAATGCCGTCTTGTGGAGTGGGGCGGTGATGCTGAAGAAGCGGATGATGCTTCTGAAAAAAAGCCAGTGCATGCTGAAAATGATCAGAACGATCGATGCCAGAAAGATGACGAGCCTGAAAGACATGTCCTGTTATCCTGTTGGTTCCGGGTGCCGCGCAGTAGCTACGCAATCCAAATGCCGGACTCGGTAGCCCGGTTCCGGGGCCATGGGGTTCTTATAGCACAAATCCGGCACCAGGTATACCCATTCCCCATTACGCACCAGCCTTGTGCCGGGGCGCAATAAGAATAATTTTATCCTGTGGGGTGGCCGTACCATTTGCAGGAACACCACGCGGGCCGATAAAATTGACGTTATTGCCGTTTTTTATGCCGTTTTTTATGCTTGTCAAAGTTGTTTTAACTGCATATATTTAATGATTGACGAGAATCCATCTCAACATTCGGATTTCGGTTCAAGATCGCGGCGGCGTCTTGTTTCAAACCGCAGACAACCTCGCGTATTTCGAGGATTTGAAACAAGACGCCAACAAAGATATTGGGCCGAAAGATAATGTTGAGATAGGTTCTAATACTTTGCCGGCAGAAAGTCGTTGTAGCGGGCGCGGGCCGGCGTGAATCTGGTTTTCATCAAATGATGAAATATATGGAGGATCAGGATATGTACAATAAAACTGTCATGGATCATTTCAAGAATCCCAGAAATGTCGGGGTGATCGAGGACCCCGAAGGTGTGGGCGAGGTGGGCAATCCCCTCTGCGGCGACATGATGACCATCTACCTGAAAATAAAGGATGACAAGATAGATGACATCAAGTTCCAGACCTTCGGTTGCGGTTCGGCCATTGCCGTTTCCAGCATGCTGACAGAGCTTGCCATGGGAAAGGACATCAAGGAAGCCAAAAAGATTTCAAACAAGGATGTGGCGGAAGCACTCGAAGGCCTGCCCAAAAACAAGATGCATTGCTCCAACCTTGGAGCGGACGCCCTGCACATGGCGATTCAGGATTATGAGGACAAAAAAGCGGGCGTAAAGCGAAGCGGCCCTGCACGAAAGGAAGAGCATGAACACGAGGATAAAACGCATTGCTATTGCCCTTACTGCGACGTGGAGCTGAACGAGAAGGCAACTTTCTGCGAGGCCTGTCAGCGCAACCTTGATGAAGAACATTGACGGCTTCGTAAAAAGCCCAATATCTGCGTTGTGCACAATTTTTGAAGAACCTCACGTACGGATAAGTACGCTCA
>JAABTJ010000046.1 GCA_011389935.1 Desulfobacteraceae bacterium
GGTATGGGCAAGGGGCCGGCGCTGGCACTTCTTCTGGCCGGACCGGCCGTGTCACTGCCGAACATGCTGGTCATCCGGGGGATCCTGGGCACCCGGAAAACACTGATGTACATTGCCATTGTTATCGTTTTTTCAACCATCTGCGGCGTGTTTTACGGGCAGGTGTTTGCATGATCAACAATTGAAACCGCCTTTATGCAAAACCAAGAATCAGGAGGTTTTTCATGGAAATTAAAATTCTGGGCCCTGGCTGCCCGAAATGCGCAAAAACCGAAGAGATTGTCAAGGAAGCCGTTTCCGAATCCGGCGCAGACGCTGCTGTCGAAAAAGTCACCGATACCATGGAAATTGCCAGCTACGGCATTTTCGGCACCCCGGCAGTGGTTATTGACGGCGAAGTCAAATCCGTGGGCAAGGTCCCCAAAAAAGAAGATGTATTGGCGTGGATCAAATAGAACCTGTCTCAAAATTGTCTTTCGGCCCAATATCTTTGTTGGCGTCTTATTTCAAATCCTCGAAATACGCGAGGTCGTCTGCGGCTTGAAACAAGACGCCGCCGCGATCCCGAACCGAAATCCCACTGTTGAGAGGGGTTCTAAACAAACCATGGAGAAAAGCGTGGAAATATCGCCCGGAATCAAAAGGGACGCCTGCTCGAGGAAGGACTCTGAAAGCTTCTGGAATCAGGGAAAACAGCAAAAACGAAGAATGACCGAACCGCCATGCGTCTGACCAGATTCTTGCCGCCGGAAACCATCCGAAGGATTGCAAACGTCATCGTGCCTTTATTCGCAGCCGGGGCTGTTTACGGCAACCTGGTTTGCGATACCGGCTGCTCATACCTTCGTGGTTCGCTTTTCGGCGTGGATCTTAACTACCTGGGGTTATTGCTGGCTGCCGCCATTCTGCTTTTCAGCCTGCCGCTCAGAAACAGGCAATATAGGAACGTTTCGCGCCATGCACGCGCCAACCTTCTTAGCATGGCCGTCGGCGGGGGGGCGGTGCTGCTCCATTTCCAGGCGACCAATCAAATCTTCTGCTTTTTTTGTCTCGTCTACGGGGCACTGGTGTTCCTCTTGTTCCTTTTGAATCTCAAGCAGACAAAGCGCGGGGCCCTGGCTGCCTCCTTTGTCGCCGGCGTGCTGATCTTCTCTCTTTTCTTTGAAGGCTCGCCCCTGCCGCTTTATTCGTTTTGAAGGCCCAACGGATGTGGCCCCTCGTCACGCAGAAGGGGCATCGCATTTTTATGGTGAATCGGTGCCAAGTTCAGCCTGGCGGGATCGCTTGCCCTGTCCGCGGCATATCTGTTCGCGATGGATCTCATGAACCCGGACGCCCAGCTTTGCCACGTCCGCGTCATCTTCCAGCCAATGCCTGATATTGCCCAGCATGCTTGCGGCATACGGATTATCAGACCCGTCAGACAGGGTGTAATTGACCCAGAGGCCGTCTTTTCGATAGGTGACAAGCCCTGCTTCCTCGAGTAGCTTCAAATGCTTGCTTGCCGTGGACTGGGCAATGCCTATCGCCTCCCGGATTTCACACACGCACATTTCTTTCTGCTGCAGCATTTTGACGATCTTGACCCGCGAAGGGTCGGACAGCGCTTTCATTACTTTGATAAATTTTTTCATTTTTCTTCCCGGTTTTGCGGTGAAAATATTGCCGCTCCATCGCATATATATCGTTACATAGCAACATAGAAACAATAACCGGTATTGTCAAGAAAGATAGCTTTCCATCACTACCTGACAGTAGGGCAAGAGGCCCGTACGCCATGGCAAAAAAGAACTTTACGAACAGAATCAGATCGTGTTATGGTAAAATAATCGTTTACTCGAGCCCTTTTCGCGCAGACAACGCCAATCATCAGAAAGAAACAGCCATGTGGAAAACCATTCTCATCGTACCAGTCCTTTTCCTTTTATTTTCTGTCGCTGCCCTTTCTGCCTCGGAACCGCAGGGGGCGCAGCTCACATTTGCAACAGATGGATACGATTGCGGAGAGATATATTTTGAGGAAGTGGATGTTCAGACGGTTGAAATCGAATTTTCCAACACCGGGGACGCCCCCCTGGTGCTTGGCAATGTCCGGGCATGCTGCGGCACCCGCGTCATTCAATGGCCGCGCGAACCGGTTTTGCCGGGAGAAAAGGCATCAATCGAGGTCCGATTCAGGGTGCCCAACCGGCCGCATATGATCCGAAGGCTTGTAGTGGTCTATTCCAACAGTATAGATGACCCGCGAAAACGGTTCCCAATCACGGGGCGGGCAATTCAAAAGACAAAATAGTCGCCGCCAGAATATGACCTACTGTTTTTGGGCAACAACACAGTTTCTTCCGCCTTCTTTTGCCTCGTATAACGCCTTATCGGCCAGCAGCAGCAGCTCATCAACGCCGCCAACGTCTTCATGATACGCGGCCAGGCCAATGCTCACAGTGAAAAAAAGCGCTTTGCCCGCATAATCAGCAGGCGTTTTTTCAATGGTCGATCGCAGCCTTTCGGCCAGAAATACGGCATCGTCAAGTAGGGTATTCGGCAGGAGTATGCTGAACTCTTCTCCTCCTATGCGCCCCAGTATATCCGTCTGACGCAGGCTTCCATTCAAGATTTTGGCCATGTGCTGCAAAGCAGCATCCCCTGCGGCATGGCCGCAGGTGTCATTGATGTTTTTAAACTTATCGATGTCAAGGATTGCAATTGAAAAATGCTGCCCATACCGCCTGGCGCGTTCAATCTCCCGGGCAGCCGCGCTCATGAAAAACCTGCGGTTCCACAATCCGGTGAGGTCGTCCGTGGTCGCCAGCTGTTCCAGCTTTTTTTCGGCCCGCTTGCTTTCGGTGATATCCCTGATCCACTCCACGAAAAATTCAACATTGTTATTTTCATCCAGTATGGGGGCAACACGCAGGCGGATCCATCGGCCATCGCGGAGTTCCCTTTCCTTCTGATGCCCTTTTTTGGTATGCAGAACGGAGATCGCATGGCAATCCCGGCACACGTCATCATATCCCCGGTAAATCCGGTAGCATTTCTCGCCAAGAATCCGCTTTTCTTCCGGCACTTCCCCCAATCCGCTCCAGTTGCTGTAGACGATGTTCATCTCCGGATCCTGTATCGAGATCATATCCGGAACGAGGGAAAGCATTTTCTGAAACCTTGATTCGCTTTGCCGCAATGTCTCCACGATATGCCTTCGATCGGTGATATCCCACCAGGCACTGACGATCTCGCGCTTTCCCCCTTTATGCGCCACAAGCCTCTGCTGGTCATAAATCCATTGATATTGGCCCTTGCTGTTTTTAAACCGGTATTCAAAAGATTGCTGCTTGCCCTCGACGGTATGCCGGAACATGCCGGCAAGAAACAGATCAATGTCATCCGGGTGCACATGATTTTTCCATTTTTCAAAATTACCGATAAAATGAACGGGTTTATACCCGACAACCTGCTCCAGGTTGTCGCTCACATACGTGATGTCGCATTTTCCATCAACGATCTGATAGGAAGAGATCACGGATGGCTTCTGAAAGATGAGGGTATTCAGGATGCCTTCAATTTGTCTGAACTGCTTTTCGCTCAAAGTATTCTTCGTACCCGCCGGGGAGTCGTTTTGACCTGTTTGTTTGTTTTTGGTGGAAGATGCTGTTGGCTCTGTCATGGTAGCCCCTCTTTTTTTGACGATGTATCATTCCCCTGTGCTGATGGTTTCCAAATGGTACGCAAGCAGGGATTGGATAAAATAAATGCATGGAAAAAATGCTTAAAGAACATCTACAAGAGCCAGTCAAGGGAAAATTGGACCGGCATTTGCACAAAAGATGCACAAAAAAACATTCCAGATTATTGTATACCAAGCTACCCGTAAATACAACCAGGTCTGCGGTTTTGCCCCCGGAAGCAAGGGTTCGATTTTCTGCTTGAACCCTTTTCGATGTGCGCGTATAGTTACCACTTCCTCTTGCGCGCGCAAGGTGTGGCAGCCTTTACCTGTTCGAGCAGATGGAGAGATCGTCTAAACAAGCAATCTTAGGGAGGAAACATGACAAAACAGCCCCCTACCCGGGATGACGCACTGAAACTGCTTACAGCGTACAACACCAACCCCTCATTGATCCATCACGGCCTTGCCGTGGAGGCCGTCATGCGGTACATGGCCCGGAAACACGATGAGGATGAGGAAAAATGGGGTATTATCGGGTTGATCCACGACCTGGACTATGAAAAATACCCGGATGAGCACTGTACGAAAACCAGAGAAATCCTTGAAAAACAGGAATGGCCGGAAGAATACGTCAGGGCGGTCATCTCCCACGGTTACGGCATCTGCAGCGATGTTGCACCTGAATCGCTTCTGGAAAAAACCTTGTATGCCATAGACGAACTGACCGGTTTCATCACCGCCTGCGCGCTGGTTAGGCCCTCCAAAAGTGTAATGGACCTGACGCCCAAATCCGTTCGGAAAAAATGGAAGCAGAAGCATTTTGCCGCGGGAGTGGACCGTGCGGTTATTGAAAACGGCGCACAGATGCTGGGAGTCGATCTCAACGATCTGATTGCCGATACGATCATGGGGATGCGGGAAGTAGCGGATAAAATCGGCCTTGACGGTTCGGAAAAAACAGGCGCGTAACAGAAACACCGGCCAAATCCGGCAGAAGCCGCGAATAAAAGCGCCGGGAAGGGGAGTCAATTATTCCGGCGTGATAAGCCCATGACGCATGGTGTTTTCAAGCGTCAGCCGCAATTGTTCGAATTCTTCCGGCGTCTCGGTTTGGGGGACAAAAAAGGCCTCCCCGAACCGGAGCCTTGCCCTTGCGAAAGGCTTGGGAAGCATGAAACGGTCCCAGCTTGTAAAATACCACGCCCGGTCGGCGGTCACGTAAAAAGGTACGATGACAGCCTCCGCCAGCTGGGCCAGGCGTATGACGCCCGCCTTGACGATGCCGGCAGGCCCCCGCGGTCCGTCCACGATGTGCCCTGCGATTTTTCTTTGCCGCAGCTTGGCGACCATCTCGTCCAAGGCCTCTCGCCCCCCCTTGGAGGATGACCCCCTTACGATGTCCCAGCCCGTGCGCATGGCAACCCCGGCGATCAGTTCCCCGTCCGCGCTCCTGGAAATCATCAGCGGGGGCTTGTATGGGCTGTAGTTCCGGAAGTGCCGGATCGCAGAGAAAAACTGCTGATGCCAGCAGCATATCACGACGGGATTTCCGTTTTTCACCACGTCCATCCAGGCCCGCTCATTTTCCACACGCAGCCGGAACGTGGCGGCATAGGTGCGCACGGCGCGGTACAGAAATGCGATGGTGGGATCAGCGGAAAGGAGTCTCCGCATTTTTTTGGTCATGAATCATCCTTTGTGTCATTGCCTTCCGCCGCTTTTTTTACGGCCGGACATCAAACCAGGGATTTGCCCTTTCCAGTTGCCCGGCCAGCCGGAAAAGCGTGGCCTCATCCCCGAAGGGTCCGACAAAATGAACGCCGATGGGCAAATTTTCGCTTCCCCAGTAGAGAGGGACGGACATGGCCGGCAGTCCGCACAGGTTGGCCATCTCGGTAAAAGGCATTTTTGAAAGACTTTTTTCCGCCATCTGGTCCACGATGCCGGTCATTTTCAGCAACCCGCCAAGCCGAAGCGCATTGACTGCCTTTACGGCGAAAGCCTCCACGGCGCTTGGATTCAACTCGCCGATTCGGGGAGGCGGCACCGCAAGGGTGGGGCAGAGGTACAAATCATACCGCTTGTAAAATTCACCCATTTTCCGGGCGGCCCGGTCCCACTGCCGCATGGCCTCCACAAAATAAGCCGCTGAAAAGGTCCTTCCCAACATACCTAAAGTCCAGGTAAGGGGTTCCACGTCGCCGGGTCTGGCCTTGCGCCCCAGCACGTCCGCCAGTTCCCGTATATCCGCGCCGACCTCCCCGAAATAAAGGGTGAGGTAGCTTCTGGCCAGGGCCATGCCGTCAATATCGGGTTCGGCTTCCTCCACGTGATGCCCCAGGTTCTCGAGCAGGCGGACCGCTTCCGCCACAGCGGCAATGCAATCATTGTGCACCGGCGTGCCGATGGGGGATCGGGTATTAAAGGCAATTCTAAGGGGCGCAGGATCCGTTTCCACCTCTTCCCTGTAGGATCGTTCCGGCGCACGAATTTCATACGGAGCCCCCGTATCCGCACCATGGGTCACATCGAGCATGGCTGCACTGTCCCGGACTGATCGCGAAATCACATGCTCCTGGACTGCCCCCTGCCAGATCCGGCCATGATCAGGCCCGGTCGGATTGCGCCCCCGGGAAGGTTTTATGCCGAAAAGTCCGCAACAAGACGCGGGAATGCGGATAGACCCGCCGCCGTCACCGGCCGACGCCATGGGCACCATCCCTGCGGCAATGGCAGCCGCGGAACCACCACTGGAGCCGCCCGGGGTATGCTCCTTGTTCCAGGGGTTTCTGCAGGGGCCGAAGACCTCGGGCTCGGTCACCCCTGTCAGGCCGAACTCTGGGGTGTTGGTTTTCCCCAGGATCATCAGGCCGCTTTTTTTAAACCGGATCACCATTTCGCTGTCATGAACAGCGGGGATATTTTTCAGCACCCGGTTCCCGTAGGATGTCGGCACGCCCGCGTAATCGGCCAGAAGGTCCTTAAGCAGGAACGGCACTCCGGCAAACGGTCCATCCGGAAGCGGCCCGGAAGCCGCCTCTCGCCCCTGGGCATCCATACGGGTCACAACGGCATTGAGCGCCGGATTGTGCCGCTCAATCCTGTCGATGGCTTCCTGGCACAGTTCCTCCGGGCTGATTTGCCTCGCTTTGACCAATTCGGCCAGCCCCAGTGCATCGTATTGCTCGTACTCGGCAAAAGTTCCCATTCCACGAATCCTTTTCATGAACAGGTGCAAGGCAAATGACGCACCGGGGCTGCCCGGATGGTTCCCGGCGAATCTACTCTGTTTTTTGGGCCAGGGCGGCATGCGCTGCAGCCAGACGGGCGATGGGGACCCGGAACGGGGAGCAGGACACGTAATTGAGACCCAGTTCGTGGCACAGGTGAATCGATTTGGGGTCCCCGCCGTGCTCGCCGCAGATGCCGCATTCAATGTCCGGCTTGACACTGCGCCCTTTTTTCACGGCGATTTTCATCAACTCGCCTACGCCGTCATCGTCAATGGTCGCAAACGGGTTGTACGGCAAAATCTCGGTTTCCAGGTATTCCACAAGAAATCCGGCCTCGGCATCGTCGCGGGAAATGCCGAACGTCGTCTGGGTCAAATCATTGGTACCGAAGGAAAAGAATTCGGCCTTTTCCGCAAGCTGGTCCGCCGTCAGGGCCGCACGCGGGATTTCGATCATGGTGCCGAACTTGTAATCGATTTTCATGTTTTGATCGTACATGATTTTTTTGGCTTCCGCTTCCAACCTTTCGCGCTGCACCTTGAGCTCGTTGACATGACAGGTCAGGGGGATCATCACTTCCGGAAAAACGCTTATCCCCTCCTTGGCCACCTCGCAGGCCGCCTCGAAAATGGCCCGGACCTGCATAACGGTCAACGCGGGGATCCGGATGCCCAGGCGCACGCCCCGCAACCCAAGCATGGGGTTGGCCTCGTCCAATGTTTCCGCCCGGTGCAGGATCTGCTCCTTTTCGCGAATGCCCCGGAGAAGGTCATCGATTTCAGCCATATTGGCCGCATGCATCAAGCGAATTTTCAGGTCGGCAAGCTCGCGGATCAGATCGGATGAGTTCGGGAGGAACTCGTGGAGCGGCGGATCGATCAAGCGGATAATAACCGGCAGGCCGTCCATCACCCGGAACAGGCCGGCAAAATCCTCCTTCTGGAAAGGCAGCAGGGCGTCCAGGGCTTCTTTCTGCTCCACCGGACGGTCCGTCATGATCATTTTCTGAACGATGGGGAGGCGCTCGGATTCGAAAAACATGTGTTCAGTGCGGCACAACCCGATACCCTGCGCACCATATTCGCGTGCGCGCTGTGCATCCCTGGCGTAGTCGGCATTGGCCCAGACGCCCAGGCGCCGGAAGCTGTCCGCCCATTCCAGCAGCTTGATCAGCCAGGAATCCTTGATGTCGGGAATCATGGTCTTGATTTTACCGACGTATACATTGCCGCTGGTGCCGTCGATGGACAGCCAGTCGCCTTCGTTGATGACCTTGTCCCCGACGTTCATTTTCCGCTTGGGAATTTCAATGTTCAACGTGGACGCTCCCACAACAGCGGGTTTTCCAAACTGACGGGCGACCAATGCAGCGTGACTGGTGCGCCCTCCACGGCTGGTGAGGATGCCTTCCGCCGCCAGCATGCCGTGCACATCGTCCGGCTTGGTTTCCGGACGGACCATGATTACCTGCTTGCCTTCTTTTTTGGCCCAGGTTACCGCCAAATCGGCGTCAAAGGCGATTACGCCGGACGCCGCCCCCGGGGAGACGTTCAGGCCCTTGGCCAGCAAGCGCCCCTCGGAACGGGCCGCCTTGGTGGCGGCGGGATCAAACTGGGGATGCAGAAAAAAATCCACCTGCTCCGGCGTGATCCGCATGACGGCCTCCTCGCGCGTAATCAAACCCTCCTCCGCCATGTCGACCGCGATCCGCACTGCAGCCCTGGCGGTTCGCTTTCCGTCGCGCGTCTGCAGCATCCAGAGTTTGCCTTTTTCAATGGTAAACTCCACATCCTGCATTTCCCGGTAATAATTTTCGAGCTTGCGCGCGATGGTTTCAAACTCTTTATAGGCCTCGGGCATTTCATTCTGAAGATCTGCGAGGTCCTTTGTCATACGGATTCCCGCCACAACGTCTTCCCCCTGGGCATTGACCAGGTAATCGCCTTCCAGCTTGTTGTCCCCGGTATAGCCGTTACGGGTCATGGCCACACCGGTAGCGCTGTCGTTGCCCATGTTCCCGAAAACCATGGTCACGATGCTGACGGCGGTGCCCAAATCATGGGAAATACCTGCGGCATTCCGGTAATCCGCGGCGCGTTTGCCGTTCCAGCTTTTGAAAACCGCCTCCGTGGCCAGTTTCAACTGGATGGTCGGATCCGTCGGAAAATCATGGTGGGTATAATGCCGGTAAATTTCCTTGAATTCCCGGGTAACGGTCTTCCAGTCGTCGGCCGTCAATTCCGCTTCCGTTTCCACCCCCGCCCGACGGCGCACAGCCGTGAGCACATCCTCAAACACCTCGTCCTGGACCCCCATTACCACGCTGCCGAACATCTGGATCAGACGCCGGTAGGAATCATAGGCAAAACGCGGATCATCCGTCAGCCGGGCCATGCCTTCAGCGGTCTCGTCGTTGAGTCCGATGTTCAAGACCGTATCCATCATACCGGGCATGGAAAATTTGGCACCGGAACGGCAGGAAACCAGAAGCGGCCGCTCCGGGTCGCCAAAAATCTTGCCCGTCTCTTTTTCGATTTTCTTAAGGGCTTCCAATTCCTGGTCCCACATGCCTTCCGGCAGCATGCCCCCCTTGGACAAATATTCGTTGCAGGCCTCGGTCGTCACGGTAAAACCGGGCGGCACCGGAATCCCGATTCGAACCATTTCCGCAAGATTGGTCCCCTTGCCGCCGAGCAACCCCTTGACCTTGTCCCAATCGCTCCCCACATAGGCTTCCACTTCCTCGATTTCCCCAAACAGATATACATATTTCTTTGCCATCACTACCCTCCGCTGTTCCTGAATTCATTTTGAATTACACCAAATATATTGCGGTACAGATGACCGGGGTCATCCACCTGTGCTGAAAAAACGGATATTCCCTCAACCGGTCTGCCTGAAAGGCGGCTGGAAGGGTGTGTCCGGTAATTTTATAGCATAAATATAAATATAATTCAAAACGTCATATTTTCCCTAAAAATTCGGTCCTGTAGCAAAGAAGTATATCTTTTTTCAATGTTTATCCGCCCTGTTCCGGGATCAAAAACAAACCTCGGGCGCCCAAAAAAAACGTCGCGCCCAGTTTATAGCGCCTTTTCCAGGATATGAATGCACATGGCCGCTTCCTCGACCCCGATGTTGCCGCCCCCGTTTTCCGCAAGACCGATCCGGGCGTTTTCCACCTGGCGGCTGCCGGCCTCCCCGCGCAATTGCACGCCCAGCTCATAAATCTGGGCAAGCCCGGAAGCGCCGATGGGATGACCGCGGCACTCCAGCCCACCACTGGTATTGACCGGCTGCTTGCCGCCCAGCTTTGTGGCGCCGGTTTCCGCGTACGGTCCGCCTTCCCCCATGGGGCAGAACCCCATGGCCTCGGTCTGGTGCATCTCGCCGTAGGCCGTGGCATCGTGCAGCTCCGCAAGGCTGATGTCCGAAGGGTCGACCCCGGAGACCTCGTAGGCCTGCCTGGCCAGGCGCTCCCCAATATCCTCGCCGTCCAGTGTCCGGTCCGTGCCGGTACCCAGAACAGAGGCCCGGATTCGCAGCGGCCGGACGCCGGTGAGCTTTTTGAGAAATTTTTCCGAACAGACGATCGCGGCGGCAGCCCCGTCACCCACAGGGGAGCACATGGCCCGGGTCAGGGGATAGGCGATCGGCTTGTCGGCAAGCACCTCTTCCACGCTCATGTCCTGCTGGTACTGGGCCATGGGGTTTAAGGAGCCATGCCAGTGATTCTTGGCACAGATCAGTGCAAGCTGACGCTGGGTGGTGCCGAAGCGGTTCATGTGCCATCTTGCCCCCATTGCATAGGCATCCATAAAGATGGAGCGCCCTTCACCCGGCGGGGTCTGCCCTTCCGGGATTTCAAGGTCCAGAGACTTGTTGACCTCTTCCATCATTTTCATGTGGGCCTCGAAATTGCCCACATCCATGCAGGTGGCATAGGCCGAAAGGGAAAGCATCTTGTTCGGATTGGTGATCTTCTCCGAGCCGATGGCAATTGCCGTATCATACATACCGGCGCGGATGCCGGTGTAGGCCAGGTGAAGGGCAGTGGATGCCCCGGCACAGGCGTTTTCCACGTTGACGACCGGAATGGCTTCAACACCCATGGACCGAAGCACCACTTCCCCTCGTATGGAGTGCTGATTGGAAAACATTCCCCAGAAAGTGTTGGAGAAAAACGCCGCTTCAAGCTGTTTTTTGTCCAGCCCCGCATCTTCCAGGGCAAGGTGCGTTACTTCATGTGCCATATCCCGGACATCCCTGTCCGGGTACTTGTTGAACCGGATCATGCCCAGCCCGATAATATACACTTTTTCCATTGTTTCTCCTCTTTGCAAACATTGCATTATCGATTCAAATGTTTGTTCCGTCCATAAAGCCATATTTTCCTGGGATAAACACGACCCCTGCCAACTCTTTTAGGCAATCCCCGCCGAATTCCGCGCATTGAGTGTTCTTTCCAACCCCGATACCGATACCGACGAAGATAACAACACGTGCAAAAACGCGGTGCAGGCAGTCCTTACAGGTGATGTGCCCCCGTTATCATCAGGCTGTCATTGGCGCCGTCCTCGATCATGCCGGCGCGGGCATCACGAAAAAACTTTTCCACCGGGTATTCCCGGCTGACGCCGTTGCCCCCGAAAATCTGGATCGCCTCGCTGGTCACTTCCAGCGCCATGTTGGTGCAGAACACCTTGGCCGCGATGGAGTATTCGATTTTCGGCGGCGTGTTGTTGTAGTTGTAGATCATGGCCGCCCGGGACAGGGCCCGGCCGGCTTCGATGTTCATGAACATCTTGAACAGCTTGTGCTTGATGAGCTGGTGCTGGAAAATCGGTTTCCCCCCCTGGATACGCTGCTTGCTGTAGGCCAGGGCCTCTTCGTACGCGGCCCGCGCTACGCCAACGAACATGGCCCCCATGGCGGCATTGGCAGTGGAAAGAGTAACATCGAGCATGGCGCTGTAGCTTTCCTCATCCACCAGCATATATTCCCTGGGGACGCGCACGCCATCAAAATAGATTTCCCCCTGGTTCAGGGCCCGCTGCCCCATTTTGTCCAGGGGTTTCCCTTTCCGCACGCCGGGCAGATCCAGGGGAACGATGCATATGCCGCCGCCTGCCATGCCCTGAGACGGGTCTATGGTCAAATATACCAGGGAATGCGTGGCGATGCTGCCGTTGGACACCCAGGCCGCCTTCTGCCCTTCCACGATGTAATGATCCCCGTCGAGACGGGCGGTCACCTGTCCGGAGATCTTCGGATCGGTAAACTCCGGCGTGAACGGACAGAGGGTATCGGTGCCATGGTCGGGCTCGGTGATCCCCCAGCAGCCGATGATGGACGCATCCTTGCAGTCGCAGAAAGGTTCTATGATTTTCTCGATCAGCCGGTCCGTGGGCACCATGGATGCGAAAAAGGCCGGAAAGCAGGAAACGCCCAGGCCGATGGCGAAGTCAACACTCCCCCACGCCATCTCTTCCAGGACGATATGGGATTCGATAGGGTCCGTGGCGATGCCGCCGTAGGTATCGGGAATAAAAATTGTATGATACCCCAGGTCGTACCCTTTCTTCATGGTGTTCCAGAATATATCGCTTTCAATGACTTTGTCGGGTTCCATTGCGTCAAGCGCAATACTTGCGGGGCGCAGCACATCCCTGGCAAAACGGTGAGTTTCCTCCTTGATGGAAACCTGTTCCGGGGTGAGTTCAAAATTCAAATCCGTATATAATGCCATCCTTATTTCCCTCTTGTTTGAAGTTCGCAAAAACGAAGCCGGATTTTACCATGCTTCCATCCCGGCGGTTATTTACCCTTTTCATAGGGGAACACGTTTTTTGCATCCGGCGAAAATTCGGTTTTCAGCAGGCGGTCCAGGGCTTTTTCGGAAACGGTTTTGGGAATTTCTTCCACCACCTGGAGATACGTTGGAATAAAATTGGGCTCCAGGTCTTTTTTGCATTTTTCGTATATCCGGG
>JAABTJ010000047.1 GCA_011389935.1 Desulfobacteraceae bacterium
TGGCGCCGTAAAAAGTTCAAGATCAAGGCTTGTGTGATTTCGAAGAATGCAGCGTACTTAGCCGTACGTGAGATTCTGAGAAATCACGCGTAACGCAGATATTGGACTTTTTACGGTGACATCATATTTATTCATCGGAAAAGATGGTGACACCAATGAAAGCTATTGAAATTGCAAAAGATATATATAGTGTTGGAGTGATTGACTGGAATATTCGTGACTTTCACGGGTATTCAACGGGAAAGGGATCAAGTTACAACGCCTTTTTGATCATGGATGAAAAGGTGGTGCTGATCGATACCGTCAAAAAAGAATTTACCGATCAACTGCTTGAAAACATATCCAGCATCATCGATCCGAAACGCATCGATATCGTCATCAGCAACCATACCGAAATGGATCATTCCGGGGGGCTGACCCGGGTGATGCACTATATCGGGCAGGACAAGCCGGTATACTGTTCAAAGATGGGCTTCAAAAACCTGTCGAAGCATTTTCCGTCCGGCCTGAACCTGCGGGAGGTGCAAAACGGGGAGGAGCTCAATATTGGCAAGCGGACGCTTTCTTTTCTTGAAACCCGGATGCTGCACTGGCCTGACTCCATGTTTACCTACGACCAGACCGACAAAATCCTGTTTTCCAGCGATGCGTTCGGGCAGCATTATGCCGGTTTTGAAGTCTTTGACGACCAGGTCGGCGATGAAATCATGCATCATGCCAAAAAATACTTCGCCAATATCCTTCTTCTTTATGCCCCGTTGATTCTGAAACTGATCAATAAAGTCACGGAAATGGGGCTGGATATCAAAATGATATGTCCGGATCACGGTATTATATGGCGCTCCGATCCCGGTAAGATCATCAATGCCTATGTAGAATGGAGCAAGCAGGAGGGGCACAAAAAGGCCATTGTCGTCTATGACACCATGTGGCATTCCACCGAGATCATGGCGGAAAACATCGCCGAGGGAATCGCATCCCAAGGGGTGGAAGCCCGTCCCATTCATATACGCAGCTCCGACAGAAGTGATATTGTAACGGAAGCCTTAAATGCAAAGGCCCTTGTTTTCGGGTCCCCGACACTGAACAACACCATTTTTCCCACGGTCGCCGATGTGCTGACATACATGAAGGGGCTCAAACCCAAAAACAAACTCGCCGCCGCGTTCGGTTCCTACGGCTGGAGCGGCGAGGCGGTTGCGGAAATCCGGGGGCACCTTGAAAACATGGGCATGGAAATTATCGACCCCGGTCTTCGCATCAATTATGTGCCCGATGAACAGGGGCGTGCCGACGCATACGCGTTCGGGCAGAAAATCGGCAAAGCCGTTATCGATGCCCTGTAGGAGCTATGGCCGATGCGCCATCCGGTAGTTGAGCTCAGCGATTGCATCGGATGCGAAGTATGCGTTGAAGTGTGCCCGGAAGTGTTTTCCCTCAATGATGCCGGATATATTGAAATTGCAGACATGACGGCGTACCCGGAAGCATGCGTTGACGAGGCGTGCCGCAACTGCCCGAAAGACTGTATTGCATGGGCGGATTGACGGGTGTTTGAGGTGCTGGTTGTATGATCCCCCATGCAGGATTTTGAGTGAAACGTGGCGTCTCTTTCAAAAGCAGTAAAATCAGATGTTTTAAAACAGCTGGAAAGGGATGACGTTGAAGCGGCGAAAAAGACCGTTTCAATATATCCCGCACGCCGGGTGATCAATGCGCTGATATCGCTTTATTGCCACCAGGACGCCCTGATACGGTGGCGCGCCATCGAGTTCACCGGGCATGTGGTTGCCGGCCATGCTGCAGAAGACATGGAATCGGCAAGGGTCATCATGCGGCGCTTGTTGTGGATGCTCAATGATGAATCCGGGGGGATCGGGTGGGGTGTGCCGGAAGCCATGGGAGAGATTCTGGCGTTGAGCGAGCCGCTCTCCCATGAATACCACCGGATTTACCTCTCCTATATTCAACCCGCCTGCAATTTCCTGGAGCACCCGGTGCTCCAGAGAGGGCTCCTGTGGGGTGTCGGTCGGCTTGCAAGCACCAGAAGCGCGATTGTCCGGCCGTTTCTGCCCGATATAATCCCTTTTTTGGATTCAGAAGATCCCTACCACAGGGCCTTTGCCGCCCGGGCGATCGCTTTTGCCGGCGGCCCTTCGTCTTCGGCCCTGATTGAAAAACTGCACAGAGACCCGGCTGAAATCGAAATCTATGAAGAAAGCACGCTGAAGACGAAAACCGTGGCAGAGGTAAGCCGGGCGCTGGTCGCTCAGTAAAAAGGAAGCAATCATGTTCATCGTAGGCCTGCAGGGAAGTCCGCGTGTAAACGGCAATACCAATTATCTGCTCGAGCGGCTGCTCGATGCCGCAAGGCAGAAAGGCGCCCATGCGCAAAAGATCGATGTCACCCGGTTGGACATTTCCCCCTGCACCGGCTGCGGCAACTGCGAGCGCAAGGGGTACTGCATCATCAAGGACGACGATATGGCATCCACCGTCTATCCGCTGCTGCGCAGGGCGGATGTCGTTGTACTGGCATCCCCGGTCTATTTCTACAACGTGCCGGCGGTGTTAAAGGCCCTGATCGACCGCAGTCAGGCCCTTTGGTCCAGAAAATACAAGCACGGCCTTGACGATCCCATGCGCGGGCATCGAAAAGGGTTCATGCTGGCGGTCGGCGCAACCAAAGGGAAAAACCTGTTTGACGGCATGGTGTTGACGGCAAAATATTTTTTTGACGCCATCGGTGCCCAATATGTCGATATGCTCGGATATCGACGCGTTGAAGAAATCGGTGAAATGAAAAAGCAGCCCGGAGTTTCAGAAGATGTGGCGGGCCTAATTGACATGGCCGCCCCTTTGTTCCACCGGAAAAAAATCCTTTTCGCATGCCGGGAAAACGCATGCAGAAGCCAGATGTCCTCCGCTTTTGCCGCATCAATGGCCGGAGAGCGAATAGAAGCACTCTATGCCGGGAGCACCCCTGCAAGCGAAATAAACCCTGTAATGGCGGACGTGATGGCAGAAGCGGGAATAGACATGGCGTACCGGACGCCCCGTAGTATACAGGAAGTGATCGACGAGGTCACGCCCGATATGATTATTACCATGGGCTGCGGGGATCAGTGCCCCTTCATTCCCGGGGTGACCTATGAAGACTGGGATTTGCCGGATCCCGCAGGCCGGGATATTGATTTCATGAGGAAAATACGCGATGAGATCCGGGAACGGGTAACCCGTCTGGTCGGATAAAACGCCGCGGCCACGGGTTTTTGCCCCGGAGCCCGTGGCTGCTACTTGATATTCTCGCCGAAGCGGTACTTTTCGATTCCCTCCAGGATGCCGCCGGCGCATTTTTTCTTCGCAAAATAGATGCGCTTGCCTGTTTTGATGACTTTTCCGGTCCGGTCCTTTTTGTTGGGAGCATCCAATCCCACAACGACCCCCAGGGGTTCTCCCGCCAGCATTTCTCCCGTATTCGCGCATATCAGAAAGCTCGACAAGGGGGTTTCCCACTTGTAGCTGATATACCGTATGGCCTTTCCCTTGGAAGCGCGATAGGGAATAATATCCAGGTGCTTTTGGTCATAATAGACCAGGGTATATCGGCACTTGTTTCGGGACAGAAGATCATGGATTTTGGACAGGCGGTCTTTGGCCGGGGGCATGGTATAGCTGATTTTCAGTTTTCTCTGATCCGACGCGTCTTGCAGCGTCAGAAAATTAAAGCGCTTCATAAGTTTTTTTATTTTTTCAGGCTCCCACCGATTGGCAATATGGGTTTCCCACCCATTGTCATAATGGTGTTCCTTTCCGTAATAAATCTCCGTGCCGGAGGCCGATATGATGATGTCGGGGAAAGGTATCTTTCGGTCTTTTACAAATTCGGATATCTCTTCGATGCTGCGCCCGCTTGTCACGCCGAATGCGATTTTTTCTTGGTTGCGTTCGATCCACTTCGAAAGTTTTTCCATCTCCTTTTTGTCATTGCAGAGCATAATGTCATCGATATCTGCAATTAAAAATCGCTTCAACTGGGTCAGGCGCTTGCCGATCGGCGTGTATGGCTGGCGTTTTTTCATTTTTGACCGGTTGAGACTTTTCGTCAGGGGCTTGAGCGCTTTGATATAGGTGTCCGCATGGGAGTCCCAGGTGTAGTATTTCCGGACATTCATAATACCGTTTCGCGAGCACGTCTCCCAGTATTCAGGATCGGTAAGCAGCGTTTTAATCGCATCGGCGATTGCCCCGGTATCGGTTGTGTCCACCAGGATCCCGTTTTGACAGTATTCCATAATATCACGGGGGCCGCCGTCGTCGGTGGCGACAAGGGGGAGTCCCGTGGCGCCGGCTTCAAGCAGCGTGAGCCCGAAAGGCTCCGTCATCGCAGGATTGACAAATACCCCGTGTTTCTCCGCGGTAATCCTGTAAAGCGCCGGCACTTCGTATTCAACGTCATGCTTCTTGGGGATTGCCAGTTTTCCGTAAAGGTCATAGCGGTCCATTTCCAGCAGCATCCGGGTCAGGACATCTTTTTCATTGTCCTCCATTTCGTCGATATCTTTGCGGATGCCGGCGAAAATTGCCAGGTTCGCAAGGGCCTGGAGCTCTCGGTCCTCGCCGTATGCCTGGATAAGACCGGTGATGTTCTTGCGTTTGTCCGGCCGGGAAAGTGCAAGAATCAGGGGTTTTTCCGGAAACACCAGGAAGCGGTCCAGCTGTTTCAGCAGGTTGGCCTGGGCGTATTTTTCCATTTCCGATTTTTCTTCTTCGGGCAGCCGGTCATGATAAAACGGGTAGAACCGATCCACGTCAATACCCGGCGGTATGACCTTGTAGTCCGGAAAATCCGAATTCATGTAGCTGCCGTACTGGTCCGTCTTCTCCTGGTTGGTGCTGGCAATCACGAGATCCGCGGATTTCAGTATGTTTTCTTCTGCGGCGATCCGCGTATCGATCTTGTATATGCGCTTTACGTCCGATTCTTTCATGCCGTCGTTGATGAGCTTTTGCTTTTTGCCGATGCCCAGGGAGTGGCCGGTGTAGGTAAACGGCAGGCCGAAGATGTTCGCCAGGTTCATCGCGACGTAGCCCGCATCCGGATAGTGTCCGTGGAGCACGTCCGGAAAATCGTTTTCACGGATGATGAATTTGATCGTTTTATCGATATATTCATCCAGGTGGGGCCATAACAGTTCCTTGCGCATATATTTTTTCCCGCCGCACTGAACCCGGACAATCCGGCACTTGTCGCTGAGCGTTTCGATGGGTCGGGAATAGTCCTCGGATACGTTGCGGTCGGATATCAGCCGGGTGAAAAGATCCACCTTGCGGATATCGTCTCTTTTGGCAAGATGCTTTGCGAGTTCAACAACGTAGAGCACCTGCCCCCCGGTGTCCGCATCGCGGCCGAGTTCCGGGTTGTTCATTCGTACAAGCCCATGGATGGAGAACATCTGTATGTAAAGTCCTTTTTCAGACATATACGGCTCCTGACAATTGTCTTCGGAACGGTTCGTAAAACTCCGGGTCATCCGGAACGGCGCCTTTTATCGTGCATATTTTCGAAGAAAATGCGGTGGCGATGGACAAAATCTTTTCAAGGGGGAGTCCTTTCAGGTAGCCGACAGCGAGTATTGCGGCGTAGGCGTCGCCTGCCCCCACGGTATCGGCAATTTCCGAGGCCGGCACATCGGCGTGCTTGTGTTCGTTGGCGGTGAAGATGTCACTGCCGGCCGCCCCTTTTGTCAGGGAGAGGATTTCGATGCCGAAGTTTTGCATCAGCCGTCTGGCCGATGCCGGGTCCGGTTCGTTGCGGTGGTGCAGATCCTGTATGTAGGCGAGTTCGTCCTTGTTGAGCTTGAGAATATCGGTGTTTTCGAGGGATTTTTGAATGATCGCATTGTTGTAATTGCCCGTGCGAAGATTGATGTCGTAGAAGCATTTTGTTCCGGGTTCGCGATTTTTCAAAAATTTCTGGACGGCGTTGAACGCCGCTTCCGTTCGCTGCGCCAGCGTTCCAAAATAAATCAGGTCCACCGGCCGGTCTCCGGCGATACCGGCCGGGTTGTCCGGTAAATCAATATGGTCGTAGGCGGCATCGGCCCGTATTTCGAATTCATGGCCGCCTCTGTTGTCCGGGGTGACGACGACCCGGCCGGTTTCATGGTTCTTGTCCATCTGGACGAACCGGGTGTCAAACCCGCTTTTTTCAAGTATGGAGAGGATATCGGCTCCGGCGGCATCGTCCCCGACCCGGGAGATAAACAGTACCTCCATGCCCAGGTGTTTCAGGTGATACGCAAAATTGAACGGGGCGCCGCCGATGCGGCTGTAGCGGGGAAAGATATCGAAAAGTATTTCGCCAATGGCCAGTATCAAAAGCACCTCCGCAATTACGGGCGTTAAAACAGAACTCTCAATCCGCCGATTAATTCAAGATCTTCGCTCCGGTTGCGGTTGCTCGAAAACAAAAATCTGGCTTTCAGGTCTATGGAGAGATAGTCGGTTAAAAAGTGGTTCAGCCCGGCAGCCGGGCCGAAACGAACATGGTCGTTGGTCTCGTAATCCTCGTATAGCATGATTGCCGATAAGTAGGGAAAGGTCATGGTTCCGAGGTGAAAATGATGCTCCATCGTCAAGCCGACGGACCATTTCTTTTCCCCGTTATCGGTAGAAGTGAACAGGGCGCCGAGAAGCAGCTCATCGGTTACGAAGTGACCATACATAAATTCCAAATCCCAGTTGCTGTCCTTGTAATCGAAACTGAACTGAAACTGCTGGGCCCCCTCCTGTAACAGGGGAAATGCATGGGAAGAAACAGGCATTATCAGCATAATGGCCATGGCCGCCAGAATTTTTTTCATCCTGCTTCTCCTCGCGATGCGAATTTTTCCGTGTTCCACTGCTCCAGGGATGGTCTCCCCGGGTTCAACGGCAGAAGGCTGTTCTTTCAATCCCGTTAAAAGATAATAAAGACGCTGTCTTTTTTCAAGAAATTTCCCCCCGGAAGTTTTTCCGGAAGAAGCAGATGGACCGATTTACAAGGTTCGATGGTTGAATGTAAGGAGAGGGGTGGCATATAAAAAAACATTGACAAGCCGGCCGGAATAACGCATTTTATAAATCAATATATTATCATTGATTAATATGAAAAACGTTGCAGGGGTCAAAAAGATGGGAACAAGGCAGCATGACGCTGAAACAACCGATCTCACCTGCGGTATACGGATTATCCATGAAGATACCGTGGACCGGGTAAAAGGGGATCTGCCGGACCGTACGGTTACCGGTGAACTCGCCGCTTTTTTTAAACTTTTCGGAGATCCGACGCGGATCTGCATTTTATGGGCGCTTTCCAAAGCGGAAATGTGCGTGTGCGACCTTTGTGCGCTGCTCGGCATGAAGCAGTCCGCAGTTTCCCAGCAGTTGAAAATCCTCCGGCAATCGCGCATCGTTAAAAACCGCCGGGACGGAAAAGTGATTTATTATTCCCTGGATGACAGCCATATCGAAGGCGTATTGAAGCTTGGCATGAACCACATTCTTGAAGAAGAATTATAGGCCGTATGGATATTATGGAAAAATACCTGGTAAAAAACCTGGATTGTGCCGCATGCGCGGCAAAGATAGAAACCGCCCTGAACCTTTCGGATCGCGTGGACAACGCCTCCGTGGACTTTTCAACGCAGTTGCTCCACGTCCGGGGAGCCGATTACGATCATGTCAAAGACATTGTAAGACGGGTCGACCCGGATGTTCGGCTGGAAAAAGTCGCCGCCTCCAGGGATAAAACCGCCGACAGCGGGAACGATTTTGACGCGCGTTCGGAGCTGCTGCGTCTTTTGCTTTTCGGTGCGCTGTTTGCGGGTGTCCTGATCATTGATTATACCCCGGTGGTTGAAATCGGACCCATTGCGTTTGCAGCGCTTTCCATAACCGTCTATCTGGCCGTTGGATTTTCCGTCATCCGCTGCGCTGTTCAGACGGTCGTGCGGAGGGATTTCTTCGATGAAAATGTTCTGATGGTGATTGCCACCATCGGAGCGGTTGCCATCGGCGCCTATTCCGAGGCAGTGGCCGTCATGATGTTTTACAAGACCGGCGAATTTCTTCAAAGCCTCGCCGTGTTTCGGTCGAGGCGTTCCATACGGTCGCTTCTGGCCCGGAAACCGGATCATGCAAACCTCAAAACCGATGCAGGGATTGTCCAAATCGCCCCTGAAGATGCAACGCCCGGTGATGTCATCATCGTCCGGCCCGGCGAGAAAATTCCCCTGGACGGAAAGGTGATTGCCGGCATATCAACGGTCGATTCATCGGTTCTGACCGGAGAGTCCGTTCCCAAGACCATCGGGGTGGATGACACGGTTCTCGCCGGGGAAATCAACATGGCCGGCGCGGTAACCATTGAAATTACGAAACCCTATGCGGAATCGTCCATTGCCCGCATGCTCGAGTTGGTGGAAAACGCCTCCGCCCGGAAATCGGCGACCGAAAACTTCATCACGGTGTTTGCACGCTACTACACTCCTGCCATGGTTGCGTTGGCTGCCGGCCTGGCATTTCTGCCGCCGCTTTTCATCGCGGGCGCGACATTCGAACAATGGATCTACCGCGCACTGATCCTTCTGGTCATTTCCTGCCCCTGCGCCCTGGTGATCAGCATCCCGCTGGGGTATTTCGGGGGGATTGGCCGGGCGTCGAAAAGCGGCATCCTGGTCAAGGGGGCCAATTATCTGGATGCGCTCGCTGCGGTAAAGGTCGTTGTTTTCGACAAAACCGGGACCTTGACCGAAGGGGTGTTCCACGTCCAAAAGGTACTGCCGGAAAACGGGTATGATCCCGAAGAGATCCTCGCTCTGGCCGCAAAGGCGCAGGAGCATTCCAGTCATCCCATTGCCAAATCGATTGTGGAGGCCTACCGGCGCGGCGGCGGGCGGTTTGACGGCTCGGACCCGGATGAACACAAAGAGGAACCGGGCAGGGGCATTTCGGCAAGATTCGGCGACCAGACGATCCTTGTTGGAAACGACGATCTGATGCGCCGGGAAAATATTGCTTTTACGCCTGTAAAAACCCCCGGTACGATTGCCCACGTGGCGGTAAATGATGTGTATGCCGGGTATATCCTCATCGGAGACCGGGTAAAGCCGGATTCGGCGGAGGCCGTGGCATCGCTCCGGAAGAGCGGCGTGAAAAAGATCATGATGCTCACGGGGGACAACCCGTATGCCGCGGAAGCCATCGCGACGCAGCTGGGGCTGGACGAGTATTACGCCGCTCTTCTCCCGGAAGACAAGGTCCGGATTTTCGAAACAATACAATCCACGCATGCCCTTGGCGGGAAAGCCGCATTTGTGGGGGACGGCATTAATGATGCGCCGGTAATCGCCCGGGCGGATGTGGGGGTGGCAATGGGGGCGCTCGGCTCGGACGCCGCCATTGAAACGGCGGACGTTGTGCTGATGACCGACTCCCCTGCAAAAATGGCCGAGGCCGTTTCCATTGGTCGACGGACGCGGATTATCGTCTGGGAGAATATTGTGCTTGCCCTTTCGGTGAAGGGCATTGTCATCCTGCTCGGGGCTTTCGGCATGGCAACCATGTGGGCGGCTGTTTTTGCGGATGTGGGGACCGCCCTGCTGGCGGTCCTTAATTCAACGCGAATGCTTGCTGGAAAAAGGGCGTCCTCCGAATCGCCGGGGAAACGTCCGCCGGGGAAACGTCCGCCGGTACGGATGCAGATCTTTCCCGGGCAGCCTGATCGGACGAATCATTGTGAGCCGGGTTGTTGGGCCGAATTGCAATGTTGAGACCGGTTCTAAATGATTGACAGCCGCCAGGGAAGTGATTTACAACCACAACGTTCCTGCGCTTGCCCCCGAATGATATGAATTGTGGTTGATTCGATATGAAAGAAGTCCTTGATATTGGTTTTGAAGAAGCCCTGAAGCGGTCAATGGAAAACGTCTTTGCCGTGAAGCAGGAGACGCTGCCGGTGGACCGGGCGGTCGGCCGCATCGTTGCAAAACCGGTGTATGCGCGGGTCGATTCCCCGTCGGTGGACGCCTCCCTGAAAGATGGATATGCGGTTGTTTCATCGGATCTTGCCCGTGCTGCCCCCGACAATCCGGTAAAATTGAAAATCAGCGGACATGTGGCCGCCGGCGATTCATGCGGGGCAACCGTTGCGACGGGAAGCGCCGTACGGATTTTGAGCGGCGCGCCCATACCGGAAGGGGCCGATGCCGTTGTCGCGGAGGAATTCGTGGCGCTGCAGGAGCAGCACATCCTTGCGTTTGCCGATGCCGGGCCTGGACGGAACATTCTGGAAAAGGGGGCCGATGTATTTTCCGAAGAACGGCTCATGGATATCGGGGACCGGATGCGCCCCCAGACCGCAGCCTTGGTTGTGGCCGGCGGTATATCGGAAATCCCTGTTTTTACGCGTCCGACGATCGGGCTGCTGGCGACCGGCAGCGAGGTTCTTCTGCCGGGCAGCCGTCTTGAAGAAGGGAAACTGTATGCCAGCAACCTGGCGCTGCAGCATGCATGGCTCACCAGCGAAGGCTTTGACGCTGTTTTCCGGCTTTCGGGGGATTCGGAAAAAGATATTGCCGATGCCGCAACGGCGCTCCTGTCGGAGGCGGACGTCTTGATTACCTCCGGCGGCGCATGGAAGGGGGATCACGACCTCATGGTCAAGGTCCTCGACAGTCTGGGCTGGGACATGATTTTTCACCGGGTCCGGATTGGTCCGGGAAAAGCCGTGGGGATGGGGATGCTTTGGGGAAAACCGGTTTTCTGCCTCCCCGGCGGCCCGGCGTCCAATGAAACCTCCTTCATGATGATCGTGTTTCCCGCGGTCCTCAAGATGGCCGGTTATCGTCACACCCCGTATTTTCAGCTTTACGGCCGTCTGGCCAGGTCCGTTTCCGGCCAGGCCGACTGGACCCAGTTCATCCAGTGCGACCTGTCCGTCGAACGCTCACAAATCATCCTTCACCCCAAAAAAATGAAAAGCCGGCTCGCAGCCATGGCCAAGTCGGCGGCGGTAATCAAGATTCCCGAGGGGGTCGACACCCTTTTGCAGGGATCGGAAGTGCCCTTTGTATGCCTTGACCCGCATCGTTTCATGATGTCGATTCCCGAATGAACCGGATTTTTGACGCCGCCTTCGGCGAAAAATTGAATGCAGAACCACAACCCCTGCATAGGAAAATTGCTTTTCGATGAAAAATGAACAAATCCATATCCTGGAAGATATTTTCCAGACGATCAGCCAATCGGAAAGCCCGAAGCAGACCCTCGATCTGCTCGTGGAAATGATTGCCCTCAGGCTGGGGATCGACGTCTGTTCCGTGTACACGTACAACCGCCAGGAAAATCGCCTCGTGTTAAAGGCGACCCACGGCCTGGCCCCGGAATCCGTCGGGGAGATCGAGATGGGATTGAACGAAGGGCTTACGGGGCTTGCCATCGAGGAGATGAAGCCGGTTTTTGTCACCCATCCGTCTGCGCATTCCCGGTTCAAATATTATGCAAAAAGCGGTGAGGAAAAATACAAGACGTTTCTGGGGCTTCCGCTGATTTATCACCAGCGGGTGCTGGGCGTGCTGGTCCTCCAGACCATATCGGAAAACCGTATCCAGGAAAAAGACATTCCCGTTTTTGCCAACATTGCCAGCCAGATTTCTGCCACGGTTGCATACACGGGGCTGCTGGAAAACGCCGTGGACAGCCGGAAGATGGATGCTCCCTCTGTTTCCGGGGATGAAGCAGGGCGGAAATCCGAAGGGAAAGACGATCAGAAGCTGACGTTTCTTCACGGGGAGGCCGTGTCGAACCGGGTTGCGGAAGGGCGCGCCTATTACCTTTCGGAAAATATCGATTTTGAACAGGTTTCCTGCACGCCCGCGGAACGCCCTGATCAGGAGGTCCTGCGCATCAATGCCGCATTCCGGCAGGCCGCCCGGCAGATCAAAGACGTTCTCAACCGGAGCAAGGGCGTAACGGACCAGGAAATGTCGATCATCGACGCCCACCTGATGTTCCTGAAAGATCCGAATCTTAAGCAGAAGATCGTTTCTTTGATTGAAAAGGGGATGTGCGCCGAGTTTTCCCTGAAACAGGTGATCATGGAATATGTGGAAATGTTCAGGAAAATGGAGGACGCTTACCTGAGCGAGCGGGCTGCGGATGTCCTTGATATCGGCCACCGGGTGCTGGGGCATCTCATTGGAATTCCGGATGATGTCGACCAGGCCTTTACAACGCCGACCATTGTCGTGGCATCGGATATCTCCCCGGTGGATCTGCTTGCCATACGACAGCCGAACCTCAGGGGCGTGGCCCTGGCAAGGGGCGGCAAGACTTCCCACACGGTCATCCTGGCAAAATCCCTTGAAATACCCATCGTCATTGGCGTTGAAAAACTGCTTCAGAACGTCCGTCAGAATGATTTTATGATTATTGACGGCGCTTCCGGGCTTGTTTTCGTGAATCCCGAGCACGACATTCGGGAAGAATACGCAAAACGAAACGCGGAAGATGAAAAAGCCATTTTACAGCTTTCGTCCATCAAGGATCTCCCGGCGGAAACGCGGGACGGAAAAACCATCGGCATGGGCGCCAATATCGGGCTCCTCTCTGATATGGCCCTGGTGAACAAATACGGGGCCGACCATATCGGGTTGTACAGGACTGAGTTTCCGTTTT
>JAABTJ010000048.1 GCA_011389935.1 Desulfobacteraceae bacterium
ATTGTGCGCAACGCAGATATTGGGCTTTTTACGAAGCCGTCAACGTTAGGCCACGAGAAAGAGGTGAAGATCCATTACGTTGGTTCCGGTGGGACCGGTGACGAAAAGGTCGCCGGTCCGCTGGAGAAAATGATAGGAATCATTGTTTTCCAGGCAGGATTCTGCATCGATGCCCTGATGTTTTGCCCTTTGGATCGTTTGGCCGTCCACGATCCCGCCTGCGGCATCCGTGGGGCCGTCGGTGCCATCCGTGCCGCCGCACAATACAACCGTATTTTCCATGCCCGCTATGTCAAGGGCGGCTTCCAGGGCGAATTCCTGGTTTCTCCCCCCCCTGCCCGTGCCTTTGACCACGACGGTTGTCTCCCCGCCGGAAAGGATGCATGCGGGGAGGCGTACCGGGTTCCCGGAATTTTTGGCCTCTTTTGCGACGGAGGAAAGAAGACGGGCAGCAGCGCGGGTCTCCCCTTCAATCATGGAAGAAAGGATGATGGTGTTGTACCCCAGTGATGCCGCTTTTCTTCGTGCGGCTTCCAGGGCTGTGCCGTTGGCGGCGATGATCCGGGCGTATGATTTTTCAAATACCGGGTCATCCGCCCGCGGTGTTTCCGCCAGGGAGCCGCTTGCACCGTTTTCCAGCATGGAAACGATGTTTTCGGCAAGCTTGCCGGAAAGCCCGTAGTGCTGAATGATGCGCAGGCAGTCGCCATAGCTGCCCGTATCCGGCACCGTGGGGCCTGAACCGATTACATCGAGCCGGTCCCCCACAACATCGGAAATAATGAGGGTCAGAAGGGTCGCGGGGTAGGCCGCCCGGGCAAGGCGCCCCCCTTTTATAGTGGAGATGTGTTTCCGGATGGTATTGATTTCATGAATGTCGGCACCGCACAAGAGCAGCTGCTTTACGGCATCCTGCTTTTCGGCCGGCGTCACGGGTGGCGCCGGTTTTGCCATGAGCGCGGAGCCGCCTCCGGACAGCAGGAAGATGACAAGGTCTTCCGGGCCGGCGGAAGTTGCAAGTGAGAGGATTTCTTCGGCGGCAAGCACGCTGTTGCGGTCAAAAACCGGGTGCCCCGCTTCAATGGTACGTATTTTTTCCAGTTGCATAGCGTGGCCGTGTTTGACGCTTACGACGCCGCCGGCAATCTTTCCGTTGATCTGTTTTTCGATCGCGTCCGCCATGGGGGCGGAAGCCTTTCCGGCGCCTGCCACCCAGATCCGGTCAAAGCGGTTCATGTCAAAACAAAGATCGCAGGCATGAAAAACCGACCCCGCCAGGCGGCAGTGCTGAAAAACCGCCCGGTCTCCCGTAACCGCTTCTATCCCTGCGGAAAAAATGGATTCTGCATCTTTGCGCATGGTTGATAAATGGTCAAAATTTGCTTCGGGCATGGCTTTTCTCAAATGCGGACAGTGGGTTCGAATCAATGGCGTAAAATTTTACAATATGGCCGGTTTTTTCACAAGCGGCTTTTCCTGTTTCGACGGTTTTGTTTTCCGCTGCCGGCCAAGAGATTCCTTTTGACAACGATCGCACATAATGCGATAAAAAGCATTTTCAACGGTGTAGCAAACCGTTTTTTTTATTTATTCGACATTGCTGCAGGAATATATGTACGAAGCCTCCATAAAAGCACAATTGATAGATATCGCAAAAGAAGTCAGGGATCTGGTCGAGGATGCCGGAAAAGCCGCCCCCACACCGTCGGGGGGCATGATCTCCGACTGGCTGGGGATGTGTCAAACCTGTGAAGATCGCCTTCAAGACGATCTTTTGCGCATGGCCGCGGTTGGCACCATCAAATCCGGGAAAAGCACCTTTATCAACAGCCTTTTTTCAGGAGATCACCTGAAAAGGGGTGCCGGCGTTATTACCTCCATCGTGACAAAGGTTCGCGCCGCGGACAACCTGAGGGCCGTGCTGTATTTCAAGTCATGGGGCGAAATTAACGAAGAAATCACCCAGTCACTTCGTATTTTTTTTGCCGCCGGCATGCGGCCGGGAAAGGAGCCCTTTGACATCCGCGAGAGCCAGGATCGTATCTGGCTTGAAAGGGCCCTGGAAAGCCTGGAATCGAAATACCTTCTGAGCAATGACACCCGGAATATGGATCACGTGTTGCTTGGCGCATATTTGAGAGGGTATCCGGATGTAAAAGAGATCGTTTCCGATAAAAACAGGGCTGTTTATTACGAAAAGGATGAATTCTCACGACACCGCGATTTTTCGGGATCTGAATACCTTTCCGCCTTTCTCAAGGACTTGAAACTTGAAATTCCGGCCGATTCCCTTGAAACCAATATCGAAATTGCGGACTGCCAGGGAAGCGACTCGCCAAACCCCCTTCACCTTGCCATGATACAGGATTATCTGCAGACCGCCGATCTGGTGGTCTACATCATCAGCAGCCGGACCGGTCTCCGGCAGGCGGATATTAAATTTTTGACCATGATAAAGAATATGGCCGGCATGAACCACGTCCTCTTCGTTGTAAATGCGGATTTCAGCGAGCACGACTCCGTGGCGGATCTCGAGCGGGTTGCCGGTCATGTCCGTGAAGAGCTGGCGCTGATGATATCCGATCCTTCCATTTATATTTTTTCCTCGCTGTTTTCCCTTTTTTCCTCTACCAGGAGCGATCTTGCGGAAAAAGACCGCATGCGCCTTGCACAGTGGGAGGCGGACAATGAACTGGTTTCCTTCTCCCGGCAGGAGGAAAGGCGTTTTCAGGAAGATTTTCGTAAAATGATTACCGAACATCGCTTTTCCATACTGCTCAAAAACCAGATGCACTGCCTTGATGAACTGCTGCAGGGCCTGGGGGAATGGCTGGGGCTCAGCAGGGATGTTTTGACAACGGATAATGCGGGGGCTGCGGGGCTGCTGGACAAAATCGGAAAAGTCCAGCAGGAGGCCGACCGTGTCCGGTCCATGATCCAAACAACCATGGAAGGGTCGGTCTCGCAATTGAAAAAAGAGATAACGTCCGAGGTGGACAAGTTTTTTGATATTCGCCACGGAAATCTCGTGCCGGGGATTATCGAGTTTGTACGGGGGTATCGTGTTTCCTATGAGGCATTCCAGCCGCTGCTTGAAAAAGGGGATTTTTCAGATGCCCTGTTTTCCATGTTCCAGGCGTTCAAGCAGGACCTTGACCGTTACATGGCCGAAAACGTTAATCCGGTGATGATTGGCTTTATAAAGAGCAAGGAGGGGGAGATCGCAAGGTATTTTGAATCTCTGGGCGCCCCTTTCCGGAAAATGATCCGGGAAGCCGACAGCAGCAATTTCTCTTCCTCCACCGAAGAACCCTCACTATCCCTTGATTTGTCAACGATAAAAAAAAGCAGGGGGATATCGATCCCTTCTGCTGCAGCGACCCTTGACTATTCCGGAACGCTGAAAACCGAAGCATTTATGAAGCTGGGTTTTTACCGGTTCACAAGCGGCGTGAAGAGGTTGTTTAAACGCTCCGGCAGCCCTGAAAACAGAGATCTTCCGGCGTTAAAGGCCGGTGTCCGGCGAGTAAAGAAAGAAACCGAAGCCTCTCTGGTATTTTATTTTAAAAGCTACAAGGAAAACATCAAGTTCCAGTATTTTTTCAAATTAATAGAAAGCATTTCAGAAGAGATGCGGTTCCAGATGGTCAACCGGTTTTCCGGCTACCAGGCCGATCTTTTACAGCTCAAACGCCTGGCGGATGAAAACCGGGACGCCAGGGGAAGCACAATCAGCGCCATAGACGATATCCAGACCAGGCTTGCGGCTGTCAAGCGAAAGATGGAAAAAGTCCGGGACAGCCTGTAACGGTCTGGCCGTCTGTGTGCATGGACGCAAACAGAAAAAAAGGAGGTTGCGCATGCCTGCAAACAATACCAGGCTGATGGCGGTGGCGAACGAAAAGGGCGGAGTGGGGAAAACCGCCATGGTTGTCAATCTTGGTGCGGCCATGGCAATTACGGGGAAAAAAGTGCTGATCGTGGATATGGATCCCCAACACAACGCGACCAGCGGCCTGGGGGTCAAAGTCAGTGACGACATGGTTAATGTGTATAACCTGATCAGCGAACCAGCCGATCATTCCTCCCTGGACGCCATCGTGGAAACCTCCTGGGAGAACATCCACCTGCTGCCGTCGCATCCGGATCTTTCCGGGGCGGAAGTGGAACTGGTCGAGGAGGATGGCAGGGAAAACCGTTTAAAAGAAGCCGTCGCGGATGTAATCAACAATTATGACTTCGTTATCATCGATACCCCGCCCAGCCTGTCGTTGTTGACCATCAATGTGTTTGCCCTGGCAAGGGAAGTGCTGGTGCCGTGCCAGACCCATCCGTATGCCTACGGGGCACTGGAAGCGCTTTTCGATACGATTGAAGCGGTGAAAGAAGATATCAATCCGGATATCGCTGTTGCCGGGATCGTTCCGACCTTTTTCGACGGCCGGACCCGGGTAGGCAGGGATATACTGGACCGGCTGCAGTCGGACAAGCGCTACAGGGACTACACCTTTGCAACGCCCATACGGGTGAATACCGATATTGCGGCCAGTTCGGACGCGGGCAAGCCCGTTGTGTTTTATAAAAAAAGCTGCAATGGAACGCACGATTACATGGCGGTTGCAGCGGAACTCGCGCGAAGAGACGGCAAAAAGAAGAAAAAATAGGTCCAGGGGCGGAATCAGGGTTCGTTTTCAGCGGTTATCTGCCCGGCCGCCCTGGCAAACACGGCTTCACATGTATCAAGGGCAAATCCCCGCTGCTTGAGAAAGTTGTATATTTTTACTTTCAACTCGAATTCCGGGAGCTTTGACCAGCCCCCGAGCCTTGAGGAAACGGCCCGCCACGCCGGCTCCAATTCATCGTATCGGGAAAGAGCCTTTTCAATGAGGGCCTTGTCGATCCCTTTTTCCCTGAGCTCGTAGCGCAGGGCAAAAAGGCCTTTTGGATTGCTTTTTTTTCTGCTTTCCACCCAGAAGTCGGCAAATGCGGCGTCATTGATATAATCGTAGTGTCGAAGCCGCTGCAGGGCCGCTTCGATGGGTTTTCCCCCAAAATTTTTTCCGGCAAGATAGCGGGATATTTCAGCCGTGCTTCGCGGCCGGAACTTCAGGTAGTGCAGGGCCTTTTCAAAAGCGCATTCGATTTCATCGGCGTTTTTGAGGGCATCAATCCGCTGTTCACTTAAAACGTCTTCCGGGGCGATTGTCAGCGCCAGCTTTGCGGACAGCGAAAACGCGTACTCGCCGTCAAGGAATACATTGTACCGCCGCCGGCGTTTCTTCTGCGGTGTTATAGCGGTGACGCGGTTTGACATTGCTCGTCTTCACCGTTCCCGGAGTCTTTTTCTTCCCCGCCGTTTCTCATGATATCCGAGACCTCGTTTAACGCGGTCCGGACTTCTCTCGTGCCTTCGATATACACTTTGTGGATGGATTTGTATTCGTTTTTCACTTCGGCCATTGAAAAATGCCCCCTGGTCCTGGAAAGGTAGTCGGAAACCAGCCCCCGCACCGCCTGCCAGCTGTCTTTCCGGGTTTGACTGCCAAGGGGGATCAACTGGTCGATATGCTTCATCTGTTTTCGATGGTAAAGGCGCTGCATGATTCGTATGGGCAAAAACTGCCACGCAACCATGGCGAGAAGGAAAACAACCACCCCGACGCCAAGAACAGGGGGCTCCAGCACATGCTTGAAGCGTTCTGAATTGGCCGCCAGGGCGGCGGCGATCCCCCCGAAAAGGATTCCTGCGGCAGTGCCGGCGATCCAGAAGCGGAAGCGCCGCTTCCGAAGACGAACCCGGTAATTGATGAGCGCTTCCAGAAAATGGTCGAGGCGTTCCGAATGGGTTTCGATAAAGGTCGCAAGGTTGTCCAGCCTTCTCTGGGGTGCTTCCAGGACGGATTTTTTCAGCATTTTTCGCTGGTTCTGCAGGTGATAGAGAAAACTGGTGGATTCCGGGTCGCGCGCCTGGGCGGCGGTGGCGGCACGCGACGAATAGGTCAGGTTGATCGTGGGGATGTCTTTTCTGCCGGTTATCTGGGAAAGATTCCAGCAAAGGGTGCCGTACACCTGCAGAAGGTCGGCCAGAGAGGCGCATTCGTCTATGCGGTTCAATACGAAAAGGACCCGGTCCTCAAATGTCCGGGTTGAAATGGTCTCCCGGAGGCTGGTGTGGGATTCCCGAACGGTTCCCGCCTTGTGCGGGTCAAAAAGGACCAGTACCAGGTCGGCAAGCTGGGCCATATCGCCGATCACGTCCTGGTAGTTGTATCCCCGGTCGCGTTCCGTGATGCTGTCAAGCATTCCCGGCGTGTCGATCAATGCCAGGTTGCGCAGAAACGGGGAATTGACCTTTTTAAGCCTGAAATGGGCGGCGAACCGGTGGCCGTGTTTTTTGAGAATTTCAAAGGGGTATTCCGGATCGTTGAGGAGGAATTTGCCGTCGCGGACTTCGGTCGTGTCAATAGGGTCATCGGTTACGGCCGCCTCGTCGCAGGTGATGATCGTAAAGGAATCATCCGTTGGCGCCTGGCCCACCGCCTGTATATCCGCCCCCAGAAATTCATTGATCAGGGTGGATTTGCCGGAAGAATAGTTTCCGAGAATAAGAACCATGGGGCGCCATTTGATCGTGGTTTCAAGGGGGACATCGGTGTACCCGTATTTCAGGGCGACAGGAGAGAGATACACCCTCACCATGTCCACCATTTCCGTGCGCAGTGAATTGATGTAGTTTTCCCGGTACATTTTCCTCCAGCCAGATAAATGCGTTAAAAAAAACCGTACCTCTGCGGATGCGCGGCTTTCGATCCGGGGAAAATCGGCGCGTATCGAAAGCGGGTTGTTTTACGAGACTGCCTATAGATAACTATCAGCAAAATGTCAACGGGTCAAGGTGTTGTATCCCGGATGAAAAAAAGTGATGGAACTTCGGCGGGGCTGTGATATCCTTACCGGAATCCGGGCGTCGGTTGAATGATCCGGTAACGGACAAAAAAGAAGTACGGGATTACAGCATAAACATGAATTGTCAAAAATCGCACAACAAAAATATCCGCAGGGGGCTGCGGATCATTCTTGCCGCATGGGCAATCCTGCTGGTTCAAATCGTGGGGGCAGCCGCTGAAACAAAGCTCGTAACGGACCAGGCCGGAAAGGAAGTCCGCGTGCCGGCTTCCCCGACCCGGGTGGTGGCACTGGCCCCCTCCATTACGGAAATCGTTTTTGCGTTGGAACGGGAAGACCTGCTGGTGGGGGTCACCCGGTTCAGCAATTATCCCGAGGCGGCAGTCCGGCTCCCCTCGGTGGGGTCGTACGTCCAGCTGGATGTCGAAAAAATCGTTTCCCTGGCACCGGATTTGTGTATCGCCATAAAGGACGGCAACCCGCTTCAGGTCGTTCACCGCATTGAATCCATGGGAATTCCGGTTTTTGCCGTACACCCCATGGAAATCGACGCGGTGATCCGGTCCATTTATGATATAGGGAACCTGCTGCGGGCGGAAGACGAGGCAAAGCGCCTGGTTTCGGATATGAAACAGCGGATGAACCGGATCGAAGAGATTGTTTCCGGGGCAACGGAAAAACCCTCCGTGTTTTTTCAGATCGGCGTATCTCCCATTGTTTCCGCCGGTTCAGGGACGTTTATCCATGAGCTCATCGAGCGGGCAGGGGGCAAAAATGCGGCCGGCGGCTTCTCCCGATACCCGATGTTTTCCAAGGAGGAAGTGTTGGCCCTGTCGCCGGATGTCATGATTGTAACGTCCATGGCGCGGCAGAAAGTGTTTGACGAGGTCATACGGGAATGGCGTCAGTGGGAAGATCTTCCGGCCGTGCGCGATGGGCGCATATACATGGTGGATTCCGATTTCTACGACCGTCCTTCCCCCAGGCTTGTCAGCGGGCTTGAGGAACTGGCGGCGCTGCTTCATCCGCAGTTGTTTGAATAACCTTTAAAAATACAATTTCGTAAAATGATATGATTGTACCTGCGGTCCTGAAACGCATTGCCCTGGTGACAGGGGCGGCGGCCGTTTTTTTGGTCGCAGCCATGTTTCTCGGGGTTTCCATGGGGTCTTCCGGTGCCGGGTGGTCCGCCATCGTGGAAACCGCAAGGGCCATCAACGAACCCGGAACTACGGCCCATGCCATCATCTGGAATATCCGTTTCCCGCGGGTGATCCTGGCTGCCCTTGTGGGCGCTGTTTTATCGCTTGGCGGGCTGGTGTTCCAGGCGCTGTTGCGAAATCCCCTTGCCGAACCCTATATTCTGGGGATTTCAGGGGGTGCGGCCATCGGTGCCATTATCGGCATCATGCTTGGGCTTACCGGTTTCGCAGGAACGGGAATTCTTGCGTTTGCCGGCGGCATGGCGACGCTTTTCCTGGTTCTGGGGATCGTTTCCGGTTCCTCGGTGATGAAAAAGGAATCCCTGCTGCTTTCCGGGGTCATGGTCAATGCTTTCTGCAGCGCGGTCATCATGTTTCTGATTTCGCTTTCCATGGATTCCAGGCTCCACAATATCATGTTCTGGCTCATGGGCGACCTCTCGTCCTCCGGTCCCGTTGAGATTACGTACCTCGCCGCTGCCGTACTGCCTTGCTTTCTCGTTATTTTCTGGATTTCGCACACCATGAATCTTTTGCTCATGGGCAAAGACATGGCCCATACCATGGGGGTCAACGTGAAAGTCACGACGGTCGGCCTTCTGGCGCTCACCTCATTCATGATATCCATGACAGTGGCCCAGGTCGGATTGATCGCATTCGTGGGGCTGGTTGTCCCGCACCTTCTGCGCCTGATTCTGGGCTCGGATCACCGGGAGCTTGTACCCGCATGTATTTTCGGCGGCGCCGGATACATGGTGCTGTGCGATCTTCTGGCAAGAATTCTGCCCCGCCACGGCGAAATGCCGGTCGGCGTCATTACCGCCATGGTGGGGGCGCCGTTGTTTATTTACCTGCTGAGGCGATCCGGCTGATGAAAGAAGCAATTACCATCAAGGACCTGGCATATTCCTACCCGGACGGCACCCGGGTGCTGAAGGGGCTTTCCTTTTCCGTTTCAAAAGGGGCGTTTTTCATTCTTATCGGTCCGAACGGGTCTGGCAAGACCACGCTTTTGAAAACCATCGCCGGGTTGATCCGTCCGAATCAGGGGCAGGTCGGCATCATGGGAAAGCCGCTTGGCGCCTATTCCAGAAGAGCCATTGCCAGGCGCGTTGCATACGTGGCGCAGCAGACCGCGGTCGATTTTCCGTTTCTCGTTTCGGATGCCGTCCTCTTCGGAAGGGCGCCGCATCTCGGCACCTTCGGCCTGGAGTCGGAAAAGGACAGGGATCTTGCCAGGCAGGCAATGATGTTCACGGAGGTGGACCACCTGGCCAACCGCCGGATCGACCAGTTAAGCGGGGGGGAGCGCCAGCGGGTGTTTATCGCCCGGGCAATATGCCAGGCGCCGGAAATCATATTGCTTGACGAACCCACGGCGTCGCTGGATATCGCGCACCAGCTGCGGGTGATGGACCTGATGGAAAAGATGCGGGAAGAAAAGCAGATCACCGTGGTGATGGTGTCTCACGACATCAATCTGGCCGCCATGTATGCGGATTCACTCATGCTCATGCATAAAGGGAAGCTCGTGGCATGCGGCGCCCCGGGAGACGTCCTGAACTACCAGACGCTGGAAGACACTTACGGCTGCCGGCTCCTGGTCGATGAAAGTCCGCTTGGGCCCATGCCCCGGGTGACGCCGGTCCCTGGAAGGTATATTGTCTGAATGGCAGTCAGGAAACAAGCCGTTCCAGGTTTTCCCGGGCAAAATCAATACCGGGATCAATGCGCAGCGCCGTGCGAAAATATTCTATGGCTTTTTGGGTGTCCCCCATCTCCCGGTAATTGGCAGCGATGTTGGCATAATCGATCGCGGAGGAAGGGTTGAGGCGGATGACCTGTTTGAAGGCCCGGATCGCTTCTTCATGGGCCTTCCGTTTGAAGTGGCAGTAACCGATCAGGTTGAAAACGTCCGTCCGCTCATCATCCATCTCTTTTGCTTTTTTCAGTACGTCCAACGCGTCCCGGTAGCGTTCCATCTCCTTCAGACAGACGCCCATGTGAGAATAAATGTCGGGGATATCCTGCTCATCCGGGTGGCATTCCAGGGCCTGGTTGAAATAATCCAGCGCGGTTGCCGGATCTCCCAGCGCCAGAAGGGACTGGCCGATGTAAAACCGGATATAGTATTTTCCGGGCAGACGCCTGTCAAATGCCTTCAGCCTGGAAATCGCTTCTTCGGGGGCAAAAGCCTTGGTGACGTGTTTGGCCGTGAAAAGCCCGACGCTGGCGGCGGCCGCCCTTTCCCGGAATCGTGCGCCCGGCACCACGGTATAAAGGGCTGGAATCGTCAATGACGGATGAGTGGTGTCAACAGCGATCACGTCCAGTTTTTTGGCCGCCAGCGCCGAGATCAGCCGCTCGACTTCCACTTTTATGTTTTCATGGGAAACATCCGGAAGCGCATCGATGGGTTTGTATTTTTCCGGGTGGATGATATATTGTGCGTCTCCCAGTGTACGGTACTTGGGAAGCCCGCTGGCGACAAAGTTGGCCCCGGTATTGAAATCGCCGCCAAGCTGGGCCACTTCGGTCAGGGCCCGGTTAAACGCTTTTTCGGGCGAGGTCATGGTGCCCGCCGTCCATACGAGTTCGCTTTTTTCCGGAAATGTCGCCGGATCATGGGCCAGCACACCCACCGTGGGAATCCCCGTGTCTAAGGAAAAATCCGAGACATACAGGTCAATATTGTTTTTTCTGTATTTGCCGATCAGCCCGGTGACAATCCCATCCTTTGCCGAATCCGGGTCGATGCCATCGACCGGTAGGCGGTTTCTGCTTACGATGTCGCACACATGCCGTTCAACAACCTCGCAGATCCC
>JAABTJ010000049.1 GCA_011389935.1 Desulfobacteraceae bacterium
GAAGAATCTCACGTACGGTTAAGTACACTCAATTCTTCAAAAATTGCACGCACCTTGATCTTGAACTTTTTTCAAAGTTGTCTGATCGCGACTTTTTACGAGTTTATCAAATTTACCTGTTTTTCATGGCAACGGACACAGACGAAGAAAGCCGACACACGGAAAAACGATTATTGGAGAAAAGAAAGGGCCGGATTTTATGAGAAAAACAATGCTGGTGCTATGGATTGTGGCGGGAATGCTGATGTTTTCTTCGATGCCGCTTCTTGCCGAAGGGGAATGGGAAGAGGCTGCATCGGATGCGGAAAAGCAGATCGTTGTATACATCCGGAGCGTGGAGAACTCGCCGTTCAAGATCAGCCGGGGCGTGACCACGGTGTCGGCGTCCCTGGGCGCGATCGTCAGTCTGATCGCGGACACGGATTCCTTTCCCGAGTGGATGCACAATGTGAAGCGCTCCATGGTGATCGAGCAGATCAGCAAGACGGAGCGGATCACCTATACGGCGCAGAAACTCCCCTGGCCGGTGACCGACCGGGACACGGTGGTCTACTCACGCCTGACGCAGGATCCGGATACGAAGCAGGTCGTTATCAACGTAGAGGCGCGCCCCGACGCCTATCCGGAGCAGGACGGGCACGTACGGATACCGGAAATGACCAACCGGTGGGAGCTGACACCCATAGGGGGGAACCGGGTGGAGGTTGCCTATGAAATCCATGTGGATCCGGGCGGAAGGATCCCCACGCGACTCGCCAACAGCAGTATCGTGGACACGCCGCTCAACACGCTGCGGGGGCTGCACCGGATGATCGATCTGCCGAAATATCGGGATGCACGTATTGATACCATTGTGGAGCCTTCGTATTGAAGGCTGTGCACATTGGCAAGGCTTTTTTTACCACAGCGAGCACCCCGGCGTGATAATGACCCGTCCAGAAATGGACATTGTCATGACTGATGAACTCGTAAAAAGTCGTTTTCAGACGGCTTTGTAAAATGTTCAAGATCAAGGCGCGTGCGATTTTTGAAGAATTGATAGTACTTAGCCGTACGTGAGATTCTTCAAAAATTATGCGCAACGCAGATATTGGACTTTTTACGAAGCCGTCATGACTGGCAAGGCTATTTTACCACAGAGGACACAGAGGTTTACAGAGAAACCCTCTTCAGCAAAAAGCAATCCATCGTTTTAAAAAAAACAATCCATTTTAAAAAAGGTGTTATTATCGTGGAAGCTTTGTTCGTTGCCAACCAGGCGGTTAAACTGTTTCTGCTCTACATGATCCAGTACGGCTGCGGCCTGCTGGTGGTGCACAAGTCGATAAAAGTCAATTACACCCGCAAGATTATCCATTTCTGTCTTTTTTTAATCCCCCTTTACCTGGACAAGGTCTTTGCCTATGAGCGGACCCTCGGGTTGTTCATGGTGGGCTCCGCCATATCGGTCATCACCCTGATCATATATGTCAAACCCCTGCGAAAACGGGTGCCATTCATCAACATGATGTTTACCGCTTTCGACCGCCCGGAAGACCGGCCATTGACGCTGTTGTGGCTTTCCACCCAGATCGTGGCGGGCTACGTGGTCATCATTCCGTTTATTATGCTCTACGTCGCCTTCGGCATGGTCGAGCTGGTTCTCATCCCTGTTTTGATCACGGCGATCGGGGACGGCCTTGCCGAACCCGTGGGCGTGCGGTTCGGCAAGCACAAGTACCGGGTCAAGGCCCTTTTTACGGACAAGCAATATTACCGGTCCCTGGAAGGCAGCGCCTGCGTTTTTATCGCCAGCCTGCTGGTCATTGGGGCGCATCACGCGTTGTTTACGCCGACACAGATTGTTGCCGCCCTGGTGATAATGCCCATCGCCATGACCCTGACAGAAGCGTTTTCGCCGCACACCTGGGATACCCCGACGCTGTTCTTCGTGGGGTACGGGCTCTTGTTCGGGATCATGATGCTATAAGGGGCGGGTGGTGGAACGAAACCGGCCATATTTTTCATTTATTCGGGGAAAATGCTGTTGAAAAAGGAGAAAAAATGCTTTAAATATAGTTTATTATGAAAGAAAACCGACCGGACAACAAACCGGCCAAAGAATCGATTTCCCTCCGGCCGTATCTGCCCGGCGAACCGTATATCGGGGAGCTGAAAGATATGGCGCAGGAAATCACGGCCGCATCCGCGGCGCTTGAGGGGCGGGTGACCGGGGAGACCGCCGCCGGCCTGGGGCACCATCTGCGGATGATCAACAGCTACTACAGCAACCTCATCGAGGGGCACAAAACCACCATTGCCGACATCCAGATGGCGCTGGGGCGGAATTTCCGGGAGGACCCGGAAAAAAAATACGCCCAGGAGCTGTGCGCCGCACACGTGGAAGCCGAAAAAAAGCTCATGGAGACCGTGCTTTCGGCGGAAGCCGTGAACATCTGCACCCCGGCGTTTCTCGCAAAAATCCACGCCTCTTTTTACCGTTTCCTCCCGAAAGAACACCGCTTTACCCATACGCCGGCCGGGTTTACCGGGATCCCGGTTATGCCGGGACGATTGCGGGACGTGAATGTCTCCGTGGACGGCCGGCTCCCCCACGGCCCGGACTTTACGGCGCTGCCGGCACTGGTGGACCGGTTTGCCGAAACCTACCCCCCGGAGAATTTCCACGGCGACGAACGGTTGATCGCCATGGCCGCCAGCCATCACCGGCTGACCTGGCTGCACCCGTTCCGGGACGGCAACGGCCGCGTGGCAAGGCTTTTTTCCGGGCTCTATCTTGCCAGAAGCGGCATCAACCGGTGCAGCCTGTGGTCCCTGTCACGCGGATTGTCCCGGAACAAGGCCCGCTACATGATGGAGCTGTGGGCCACGGACTCGCCGGAGGAGAAACAGGGGGTGTGGCAGTTCAGCGACGAGCTGCTGGCCGACTTCTGCCGCTTTTTCTTTTCCGTGTGCATCGACCAGGTCCGGTTCATGGAGCGCCTGCTCCGGCTCGACCATATCGAATCGCGCATTGACGGATACGTGGCCATGCGCGCCGGCGACCCCGAACGGCCGCTGCGGATGGAGGCCGCAAAACTGCTTCGCGCCGTGTTCATGCGGGGGAGCGTCCCCCGGGGCCGGGCCGGAGAAATCCTGAACATGAGCCAGCGAAACGCCCGCCGGATCGTGGCCGGGCTTCTCGGCGAGGGGCTCCTGGCTTCCGAATCCCACCGGGCGCCCTTGCGCATCGGGCTGCCGATCCATGTGCTCCCCTATTATTTTCCGGACCTCTACGACCCCTCCGTGATGGGGGAAGAATAGAACCAAAGGTTGAGATGGGTTCCAGCGAGGGGGCTGCAGGGCAAGTGCCGGCCGGGAAGAAAACATGTTGAAAAAGGGGCAACTTGGGGCTATATTTGGCCTTTTTGGAAGTCAAAAGGCGTTTTGCCATACCAAAACAGGGAAACAGGATATCAAGGAGGGCGGTTATGCCCATGTCAACGGATTTCAAGGGGCGATTGTTTCCGGTGCTGCCGAAAATAGCGGATCATTTCGGGACGCCGTTTCACATATACGACGAGGCCGGCATCCGGGATACCGGCAGGAAACTGAAGGCGTGTTTCTCCTCCATGGGTAATTTCAGGGAATTTTACGCGGTCAAGGCGCTTCCCAATCCGCGCATCCTGGAAATCATGGGGGACATGGGCTTCGGGTTTGACTGCAGTTCGACTCCCGAACTGGTGCTGAGCCGCCAGGCCGGGGCCGCCGGGGATGAGATCATGTTCACCTCCAACAACACCACCCGTGAGGATTTTACCGCGGCGCTGGCCGACGGGGGGAGCATCCTGAACCTGGACGACATCACGCTGATCGACAAACTGCCGCAAATCCCCGATCTCATTTCCTTTCGCTACAACCCGGGGCCGCGCCGCTCCGGAAACGCCATCATCGGCAATCCCGTGGAATCCAAGTACGGGGTCAGCCATGACCAGATTACCGGCGCGTACCGGAAAATGCGCGATCTCGGCGCCACGCGCTTCGGCCTGCACACCATGCTGGTCTCCAACGAGCGGAACCACCTGTACATGGTGGAAACCGTGAAGATGCTGCTGGACATGGTCGAGGAGATATCCGGGGAGCTGGGCATCGACTTCGAATTCATCAACATGGGGGGCGGGCTGGGCATACCCTACCGGCCGGAGGATGCGCCCCTGGACCTCGAGGCCATGGGGGAGAAGATCGCGGCGCTGTATTTGGACGTTGCGGCCCGCCGCGGCAGGGTGCCGGACCTGTTCATGGAAAGCGGCCGGTACATGACCGGCCCCCACGGCGCGCTGGTCACAACGGCCATCAATGAAAAAAACATTTACCGGCGATACGTGGGCGTTGACGCGTCCATGCCCGCACTCATGCGGCCGGGGATGTACGGCGCGTACCACCATATCGACGTGGTGGACCCGGCCGCGCCGGAGGCGGACTTGGAAAAGGCCGCGGACAGGCCCGTCCAAAAGGTGGACGTGGTGGGATCGCTCTGCGAGAACATTGACAAGTTTGCCGTGGAAAGGGACCTTCCCCAAGTCCGGATGGGGGATTTGCTGGTGATCCAGGATACCGGGGCGCACGGCCATGCCATGGGGTTCAACTACAATGCCAAGCTGCGCCCCAAGGAGCTGCTGCTCAATGCGGACGGTTCGGTTTCGCTGATCCGAAGGGAAGAGACGATGGAGGACTACTTTGCGACACTGGCGTTTGCGGAAGATACGATAAAATTATAGACGTTTAGACTTTATACTTTTTAGCTCAGGGGCAGCAGAGGCGCAGTGAGCTGTGTTTTTCACCACAGAGAGCACAGAGGAGACACAGAGGTTCACAGAGGAAGGGCGATTTATGGATAAGGACCCTTTTACCGGGAGGATCATTGGTTGTGCGATTGCGGTTCACCGGGCGCTGGGGCCGGGGCTTCTGGAATCCGCATACCAGCAATGCCTGGCGCATGAACTACACCGTAAAGGCGTTCCTTTTCAGAAGGAACATCCCATGCCTCTGGAGTATAAAGGGATCCATTTGAATTGCGGGTATCGGATTGATTTTCTGGTGGATGGTCAAGTCGTTGTGGAGTTGAAATCTGTGGACAATCTACTGCCCGTTCATTATTCCCAGATTTTGACCTACATGAAACTGGCCGATGTTCCTACTGGGCTTTTAATCAATTTTAACGTGACAAAGCTTGCCAACGGAATTGAACGACTCAAATTATAGCTTTCCTCTGTGAACCTCTGTGTCTCCTCTGTGTCCTCTGTGATAAACAAAACAGTTCAACGAGCCTCACATCTCCAGCATCAGTCTCTCTCCCTACCAAAAAAAAGCCTCCGCTGCGGCCCTCTTCCTTTTTTCGTTTCTGCTCCACCCAGTGCCGCTATCGCTATATGTTAAAATCATAATCCTCGAAATCAAACGAATCATCCACCGAGATGATCTGGGAGAGCATGACCCGCATCTCCTCGGGAATATCGGATTCGAATTTCTTGAAATCCTTCACGAATTCCGCTGCCAGACGGTTGGCCCGCAATTCGTATTCCCCCGGGTCGGCGACCTGTTTGCGCGGATTGAGCATTTCCGCGGGGATATTTTCATCCGGGGACTGGACGGGCACCTCGAACTGAAACACCGGGTCGGTCTCCCAGGAGATGGTGTTGAAGGCGCCGGATATGGCCGCCCGGATCAGGGCGCGGGAGTGCCCGATCTTAATCCGCTCCCCGCGGGTATACGGCTCCCCGCTCCACCCGGTATTGACCAGCCAGCATTTGATACGGTGCTCCTTTATCTTTTCCAGCAATTTCCGGCCGTATGCATGGGGCGGCAGGGCAAGGGCCGCATCGCCGAAAGATACGTCGAACATGACCTCCGGCGCCATCTCGCCGGTTTCGGTCTGCTTGAACTTGGAGGTATACGCGGACAAAAAGGCGTACACGGACTGCTCCGGGGTCAGCCGGGCGATGGGCGGCAGCACGCCGAAGGCGTCGCAGGTGAGCAGAAACAGGTTTTCCGGATGACCATACACCCCGCTGCGGATGGCGTTGGGCAGATGGGATATGGGATATGCCGCGCGGATGTTCTCCGTCAGATTGTTGTCGTCGGTGTCGATCCGCCGGGATTCCTGGTTGAGGCTCACGTTTTCGAGCAGCGTGCCGAACCTTCGGGTGCACGCGTGAATGTAGGGCTGATTTTCTTCCCGTATGCCATAGAGCTTGGCATATCCGCCCCAGTCCAGATTGAAAATCCCCTTTTCGCTCCATCCGTGGGAGTGATCCCCCAGAAAACGCCGGGCCGGATCATTGGCCAGGGTGGTTTTGCCCGTCTCCCCCCTGCCCATGAATATGGCGACATCGTCGTCCGGCCCCACGTTGGCCGAGCATCGCATGACGAAAACATCTTCGGGCATGAGGTGGTTGACCATGGTAAAGACGGCCTGCTTGATCTCGCCGGCGTAGGTGGTTCCACCGATGAGCACCATTTTTCTCTCCAGGCTGATAATGACGAATGACGCGGTATCGGTGCCGTCCATCTCGGGGATGGCATGAAACCCGGGCACGTGGATGAGGGTGAAGGCCGGGTCGAACGCCTCGAGGGGCGGCGCGTCGGGGATCTGGTAGAACATGTTCCGGGCGAAAAGGGAGTGCCATGCGGTCTCGGTGATAATGCGCATGCGAATGCCGTATTCCTCGACGCTTCCGGCCATGCAGTCCTGTACGTAGGCCGTTTTGCTCTGCATGTAGGCAAGGAGGCGCCGGTAGAGCGTGTTGAAAAAATTGAGGGAAAGCTCGTTCTTCACGTTGTCCCAGTAGACGGTTTTTTCGCTGACCGAATCCTTGACGATGAATTTGTCGGAGGACGGCATTTCCGCATCATGGCCGGTCCGGACGACCATGGGGCCCAGATGGGCGATCTGCCCTTCGCGGTGCGTGACGATTTCCTCGTACAGGGCGCCGGTGGTGAGGTTGCGCCGAATCTGGCTGAGATGGGCGAGGCCTGGTATCGCTATTTCCGGGGCGGATGGTTGTTGGTCGGCCATTATGCCTCCTTGTTGTTTGCTTTTGCCAACAAAGACGGCCATGTAAAAAGTCCAATATCTGCGTTACGCGCAGTCTCTCAGAACTTCACGTACGCTAAACACTCTGCATTCTTCGAGATTGCGTAAGCCTTGATCTTGAACTTTTTACAAGGCCGTCCGATCGTGACTTTTACGAGTTCATCAACAGAAATGCAATTGAAATGATAACAATTATATCCGGTTAAGGCAACTGCGGACGTGTTTTTCCTAAATGGCCCCCTGCTGGGAAAGCGCGTAGACCACCAGCCTGGCCATCATCTTTTCCCTGGCGGATTTGGGATTGTCCAGCTGCAAGCGCTCCAGATACGGCTTGGCCGCATCCGGGATCTTTCCCAGGGTGATCGCCTTTCCAAGACTGGTCACCCGGCTCATCCCCTCGGCCATCTGCCCTTTCAGCCCCTTCAACGCCTTGCCGATCACGAGCTCGTCGTCCGTGAAATCGGTTCCGAACGGAAACGGCTCGAAAAGCCCGGCCTTTTTGTACCGGAGCATATCGTCTTCCAGCTTTGCCGGATAATTGTTCCGAAATGCATCCGGGATCCCATAATCCCTGGCGATTTTCCCCTCCTCCTTGGCTTTTTCCAGAAGCGCGTCCTGGAACCGGGAATCGGTGATGTTGAGCAGGGCGGCGATGATCCCGGCGTCGCTTTTCCCCCGCAGGTCCGCGATGCCGTATTCCGTGATGATGATGTCGCGCAGGTGCCGGGGAATGGTGATATGCCCGTAGTTGTAGACAATGTTCGAGTCCTGGTTTTTGCCCGTCCCCCGGAGCCCCTTGCACATGATGATGGAGCGCGCATCCGGCAGGGCGTGGGCCTGGGAGACGAAATTGTACTGGCCGCCGACGCCGCTGACCACCTGGCCGTTTTCAAGGCCGTCGGAAACCACCCCGCCGTTGAGGGTGACCTTGAGGCAGGCATTGACGAACCGGCCGTGTTGCCGGTGGAGGCATTTCATCTCCTCGCTCAGATAGGGGTTGTTTCCGTAGAGCTGGTTGACGTTCAGCACGGAGGTCATGAAGATTTTCTTGCGCTCCGCCTCGCTCATTTCGCGCAGACGGGTATAAAAGGCCTCCGGGCCGAGAAAAAAGCCGCCGTAGACAAGGACGCCGTTTTTCAGATACGTTCCAAGGCAGCGGGACAAAACCTTATCCATGTTGTGCGGATCCGTGAGGTCCGCTGAAAGCCGCCGGCCGTCCGCAGTTTGGATGGCGCCGTCGCACCAGGAAGTTTCTTTTCTGAAAATGCCGAAGCGGGTCAGAAAATCAACGTCTTTGGCGGTAAGCACCGCATTTATCGCATTTTCTTCCAGCAGGCATTCAAGGGTCCTTCCGGTGACATCTTCGGTGATCCGCCCCTGGTTCAAGAGCCGCTGGAGGGGAATGCTTTCATAGACGTTTCGTTTGACCACGCCGTTGTCGATGAGGTGCAGATATCCGTCCACCAGCATTTCCGTCGAACCGGTGATCCCTTGGGCAAACGGCTCCGTGCCGCCGATTCTTTCAATCACCTCGCCGAACCGGTCCAGCATGCCCGTATCGGTTAAAAACTGTTTGTACACGCGGTTGTGTTTTTCCCGCATGATCAGGCCGCAGCACAGGGCGTCGCCCAGAGATCCGATGCCGATCTGCAGGGTGCCGCCGTCTTTTATCAGGGCGCTGGCGTAAAGTCCGATCATGTAGTCCGGCGTGGTGATCGACATTTTGGGGGCGCTGAAAAGCCGGGTGGTGTACCGGGGGGAATCAATGACCATGTGAAAGTAATCCGGGGCCACCACCGCGTCGCCGTACATGAAGGGAAGGTTCTGGTTGACCAGGGCTACGGCGGCGATTTTTTTCCCTTCTTTTTCCTGCTGCCGCATGGCAGGGGCAAGGTCCAGGGTGATCTCGGGGTTGCAGCTCAAGGAGTAGCAGGTCCGGCCGTTGATCTCCTTTTTGCTGACCATCTGGGCGATCACGTTTACGCCGCTGTCCAGGATGTCCCGCCAGGCATGGGTGTAATTGGAGCTGACATAGTTCTGCTGGGCCGCTTCCTCCCTGAGGTAGGCGCCCGCCTTGGAGTAGAACTCCCGGAGCTGGAAATTGGGGGGAAGCTGGCCGGCGCGGAGGTCTTTCATGTATTCCAGGTCCACGTACCCGTCGAACATCCGTTTGACAAAGGGTTCCAGGAAGCGCTTTTCAAGGTCGCTTCCCCCCTTGGGGCGTTCCAGGGAAAGCGCCGTGCATATGGTGAGGTGAAGCGATGGATCGGCCTTGACCCGTCTGTAAAGGACATTGACGAAATCGTTGGGCTTGCCCAGGGCAAGGGGAATGCCCAGCACGATGTTTGCTCCTACCTTTTCGATCACGTCATCCACGCATGTTTCCACATCCTCGTAATAACGTGGGGTATTGTCACCCATGGGGTATCCCTCCGAAGGAAATACGGAATTTGATATTTTTTATTTTTTGCGTGTTTGGTGCTTTTTGTTTTTTATGCCGGATATTTTGCGTCTGGATTTTTTATTTTTGCTTGCATTGCAAGGTTATTTGTATAAGGTTCAATTTCATTTGGGGGTGGGGGGTGCTCCCCTCAGCAACTGTGAGGCCTTGGGACATCTCTATGGCTCGTTGCGCACCCCCCTGCAAACTCGCCCCGCCAAAGGCGGGACTCAAACAATGCAGGGGGGTTTGCTCCACTTCGCCAAGAGCTGTCGCCAAGCCCTCCCAATGTTGCTCACGGGGAGCACCCCCCACCCCCAAATGAAATTGATCATTTTATATGCGTTATATGCGGATTATCCGCTATATGTCGTAGAATCAATTCTGATGAGCCCGTAAAAGTTCAAGATCAAGGCTTGCGTGATTTCGAAGAATGCAGCGTACTTAGCCGCAAATTCTGAGAAATCACGCGCAACGCAGATATTGGGCTTTTTACGAAGCCGTCA
>JAABTJ010000004.1 GCA_011389935.1 Desulfobacteraceae bacterium
ATAAATATATACCCGTTTTCTGCGATGCCTATTGTACCTTGGTACAGGTTTGAAAAAAAAGAGCGCATGAAGTGGCTCGTCAGTGGGATGAAAAGGTGCCTGCAAAGTAGAAATCAAGAACGCAACAGGCAAAACAGGGCAGGTCGTCTCAGAAAAACGAAATGCTATAGCAAAGGCATTGCAAAAAAGTATGGACATAACTAACTGATTATGGGTTATTATCATAAAAAAGGGTTCTATTTCGCTCTTTTTTCTGATCACCCGGAGACCCCGAGGCAAGGAATGACTACCCATGATGAAAATTACGGTAAACCGCGCAGAAAAGTTGTTTAAAAAGGCGGCTGAAAACCTTTCAAAAGAATTGGTCAACTTTGATGAATTGCCCGTTTTCAGCTATTGGTGCAAATTTTACGGGGAAAATCCGGATGAAGGAGAAGAGGACATACGTCTGATTGATGCGGCGGTTTATAATCATCTCGAAAGCAAGTCCATGCTCAATAAGCTTTTGGTAAAACATAATATCCAAGGTGTTTTTCCGGCAACATACAACCGGGTAGCAGACGCAGTGAATTATGGAAAAGAGGTGAATATATGGTTTGTCAAGCCCGCTCATCTGTCAGGCGGCAGAGGCATCCAGGTCATTTCCAATGACCGGCTGAAAACATTTGAGCTTCCACAATTTCATATTATTCAGGAAGGCATTGAGAATATTGCGCTCATTGGCGATAGAAAATTTACCCTCCGCATCTATGCCCTTTTATGGAATAAAAGCCTTTATCTGTTTGATGACGGGTTTGCCCTGGTTCATGGACCCAGGTATCGTCCGGGCAGTACAGACTACAAGGTCCAGGTGGATCACAGGGGGTTCCAGAATGGGCGGAGCGGCATAGAGATGCAAATGCTGTCAACACTTCCTCAAAGCATTAATATTATGGAGAAGGCGGCATCATCCATGCGAAAATTGCTGCCGGTTCTGGAAGAGAACTTGCAAGCCTCAAGCCCTTTGCGCTACCTGATTTTGGGGATCGACGGCCTGTTGCTGGATAACGGGGACCTGAAGTTTATCGAGATCAATGCCATACCCAATTTCCTTCATACCCCTGAAATTGATGAAAAGGTGAACATCCCCTTGTTCGAGCACGTCATGCGGATAATGGTTGCACTCGGCAGCGACCGGTTTCTACAACTTTTTCCCTGATACAAGCAATTGCCGATTTGTCCTTCCGTCATCTGGAGCGAGGTGTGTGATTATCAATATACGATTATGATTTGGGTCGAAGACCACCGGATCACAAAAGCAGGGATAACGAACCTGCAATCAGAACATCGAATCGGCGTGTTGAGCCTTGTTAGAAAAAAAAGGGTTTGCAGATGATCATATCTGCAAACCCTTGTCATTTGCTGGTGGGCGGTACTGGGTTTGAACCAGTGACTTCTACCGTGTGAAGGTAGCACTCTCCCGCTGAGTTAACCGCCCGTATGTACCCCATGAATAAAAATTATCCCTCCCGAAGTCAAGCGTTGTTTTTAAAATTTGACGGGTCGGTTGGATCCGTCGAACCCAAGGGAAGATCAGGGGTCTGGTAGCCGGATTGCGGTTTCGGGGAAGGCGGAGGGACGTCTTCGATCTCATCGGGCTTGGGCAAATCCTTCAGGTCCTTGAGATCGAACGTTTCGAGAAATTTTTTCGTTGTGCCGTAGACCAGGGGGCGCCCCGGGACATCGCGGCGGCCCAGCACGCGGATCAGTTTTTTTTCCTGAAGAAATCGCAGGGTATTGCCGGAGTTGACGCCGCGGATGTGTTCGACCTCGGTTCTCAGCACCGGCTGCCGGTAGGCGACAATGGCAAGGGTTTCCATTGCGGCCTTGCTGAGCCGCACCGGGGCGGGCGCCTTGAGCCTGTGGATGTATTCTTTGTATTCGGGACGCGTCCGGAGCTGGAATCCGCCGGCAACTTCATGGACCACGATCGGCCCTTTCCGGGCCTCGTACTCGGCGGAAAGCTCGCTTATGGCGCGCCGGATTTCGGAAGCAGGGGTGTCTTCCAGCACCGTTTTCACCTGTTCTACGGTGAGCGGGCCGTCGGATACGAAAAGGAGCCCTTCAACAATGTTTTTGATTTCCGTCATGGCTGTCTACAATGCATAGAGCGTGAAGTCCCCGTTTTCGGCGATGTCGGATACCTGAACCAGGTGCAGGCGCGCGATTTCCAGGATGGACAGAAAGGAGATCACCAGCTCGTCCCGGTCGGGTTTTACGGATATCAGTTCCCGGAAGGAGAGGGTCCCTTTTTCTTCCAGCAGGGATAGGATTTCGGTCATCCTGTCCCTGACCGACACCTTTTCCGGCGTAATTTCGTACGTAATCGCCGGTGATGCCCGCTCGATCAATTCGCGCCAGGTTCCTGCCAGTTCAAAGAGATCGGCCGCAACGGGCTTTTGATCCGAAGGCGCCGTCCGGTCCGCTTCCGCCAGGCGGCCGGTGAACACGTCTTCGCCCAGGATGTTCCGCCGGCCAAGGATTTCGGATGCCGCCTTCATCCGGATGTATTCTATGAGCGGTCCGGCAATGGCGTCCCTTGGGTCTTCATCCTCGTCAGCGTCCGGTTTTGTGCCCGGCAGAAGGGTTCTTGACTTGATGTGCGCCAATGTGGCGGCCATGACCAGAAAATCTGCGGCCACATTGATGTTCATCGCCTTCATCCACTCGATATATTCCAGGAAGCGTTCCGTGATAAAGGCGATGGGGATATCGTAGATGTCGAGTTCGTTTTTCCGGATCAAATGGACCAGAAGATCCATGGGACCTTCGAATACATGCGCCAGTTTGACCTGGTAGCCCTCTTCGGAAAAGCGCTCTTCCGGCATAATTGCAGATACTGTTTTTTTTAGATTTTTACTGCGTTTCTGACCTGTTCCATTGTTTTTTCAGCTTCTTCTGCGGCTTTCTGGTTCCCGCTTTCTATGATGTCTTGCACCATGGCGCTGTTTTGGCGGAAATAATAGATCCTTTCGCGGATCGGCGCCAGGTAGGCGATCAGGAATTCAGCCATTTTTTTCTTGCATGCCACGCACCCGATTTCCGCCTTCCGGCAGGCCGCATCGATTTCGGCGACGGTTTCGGCCGGCGAGTAAAACCGGTGAAACGTGAACACATTGCAGATATCCGGATCACCGGGGTCGTCTTTTCGGATGCGCTGGGGATCGGTGATCATCTGGGCGGTTTTTTTGCGTATGTCTTCCGGCGATTCGGACAGGTATATGGCATTGTTGTAGCTTTTGCTCATTTTTCGCCGGTCAAGCCCCAGGATTTTGCTGGTCTCCGTGAGAATGGTTTCCGGTTCCGGAAATACCCTGCCGTAGAGGTAGTTGAAGCGGCGGGCGATTTCGCGGGTAATCTCGATGTGTGGCGCCTGGTCGATTCCCACGGGAACGCCGTTTGCCCGGTAAATGATAATGTCTGCCGCCTGGAGCACAGGATAGCCCAGAAAGCCGAACGTGGACAGGTCCTTGCTGTTTAGGGCCTCGATCTGTTCCTTGTACGTGGGGTTGCGCTCCAGCCAGGGGACCGGGGTGATCATGGACAAAAGCAGAAACAGTTCGGCATGGGCCTTGACCGCGGATTGGACGAAAAGGGTGCTTTTTTCGGGGTCCAGCCCGGCACCCAGCCAGTCGGTCATCATGTTCTGCGAGAAACCCGCGATATTGCCCGGGTCCTCGTAATCGGAGGTCAGGGCGTGCCAGTCCGCAATAAAAAAGAAGCAGTCGTAATCGTCCTGCATATTGATCCAGTTGGCCAGCGCGCCGTGGAGGTTGCCCAGGTGAAGGGCGCCCGTGGGGCGCATGCCGCTGACGATCCGTTTTTTTTCAAGCATTATTTGCTTCTCCGAAAATTGACGTTTCAGGGGGATGATTTTGCAATGGCATCCGGGGTTATCTCCCCAGCAGAAAATAGGTTATGGGGCCCACGATATTCCGGATCAATATGCCCAGGGCGCCGCTCATAAGCAGAACAACAAGGACAATGATGCCGTACGGCCCGATTTTTTCATACGACCTTCTGGCTTCCGGCGGAAGAAGAACGGAAAGCACTTTGCTCCCGTCCAGCGGGGGGATCGGTATCAGGTTGAAGACCGCCAGGATCACGTTAATTAAGGTGAAATACAAAAGAAGCTGGGCGATAATTGCCAGGACCGGCCCCGTGCCTGCCGGGTTGGACACGAACATGACCGCCTGGTATGCAATCCCGCTGATAACTGCGCACAGAAGGTTTACCGTCACCCCGGCAATGGAGACCACAAAGGTGCCCAGTTGAGGGTTGCGCAGATTGTGGAAATTGACCGGAACCGGCTTGGCATAGCCGAACAGGATCGGGGATCCGGTAAAGACCAGCAGTGCGGGTAGCAGCACGGACCCGAAGGGGTCCAGATGCCGGACAGGGTTCAAAGACAGCCTGCCGGCCTTTTTTGCAGTATAATCCCCGAACCGGAAGGCGGCATACCCGTGGGCCACTTCATGGAGCGTCACGGCAAACAGAAGGGGGATGATCATGGTCAGGAAGCGTACGATGATATCAGGTGTCGGCATATTGTTTTATCAACTCGATTTCGTCATTAATGGTTTGTATGCGGCCGTCCAGTTTTTCTGCGAGAAGTTCCCTGAAAATTTTTCCATACAGGGGGGACGGGGGCATGCCCAATTTTTGAATGTCCTTTCCTGTAACCGATACCCGAACGTATTGCAAGTCCGTAACATAAAGAGAAATGGCTTTTTTTATTTTTTCGTGCTCAGCTATCGCCATCATGAACAACAGGATTTCTGTGCGAAACCCTTTCAGGCGGTTGTATAGTTCGCTGTTTTTCATGGGGAGCCGGCGCGCCAGAAGGGAAAGGCATTCCTCCGCCCTTGCCTTCTCTTCGATAAACAGCTTTCGGTATCGGGGGGAAAGCTCGAAGCGCGTGCATAAATCTTCCGCCGCCGCCCTGTCGGCATGCCGGATCAGAATCAGGAAATACACGCTCCATTTCATGTAATCTGTTTCAATATACAGAAGGTCATACCACGACAGGACTTTTTTTGCGGAAATCAGCCAGTCCGTCAGCTTCTTGTCCAGCGTGATCGAAGGGTCGATCACTTTTAAGAGTTCGAACTCCTTGAGCCGAAGCAGTGCGGAAATCGGATTTTCTTCTTTCAGCAGGTGGGAAATTTCCGAAAAAACGCGTCTTCCAGACAGGCGTTTAAAAAAATCCATTTTTACGGCGTTTTCGATCAGCCCTGCCGTCAGCTTGCCGATGGTGAAGCCGAAGCGCTGCTCAAAACGCACGGCACGGAAAACCCGTGTCGGGTCCTCCACAAAACTCAGGTTGTGGAGGATCCGGATGACGCCTTCCTTGAGATCCCGCCGGCCGCCGAAAAAATCGATCAGTTGACCGAATCTGTCGGCATTAAGGCATATGGCCAGGGTGTTTATGGTAAAGTCGCGCCGGTAAAGGTCCAGTTTTATGGAACTCATTTCCACCGTGGGAAGGGCGGCGGGGAACTGGTAGTATTCCATGCGCGAAGATGCAATGTCAATTTTAAAGCCGTCCGGAAAAATGACCACCGCGGTGCCGAATTTTGCATAGGCATTAATCCGCAGCCCCTTTTTACGGGCAAACGCTTCGGCAAAGGCGATGCCGTTTCCCTCGATAACGATATCAATATCTTCATTGTGCCGGTATAAAAAAAGATCCCGAACAAAACCGCCCACCACGTATGCGGTAAACCCCATTTCCTCGGCCACTTCACCGATATGGCGCAGCATGTCCATGATTGTGCCCGAAAGCCGCTCCTTCATGAACCCCATCACTTTTTTGGTTTTTGGGTGATCCATGGTCAAAACGGACTGATCCTGCTGCGGTGTTTTTCCCCGGGCGTCCTGGATCAATGAATTGAGCAGGTCCGTGCGGGTGATAACGCCCACAATCACGTCGTTTTCCATTACCGGTAAAATCCGCTGGTTGTTGCCGATGATTTTGTCCTGAATTTCCTCGATGCCCGCATCGGGTCCAACAGACGCGAATTCCGAGGTCATGTATTCGGATATGGCGATATCGTCGAGCTTGTGGTAAAGCGCTTTTTCAATGACCTGCCTCGAGATGAACCCCTTGAGCTGCTGCGTGGGGCTTTTTTTGCCGGTTTTTACCACCAGCAGGGCGTTGACATTATACCTGGACAACAGCTGCCGCGCTTTTCTGCAGGTAATGTCCGGCTCCGCCATGATCGGCGGAGAAGACATGATGTCTTTTGCCGTCAAAACGGATTTCAACTGTTTTTGCAGGATTTCGAGGAGGCGGTTTTCCGTCTGGGCAAGGGTCATTTTCCGGATGGTGGCGGCAGCGGCGAAACTGTGCCCGCCGCCCCCCAGTTCCCGCACAGCGGCGCCCACGTTGATTTCCGGGGTCCGGCTCCGCGCGGCGACATAAATCTTGTTTTTCATCAGGACAATGGCGAATAGCGCGTTGAGGTTTTCGATGCGGAGCATTTTCTGTACCAGAAAAGCCATGTCAGGGATGTACTCGTCGCATGATACCACGCTCAGTACCACATCGTAGCCGTTGATATTGTAATGATCGGCATTTCTGAGAAGATCGTTCAAAAGAGCGATCTGTCGCGGGTCCATTTCCTTGGATATCAAGTCGGAGATGGTGGCGAGGTTCGCCCCTTTGCCCCGCAGATACGCCGCGGCCATGAAATCATGCTCTGTGGTTGAGGGGTAGGTGAACGAACCCGTGTCTTCAAAAATGCCCAGGCACATGATTGTGGCTTCATCCGGTGTGATCTCGATGTTTTTTTCCCGGAGCAGATCGACGAGCATGGTCACGTTGGCACCGGTCTGGCGGCTGACTTCAATGCTTGCGGAAATGTCACTCGATAGGGAGGGGTGATGGTCGTATACGTGAATTTCGATATCCGGCCGGGAAAGAAGGCTTTCCAACTCGCCGATGCGGGAAGGCTGTTTTGTGTCCACGACAACCAGCCGTGCAACCCTCTCGGAATCGATATTTCCAAATTCAACCATGTTAAACAGGTATGCCATGGAACTGACGATGAAGTTTTTCATACTTTTTTCGTAAAACCCGGGAAACACCACGAGGGATCCGGGATACAGTTTGTGTGCGGCCAGCATGGAGCCGACTGCATCAAAATCCGCGTTTATATGGGTGGTAATAAGGGTGAGCTTCTGATCTTCCGCGGGGCTTTTTGTTGTCAAGATGGGTACCCTGTCGTGCATGTATTGATAAAAGAGGAAACAGTTACATATTGTTTTTTGTTTTTTATTATGTTAATAACTTATTTGCAAATTGATTTTTACAGGGTACCGTTTCATTGCGGCATGATTGTTGATGATTAGTGGCCGCTCAGTATTTTCGGTCACCCGGTTTGATCCTAATGGATAAGCACCTGATGCTCACCTTGCTGTGAACCGATAACGTCCGGAGAACGGATAGTTATTCATGTCTAATAGATTTTCCAGTCGCCCGGCCGGGCCGAAAAATTGTTCAGGAACAAGGACGAAATGAAAAAGGGGGCGTAAATGCCGGTTTTTCAGTGGGAAGGGAAGGATCGCTCGAACCAGAAGCAGAAAGGTGAAATGGAAGCGGCAAGTGAACAGGCCGTCCGGAGCACGCTGGCCCGACAGCAGATCACCCCTGGAAAAATAAAGCAAAAACCCAAGGACCTGTTTGAAAATGTCAGCTTTTTGCAGCCCAAGATTCAGCATCATGATATCATCATATTCTGCAGACAGTTTTCCACGATGATCGATGCCGGGCTGCCGATTATTCAGTGCCTCGATATCCTTCAGGCGCAGCAGGACAACAAGACCTTCAAGAAAATGCTCCACGAAATCAAGACGTCTGTTGAAAGCGGCCAGACGCTTGCAGAATCCCTGAAAAAATATCCCCAACATTTTGATGATCTGTTTGTCAATATGGTCGCCGCAGGAGAGGCGGGTGGTATTCTCGACGTCATTTTACGTCGGCTTTCCGCGTACATGGAAAAGGCCGCCAAGCTGAAAGCCCAGGTAAAGGGCGCCATGACCTACCCGATCATCACGCTGATCATCGCCTTCGGCGTCGTTGCGGTCATCCTGGTGTTCGTCATTCCGGTTTTTGAAGAAATGTTCAGGGATTTCGGCTCCGCCCTTCCCGCTCCCACGCAGGTGGTCATCAACATGAGCGATTTCGTCATCGGGAATATCCTATACATCATCATTGCGATCGTCCTGTTTGTTTTTGCGTTCCGGCGGTTTCTCAAGACAGAGCGGGGGCGGGCCTTTTTCGACGACAAACTTCTGAAATTGCCGATAATCGGTATTCTGCTCCGCAAAGTGGCCGTGGCGCGGTTCACCCGAACCATGGGAACCATGCTGGCCAGTGGGGTCGCCATTCTGGAAGCACTGGATATCGTGGCCAAAACTTCCGGGAACAAGACGATCGAAAACGCCCTCTACTCGGTTCGAAGCAGCATTGCCGAAGGGCAGACCATTGCCGATCCGCTCTCCAGGACGGGTGTTTTCCCGCCCATGGTGTGCCAGATGATCGCCGTTGGCGAATCCACGGGTGCGGTTGACGCGATGATGGAAAAAATTGCGGATTTCTATGAAGAGGAAGTGGACCAGGCAGTCGATAACCTGACCTCCATGATCGAGCCGGTCATGATTGTGTTTCTCGGCGTTATCATCGGCGGGCTCGTCGTTTCGATGTATCTGCCCATATTCCAGATGGCCGGGGCGCTGTAGCAAGCATATATGACAGCCCGTCGAAGCAGACAGGAGCATGATCTTTACCGGAAAATCAAATGGTTGATTTTTTTCCGGGCGCTGTTTGCCTTTGTACTGCTGGGGTCTTTGCTTGCCGCCATTGCGGGGCCCCAGACCAGTCTTTTCCTGGCGGACGAGTCGCTTGTGTACCTGTTTGCCACTGCCGCGGGCCTGTTGCTGTTTTCCCTGGTTTATATACTCGTCCTTCCAAGAACGGGGCGGCTCAATACCTTCGCCTACATTCAGATTTTTGTTGATACGGTTTTCGTCACGCTGGTCATCTTTGTCACCGGGGCCTTTTCCAGCGTATTCACATTCCTCTACCTTGCGGTAATCATATATGCCACCATGGTCATCTATCGGCGCGGCGGTATGATTGTCGCCACCCTTTGCGCCCTCCAATACGGCATCATGGTTGATCTGGAGTATTTCAATATACTCCAGCCGGTGGGGGTGGTTGCCGGCGATATGATATCCGGCTACAGCTGGCAGCATGTTCTGTTCCGGTTGATGATCACCATTGCCGCCTGTTACTTTGTCGCTTTTTTAAGCGGTTTTCTATCCGAGCAGGAGCGGAGCGCGAAGCAGGAATTGTGGGCCATGGAAGACCAGATGAAGCGGGTGGAACGCTTGGCTGCAGTCGGTGAAATGGCCGCCGGGCTGACCCATGAAATCAAAAATCCCCTGGCCTCCCTGACCGGCTCCATCCAGATGCTTCGGGAAAGTATCGCCTATGACCCGGCCCATGACAAGTTGATGCAGATTGTTTTGCGGGAGGCGGACCGCCTGAGCACGCTTGTCAGCGAATTTCTGATGTTTTCGCGCCCCCAGGTCGGGAATGTTCAGGATGTAAGAATAGACAGCGTGATAGAAGACGTTGTTTCCCTTTTCCGGAAAGACCCGGCTTTTCAAAACAGGATCGAAATTGAAACGTCGCTGGGTGCAACGCACTATATCCGCATCGACACCGAGCATTTCCGCCAGGTGGTATGGAACCTGCTGAACAATGCCGCCGAGGCCATAGAAGGCAATGGAAAAATCAGCGTTTTTCTTGTTCCCGCCGGAAGGGAATATGTAAAAATAACGGTGGAAGATAACGGCCTTGGGATTTCCCCGGAAACTATCGGTTTCATATTCGACCCGTTTTTTTCCACGAAAGCCAGGGGAACGGGGCTGGGGCTCTCCATCGTTCAGCAGATCGTCGGGCTATACGGCGGCCTGGTAGATATCCGATCCGAACCCGGCAAGGGTACCTCGGTAACGCTGAAATTTAAAAGCATCTCCCGCACCCGCCCCAACGAGTGAACTACCGCAGAAAATGGAACGTATGATACCGGAGCGGTCCTCATCTTGCAATGGCAATGGGCAGGCGTCCCGCGCTTCGGTGCCGGGAAGAAATGCAGGCCCCTGAAAGCTTGACATTGTCGGGAAGATAAGATAGCAAGGGCCTTTGATTGCCATATAAAGGAAACCGTTTTCAGGTAGCGCGCAACCGTGGCCGGAAATGACTGCCCGGGACGGAATACAGGAGCATGGGGATTTATGGATCAGCCAAAAGATGTGATCGAAAAGAGACGGGAAAAGATTGACGCCTTGCAGGAATCCGGCGTTTCGCTTTTCCCCAACGATTTTACCGTAACCCACACGGTGAAAGCCATCCTTGACGCCGTTTCGGCAATTGAGCCCGATGATCCGGAAAATTCCGGCGGGGTAGAGGCGCTTTTCAAAAAAATGGGCACGATTGCCATGGCAGGGCGGATCATGGCGATCAATCGCTTCGGAAAGTCCGCCTTCATAAGGCTGCGGGACCGCACCGGGCAGATGCAGGCATATATCCGGCAGGACAAGGTCGGTGAAGAGGCATACGCTTTTTTCAAAAAACTCGATATCGGTGATTTTATGGGCGTCAGGGGCACCCTGTTTGCCACAAAAACCGGAGAAAAGACCATCCTTGCGGAATATTTTCAACTTCTTGCAAAATCGTACCGCCCCCTGCCGGAAAAATTTCACGGGCTGAAGGATCCGGAAAAACGGTATCGCCAGCGATACCTGGATCTTGTCATGAATGCGGAAACGAGGGATATTTTTGTTAAAAGGACCCGTTTGATGGCGTCGATCCGCGGATTTCTTGCGGAAAAGGATTTCATGGAAGTGGAAACCCCAATGATGCAGGTGATACCGGGGGGTGCGGACGCCCGGCCGTTCAAAACCCATCACAATGCATTGGGGATGGACCTGTATCTGCGCATTGCCCCGGAATTGTATCTGAAGCGCCTGGTCGTGGGCGGATTTGAGCGGGTTTTTGAAATTAACCGCAACTTTCGCAATGAAGGCATATCCACCCAGCACAACCCGGAGTTCACGATGCTCGAATTTTACCAGGCCTATGCCACCTATGAGGACTTGATGGCCCTCACGGAGGAGATGTTTGCGAGGCTTGCAATGGATGTTTGCGGCACCACCCGGATACAATACCAGGGCATGGATATTGACTTGGCCGGCGAATGGCGCCGCCTTCCCCTGATGGAGGCCCTTTCATCCATCGGCGGTATTGCTCCGGAAGTGACCGCTGACATGCAGAAGCTCACGGCCGTTGCCGTGGAAAATGGCATTCGCACGACGGCACCGGACGGATCTCCGGTGAGCCGGGGGAAGTTGATCACGAAAATTTTTGATCACTTGGTGGAGCCACACCTGGTGCAGCCGACCTTTATTACCCAATACCCTGTTGAAGTTTCCCCCCTGTCGCGGAGAAGCCGGGAAAATCCGGATATCGCCGACCGGTTCGAGCTTTTTGTCGCCGGCCGGGAAATCGCGAATGGGTTCTCCGAACTCAATGACCCGATCGATCAGAAACAGCGTTTTTTGCAGCAGCTGCAGAACAAGGAAATGGAAGAAGGGGCCGTTTACACGATGGATGAGGATTACATAGAAGCCCTGGAATACGGAATGCCTCCCGCTGCCGGCGAGGGCATCGGCATTGACAGGCTGGCCATGCTGTTCACCGATTCTCCCTCCATACGAGACGTGATCCTGTTCCCGCACCTGAAGCCCGCGGAGCGAAAGTAGCGCCCGTGCGAAAAACGGTTTTCCCCCTGCGGGCGGCCGTTTTTTAACGAGATTGTGTCGTAACCGCAACATACCGGTATACAGAGAGTAAAGGGTAAAAATGCCTTTTGAATATTTTATCGGCGGCCGCTATTTGAAGTCCCGGCAGAAACAAGGCTTCATCTCCTTTATCAGCGTGCTTTCCATGGCCGGCGTCACCGTGGGGGTAATGGCCCTGATTATTGTCATCGCCGTGATGTCCGGCGCCGAATCCTTTTTTAAATCCAAGATTCTCGGGGTCGAACCGCATATCGTTGTCCGGCAGCAGGGAGAGCGGTTCGAAAATTATCGCGAAATCATCGATACGATTTCGTCGGAAATCGATGTCCGGTCGGTGGCCCCTTTTATGGAAGCCCAGGTGATGCTGCGTTCGGCCCGGGGGATGTCCGGGGCGATGCTGCGCGGGCTGGATCCGGATTATGAAGGTACGGAAATCATGGGGCTTCCCGGTGAAAAGCTGGAAGAAAAACTCGTGGCAGGGCGAGAAGGGGAAGACGGTTATCGCGTGCCAGGCATTGTTATCGGGAAAAACCTGGCCAGCCGGCTGGGCGTCAGGGAAGGAGACAAAATTTACCTCATTTCACAGCGGGGCATCCTTTCCCCGGCAGGACATATGCCCGCCATGAGCCGGTTTGCGGTAACGGGTATTTTTGCGTCCGGTTTTCACGAATATGATTCCTCCCTTGCCTATATTCATCTGGCAGCGGCCCAGGATTTATTGAAAACAGGAGACGCCGTTTCCGGCCTGGGGATCAAGATAAACGATATTTACCGGGCGGATGCCATCTCCGACCAAATACAGGAAACACTCGGGTTTCGATACTGGGCCCTTGACTGGATGGAGCTGAACCGGAATTTTTTCCAGGCCCTGAAACTGGAAAAGGAGGTCATGTTTATTATCCTGACGCTCATTATCCTGGTGGCTGCATTCAATATTGCCAGCACCCTCATCATGCTTGTGATGAGCAAGACCAAAGATATCGCCATATTAAAGGCAATGGGCGCAACCGATGCAAGCATCCGGAAAATATTTGTGTTTAAAGGGATGATTATCGGCGTCATCGGCACCGGCCTGGGGACCGTGCTGGGCATCGGCGGAAGTCTTTTGCTGAAGCATTATAAATTCATCGAGCTTCCCGGGGATGTCTACTATTTTACATCCCTTCCGGTCCAGCTTGAATTTTTGGATATCGCCACGATCGTAGGGGCCGCCATGAGCATTTGCTTTCTGGCAACGCTTTATCCGGCCCACAAGGCGTCCCGGTTGCATCCGGTGGAGGCGCTCCGCTATGGATAGTTCCGTACATATCAACAGGATGGACAGAGAAGATACGGCGGCGGATGCCTGTTTCGACAAGGAGCCGTTGATACGCCTGGTGGGCATTTCCAAGGGGTTTGAGTACAACAGCAGTCCCATTCATATTCTGCGCGACGCGGCCCTTTCCATACATCAGGGGGAAAGCATCGCGATCGTCGGTGAATCGGGAATCGGCAAATCCACACTGCTTCATATCCTGGGAACCCTGGACAAACCGGACAGGGGACAATTTTTTTTTCGCGGGCAAAATGTTTTTGATATGGAAAAAGCCAAGCTGGCAAGCTTCCGGAACACCACCATCGGTTTCGTGTTTCAGTTCCATTATCTGCTTGCCGAGTTTACCGCCCTGGAAAATGTCATGATGCCGGGATTGATCGCCGGAATGGCCAAAAACAGGATTCAGACGGAAGCCGAAGCGATTCTGGTTCGTGTCGGCCTGAAGGAGCGTCTTTCCCACCGGGTGAACGACCTTTCCGGCGGGGAGCAGCAGCGGGTTGCACTGGCCCGTGCTCTTGTCATGAAACCGTCGATACTTCTGGCGGATGAGCCCACCGGTAACCTGGATATCAAGAATTCCATCCAGGTTCATGATTATCTAATGCAGCTCAACAGGGAAATGCAGATGACAATGGTCGTTGTCACCCATAACCTGAAGCTGGCAAGGTGCATGCAGCGATGTATGACCATACAGGAAGGAAAGCTCGTGGAAATGGAACCTTTCACTTAGTCTTCTGTGGGAAAACCATTTGAAACAGTGTGTTCATGGTGTTGGGCTTTTTTATCCATCTTTTGGTTGGTTCATGTTTTTTTTGAGCGCACCAATCATGATGGAATCGTAAAAAGTCGGTTGTATAAATCAGACAGGCGAATATTTATGTATTATCGTATTGGATTGTTTTTGTTGATTGCCCTGGCATTGATGCATCCGGGCGTGGCTGCATCGGAAAGCGAGACCGTGACGTCCGTGGTCATAGAAGGGAACCAGCGTATTGAAGATGCCGCCATTGAACGGGTTTTACAGACAAAGCCGGGGGACATCTATGATGAAGAAGCCCTGTCGGAAGACCTCACGACGATTTATGAAATGGGGTATTTCGATAATGTGGAGGTTCTTTCCGAGCGTGAAAACGACGGCAGGAGAGTTATCTTCAGGGTCCAGGAGAAACCCACGGTAAGAAGAGTAACGTTTTCGGGAAACAGTGTTTATAAAGACGACGATTTGACGGATGCCATTGATATTTCCACTGGTTCCATTTTAAACATTTACCGGATAAACAGAAATGTCCGGAAAATTGAATCCCTGTACAAGGAAAAGAACTATCACAATGCATCGGTTTCCTACCGGGTCGAGGAGCTCCCCAACAACCAGGGGGACCTCGAGTTTATGATCGAGGAGGGGAAAAAGGTCCGGATCAGGAAGATAGAAATTCAGGGAAACAGCACCTTTGACGACAAAGTCCTGAAGAAGCGGATGCAGACTTCGGAAAAAGGCTGGTTTTCCTGGCTTACCGGCTCCGGCGAGCTGAAACCGGATGTTCTGGAACAGGACATCATGCGCCTGGAATCTTTTTATTACAGCAAGGGGTTTGCAGAGGCCAGGGTAGCTGAACCGGAGGTCCGCTTTGAAGGCGACGCGATAACCATCACCATAAAAATTGAGGAGGGGCCGCGTTTTGAAATGGGCTCCGTGGATATCGAGGGGGACCTGGTAAAACCGTCCGGGGAAATGATGGACATGATTTCCATAGACGAAGAAGACTATTTCAACCAGGAAGTGCTCAGAGACGATATCCTTTTTCTTACGGATTTCTATGCCGACCATGGATACGCGCGGGCGGAAATTTATCCCGAGACCCGAAAACACCCCGACAAGGATGCCATTGACCTGGTATACCGCATAAGCCAGAATCAGCTCGTATATTTTGATGAAATCCGTATCCAGGGCAATACAAAGACACGGGACAAGGTGATTCGAAGGGAATTGCATGTCCATGAGCAGGGGCTTTACAGTGCCAGCGGATTGAAGCGATCCGTGCGAAATCTTTACCGGCTTGATTATTTTGAAGACATAGAGGTTCAGACGGTGCCGGGGGACACGGATGACAAAATGGACCTTCTGATCGGGGTGGAGGAAAAACCGACGGGAAGTTTTTCGTTCGGGGCCGGCTACAGCGCCATTGACAAGCTCTACGTCATGACGTCCATCGAAGAAAGAAATTTCCTGGGACGGGGACAGATCGTGGAATTGAGAGCGCAGATGGGCAGCCGTACCCAGCAATTTTCCTTTTCCTTTACCGAGCCGTGGCTGTTTGATATCCCCCTTTCGGCCAGCATTTCGGCGTACCAGTGGGAGAGGGATTATGATGAATATGACAGGGATTCCAGGGGAGGGCAGCTTCGGTTTTCCTATCCGGTATACGATTATACCCGCGCTTCTGTTGCCTATGGGTATGATTACAGCGACGTAAGCAATGTAAGCCCTTTTTACGAGTACTTCATTGAAGAAGAAACGTATAAGACGAGCAGTGTCACCATGGGGCTCACGTATGATTCCCGCGATCGCCGGATCAATCCGTCCGAAGGGTCCAAACACCGTATCAGCAACCAGTACGCCGGTTTGGGGGGGAATGTCGGCTTCAACAAGGTAAAATTGGAACTCGGGCGATATTTTCCCCTGGTATGGGAATTTGTCTTTTTTCTCAATGCGGAAATGGGTTATGTTACAGAAGCCGGTGGAAAAATACTGCCGGATTATGAAAAGTTTTACATGGGCGGCATTAATACCATGCGTGGATTTGACTGGCGGGACATTGCCGTGTTCGATGAGGAAGGCAGGGCCTTTGGTGGGGAAAAAATGGTCCTGTTCAATGCCGAATTGATTTTTCCCCTGGTATCCCAGGCCGGCCTGATGGGGGTGCTTTTTTATGACACGGGGGATGTATATCCTTCCGGCGACCGGATCGAACTGGACAACCTGAGAAGAAGCGCCGGTTTCGGGGTTCGCTGGTACTCGCCGCTCGGCCCCATCCGCCTGGAAAGGGGCTACATCCTTGACCGGAAAGAAGGCGAGGACAGTGGACGGTGGGAGTTTTCCATCGGGGGCGTATTCTGATATCCGATGGGCGGAAAAAGCCTTTTCAGTATTTTTCGTAGGGTTTGTAAAAAATCGGTCATATCGGGGTTGGATTCCAATGCTGGCAGGGATGCCACCCCCGGGCAGCAAAGATAAAGCCATATTTTATTTCCGGGGGGAAATTATGAAAAAAATAGCAGGTATGTTCGCATTGGTTATGATCGGTCTGTTTGTTTTTTCCGCCCCAGCTTCCGAGGCGGATATGGGCAGGATTGGCATCATCGATTTTCAGAAGGTGCTGGTTGAATCGGATGCGGGGAAAGCGGTACAGGCGCAGATCCAGCAGAAAGGGCGCTCCATGGAGTCGGATTTAACGGAAATGGGCGAGGAAATTGATTCCATGATGAGGCAGTTGCAGCGGGATTCTATGGTGATGAGCAGTGAACGCCGGGAACAGCAGCAGCGGGAGATAGAAATCCGGCGTTACGATTTTCAGACGACCCAGAAAAAATATCAGTCCGAGTTCAGAGAGCTGGAAGTGACCCTGATGGAGAAGCTCAGGGACGAGGTGTTTGACATTGCGGAATCCATCGGGAAGCAGGAAGGGTATATGCTGATTATCGAAAGAGGTGCGGCCATTTATTATCCCGAGACCATTGATATTACCGACAAGGTGATACAGCTGTATAATGAGCAGTTCGACGGGGAGCTATAGACGGTATGGTTCAGGATGCAATATAGGGATCGTGCAGGTGACTTGTTGAAATATGGCCCAAAAATCCGGGAAGTTGGCAGATGAATGATCACCATAAAACCCTGACCGTTTTTCAAATCGCCGAACATGTCGGCGGAGAGGTCTCCGGCGATCCGGAAATGCCCATATCCGGGGCTGCCGCCGTTGAACATGCGGGGAAAGAAACCATCACCTTTGCAGACAGGCCCGCTATCCTGAAAAAACTTTCGGATTGCAAGGCAGGCGCGGTTGTGGTGCCGGAAACGTTTGATTCCCCATGTGCCGCTACCATGATTCGGTGCAGGCATCCCCGCCTGGCGTTTGCAAAAATCATGGCGTTGTTTTATCCCCGGAAGCGTTCCATATCGGGCATCAGCCCCACGGCGTCCATCGGGAGGCATTTTGAAGGGGGCGAAGAAGTGATTGTGGGCGCTCATGCCTTTATCGGGGACAGCGTGACGCTGGGCAACCGGGTCATCATTCATCCGGGCGTGTATATCGGCGACAGCGTTACAATCGGAGACGATACCGAGATTTTCCCAAATGCCGTCGTCATGGATCAATGCATCATTGGAAAACGGGTGGTTATCCATCCGGGTTCGGTCATCGGGAGTGATGGCTTCGGTTTTACGCCGGACGGAACAAGGCACCATAAAATTCCACAGACCGGGATCGTCGAGATCGAGGATGACGTTGAAATCGGGGCGGGCAACACCATTGACCGCGCCACCTTTGGCCGTACCCTGGTCGGGGAGGGCGTGAAAACGGATAATATGGTACACATCGCCCACAACGTGAGCATCGGCGCCCACAGCATCATCGTGGCCCAGGTGGGTATTGCCGGAAGCGCCAGTATCGGCAGCCACGTAACCATCGCCGGACAAGCCGGCATCGGCGGCCACCTCAAAATCGGTGACGGTGCTGTTATCGGCCCCCAGGCGGGTGTTGCACGGACAATTGCCCCCGGCAGGGTGGTCTCCGGAACACCGGAAATGGATCACCGCCTGTGGCTGCGGGTACAGCGGGTGGTGCCCCAGCTGCCGGAACTGAAAAAGCGGTTGTTTGAACTGGAAAAACAACTCAGGATCCTGCAACAGAAACCGGGCGATCAAAATGATTCTGAAGCAGATGAATAATCCGGCGCCTGTGACGATGACAGCCCATTCTGGAAGAAGGTTATGAACAAAAACTATAACATCGACACCATTTGCCGTATTCTTCCCCACCGCTACCCATTTCTGCTTGTTGACAGGGTGCTTGAGGTTGTCCCGGGGGAGCGCATCCGGGCATTGAAAAATGTGACGGTCAATGAACCTTTTTTTCCAGGGCATTTTCCTGGAAATCAAGTAATGCCGGGCGTATTGATCATTGAGGGTATGGTGCAGGCAGGTGCATTACTGTTTTCTGAAACATTGCCCGTGGAAAAACATGGTGATGTTTGTTTTTCCGGAATTGACAGGGCGCGGTTCCGTAAAACCGTGATCCCGGGCGACCAGCTTGTATACGAGGTCCAAATTGTGCGCCAGCGCACCCGTGCGGTTATCATGAAAGCCATGACAACCGTGGAGGGAGAGTGCGTCGCGGAAGCCAGGCTCATGGCCATTGTCGGGGGGGAGTGATGATTCATCCAACAGCAATAATCGATCCAAAGGCCGAAATAGACGAGAATGTTACCATCGGGCCGTATTCCATTGTCAACAAAAACGTGTATATTGCTTCCGGAACCGTTATCGGCTCGCATGTGACCATTGATTCCTATACGGATATCGGACCGGACTGCCAGATTTTCCAGTATGCCTCCGTAGGGACGGTGCCGCAGGCGGTAAAGTTCAAGGGAGAGGTGAGCCACCTGAAAATCGGCCGCAATACCATTATCCGGGAGTTCGCAACGTTGAACCGGGGCACGGAATTCGGCGGCGGTGTAACCGAGATCGGCGAAGGCAATTTTCTCATGGCCTATACCCATATCGCCCATGACTGCAAGACCGGAAAAGGGGTGGTCATGGCCAATAATGCGACCCTTGCCGGACACATCACCATCGGCGATCATGTGATTATCGGCGGCCTGGTGGCCGTACACCAGTTTGTCCGGATCGGGGAGCACGCGTATATCGGGGGGAAATCCGCATTGACCAAGGATATCCCTCCCTACGTGATTGCCGCAGGAGACCGGGCCACCCTCCACGGACTCAACAAGGTCGGCCTGAGACGCCACCAGTTTTCCGAGCATACCATCAGCGAGTTGAAAAGGACGTACAGGATTGTTTTCCGCATCGGGCTGACGATTAACGAGGCCGTTGAACGGGTTCTGGCAGAGGTGGACAACCTGCCGGAAGTCAAAAATTTTGTCAATTTTATCAAAAACACTCAGCGGGGCATCACCCGGTAGGCAATCCCGGTAACAAAGAATGGATAAACCGGAAAAACAGATCGGACTGATTGCCGGCGGCGGGCCGTTTCCCCTGCTGTTTGCGCAAAAAGCGCGGGACAAGGGTTACGATGTGCATGCAGTCGGTTTTCACAATGAAACCGATCCATTGCTTTCCGCCCATGTGGCGGGAATGGAAACCCTTTACATGGGGCAGGTCGGTCGCCTGATCGACTTTTTCAAAAAACGGGGGATTACCGCCGCTGTAATGGTGGGGGCCATTCAAAAGCCAACATCCGTGATGAATATACGGCCGGATATGAGGGCCCTTTCCATGTATGCCCGTATGCGCAAAAACACCCATGACGACCGCGTGTTGCGGACATTCGCGGATACCCTGGAAAAAGAAGGCATACAGGTTTACCCCTCCACGTTTCTTCTCCCGGAGCTCCTTTCCGACAAGGGCTGTTGGACCCGCAGGAAACCCTCGCGCCAGGAAAAAAGCGATATCCGGTTGGGCTGGAAAATGGCAAAGGAAATCGGCCGGCTGGATATCGGACAGTGCGTGGTCGTTGGAAACGGCATGGTGCTGGCGGTGGAAGCCATAGACGGAACGGACAGCACCATCCGGCGCGGAGGCGCTCTGTCCGCCGGGAATGCCGTTCTGGTTAAGGTGTGCAAGCCCACGCAGGATTTCCGGTTCGACGTTCCGGCCGTCGGTGCCAAGACCATATCGACAATGCATGAATCCGGTGTTCGGGTGCTGGCCATTGAAGCCGGAAAATCCGTTGTTTTCGACAAAGAACAGATGGTTTCCCTGGCAGACCGATATAAAATCGTCATCCAAGCGTTTACGGACGAGGAAATGGAGACAGGAAGGGAGAAATGAAATCGACGATGGAAAAGAGGATCAGGGCGGGAGTCGTTGGCGTCGGCTACCTGGGCAGGTGGCACGCGGAAAAATATGCCGGCCTGGATAACACGGTGCTTGCAGGCGTTGTCGATGCAGACGAAACCCAGGCGAAGGCCATTGCCGAAAAGCTCGGCACCCGGGCGTATACCGATTACAGGGACCTGTATGGCATTGTCGACGCGGTAAGCATTGCGGTTCCCACGGCGCTGCATTACGAGGTGGCAAAAGCGTTTTTGGAAAACGGGGTGGACGTGCTGATTGAGAAGCCGATCACCACCACGGTGAAACAAGCCGATGAATTGATCGAGATCGCCCAGCGCAACAATAAAATCATCCAGGTCGGCCACCTGGAGCGGTTCAACCCGGCGATTGTTTCCGTTCGGGACCTGATTTTGGATCCCGTGTTTATCGAGTCCAACCGCCTGAGCATATTTCAGCCGCGGGGAACCGATGTAAGCGTGGTGCATGATCTCATGATCCATGACATTGATCTGATTCTGCATTTTGTCAAATCCGGGGTGCACTACTGCCATGCACTGGGGACTCCTCTGGTCACTCAATCCGTTGACATCGCAAATGCGCACATCGAGTTTGAAAACGGGGCAACGGCCAATGTCACGGCCAGCCGGATATCCGGCAAAACCGAGCGCAAAATCAGGCTTTTCCAGAAAGACGGATACCTTTCCATTGATTTTGCCAACCGGGCCATCACTCATATTCGCCGGGCGGGCGCCGGAGAAGAAAACTGCGCAATCCCCGGCATGCACATGGAAAACCGAAGTTTTGAACAGGGCGATGCATTGAAGGAGGAAATTGTCTCGTTTGTGCATGCGGTGGAAACGCGGAGCGAGCCGGAGGTTTCCGGGCAGATGGGGCGGGATGCGCTTGCGCTGGCCGTTGACATCGTCCGGCAGATTGATGCGGCCATGGCGCAGATGAAGGATCGGTTGTAGGGTGAAGAAAAGACTTTGGACCTCCAATGCCTGAATACCGGTGGTTGACATGAACCCTCAAAATTCGTCAGGCCCAGCCAGCGTAATGATCATCGCCGGGGAGACATCCGGCGATCAGCATGGGGCACGGCTGGTTGCAGCAATGCGGAAAATTGATGACAACCTCGCGTTTTTCGGCATCGGTGGCCCTTCCATGAAGAAGGAAGGGGTTGAGATCGTCGTAGACGCGGCCCGTCTTTCCGTGGTGGGGATAACAGAGGCGTTTTCCCGGATGCCGTGGATTCTCGGGGGATTGTCGGCAATCAAGCGGGCAGTGGCGGAAAAAAGGCCGGGACTTGTTATCCTGATCGATTTTCCGGATTTCAATCTTCACATGGCCCGGTATGTCAAACGGTTTTCCATACCGGTGCTTTATTATATCAGTCCCCAGGTGTGGGCCTGGCGGTCCGGGAGAATCAAGAAAATCCGTAAGTATGTGGACCACATGGCGGTGATTCTCCCCTTTGAAAAAGCCTTTTATGAACGGCACGGGGTACCGGTGACATTTGTGGGACACCCGCTTTTGGATCATCCTTCCGGTGAGCCGCATGAGCCGCATCCGGTTACCACTGAAGAGGGAAAAAAGGTGATCGGTCTTCTCCCCGGATCCAGGCACCAGGAAATCGGCCGGAATCTTCCCGTGATGCTCGCGGCGGCCACCCATGTAAACCGGAAAATGAGCGGCATTACATATATCGTCTCCGTGGCGCCCGGCATAGATACGGAGAAAGTGCTGGAATATATTCGCCCCTACCGGGAAGTGATGGATGTCGATATTTCAAAAGAGCATATTGAAAGTGTGCTTGACCAGTGCATTATGGCAATTGCCGCTTCCGGCACGGTCACCCTGGAAACCGCCATACACGGCGTGCCAATGGTGATTGTCTACCATGTATCACCGGTAAGCTACATGCTGGGCCGCGCCCTGATTCGGGTTGAGCATATCGGGCTGGCGAACATTATCGCCAAAGAGCGGATTGTTCCGGAGTTGATTCAAAAGGATGCGACCCCCGCGAACATTGCGCGGGCGGTCATTCATGTGCTGGAAAATACCGAATTTCTTGAAGAAACGAGAAAAAAACTCCGGATGGTCCGGGATCAGCTTGGAGGGGCGGGTGCATCCTCAAAAACCGCCGGCATCGCGTACTCCATGATACAAAAACAGGATTGATACCGCACCGTCCCACTGGACGCAATAATACTGATGGCGCCGTAAAAAGTCCAATATCTGCGTTACGCGTGATTTCTCAGAACTTCACGTACGGCTAAGTACGCTGCATTCTTCGAAATCACGCAAGCCTTGATCTTGAACTTTTTACGGCGCCATCTGAAAATTGACTTTTACGAGTTCATCAATACTCATGATAATGAAAAAACATATTCCGGAAGTAAAACAGCGGCACATCCGGCTTCTTGGTTATATCAAGGAGAACTGGATACTGCTGGCTGTTGCCATCATATGCATGATCGTGGTCGCCGCCAGCACGGCTGCAACGGCTTTTCTTGTTAAACCGGTTCTTGATGAAATATTCATGGAAAAAAATGAGCAGATGCTTGCGATCATCCCGCTTATAGTTCTTGTCATTTATATCCTTCGTGGTTTTGCTATGTATGGGCAAGAATACATCATGCATTTTATTGGAGAACGGATAATTAAAAAATTTCGCAACGAACTCTATGTAAAAATATCAGACTTGTCACTTGCTTTTTTTTACCAGCATACAACTGGTGTTTTAATGTCAAGAATTACTAACGATGTCAACATTATCAAGGAAATGGTGTCTAAATCTGTTACCAATGCGATAGGAGATGTTTTTGCCATATTGGGCCTTATTTTTGTGATATTTTACAGGGATTGGAAGCTTGCCATCATTGCCATGATCGTTTTGCCGGTCGCTTTTTACCCTATCTACGCATTTGGTCGTCGAGTGCGTCGTTTTTCAACGAAAAGTCAGGAAAGCATGGCTGGATTAAATGCTTTTCTCCATGAAACATTCTGGGGGAACAAGATCGTTAAGGCGTTTGGAATGGAGGATTTGGAAAAGAAGCGATTTTATGAAAAAAACAATAAGGTGTTTACCTTCGAGGTAAAAATGTTCAAGGCCAAGGCTTTGGCTTCCCCTGTAATGGAAATGCTTGGGGGAATCGGCGTCGCGCTTATTATCTGGTACGGGGGAGCGGCCGTCGTACGCGGAGATGCTACGCCGGGCAATTTTTTTTCTTTTATGACGGCAGTCATGCTGCTTTATGGGCCGGTTAAAAAAATTAGCAAGCTAAACAATATTATTCAGCAAGGATTTGCTGCGGTCGATCGGGTATACGATATTCTTGAGGAGGAAACAGATATAAACGATCCCGTTCGTCCCGTTATGTTGCCGCCGCCCCCCCATAGAATACAATTTGAAAATGTTTCGTTTCATTATAATACGGACGAGCCTGTTCTGGATTGTATAAACCTGGACGTTGCGCCCGGGGAGCGACTGGGAATCGTCGGCACCTCCGGGGGGGGGAAAACCTCCCTTGTGAACCTTATTCCCCGGTTTTATGATGTGACCGGAGGGAGCATCCGTATCGACGGAATCGACATCCGCGACGTGTCCATCCGGGAGATTCGGAAGCGTATCGCCATCGTCACCCAGGAGCCGATATTGTTCAATGACAGCATTCGGAACAATATCGCATACGGCAATGCGGAAGCGGGGGATGCCGAGATTTTCCGTGCGGCGGAAGCGGCATACATCCATGATTTTATAAGCAATCTGCCGAAGGGGTATGACACAACCATCGGTGAGTTGGGTAGCCGCCTGTCCGGGGGGCAGAAACAGCGGATGTGCATTGCCCGCGCACTCCTGAAGGATGCGCCCATACTTATCCTGGACGAGGCGACATCCGCGCTTGACACAGAATCGGAAGATCTTGTGCAAAAAGCGCTTTTAAATCTCATGCAAGGCCGTACGTCATTTGTCATTGCCCACAGGCTGACGACCATTCTGGATGCCGACCGCCTGATTGTCCTTGCCGGTGGACGGATCGCCGAGGAGGGCGATCACGGATTTCTGCTTTCCCTCAAGGGAGAATATTACCGGCTTTACCAGCGGCAGTTTGAAAACGGTCCGGATGGGAATGGTGCGGAAGGACAACCATGAGATTCCGGAACAAAATGCGTTGAGAAATGGCATGCGCAGCAGGACATTAAACAGGTACGTATTGATTGAGCTGATTCCGCCTTTTGCCATGAGCCTGGCTTTTTTCATGTTTGTCTTTCTCATGGGGCAGCTGCTCGATATCACGAACCTGATCGTCAACTACCAGGTCGGATTCGGTGTTTTCGCCCTTCTCCTCCTTCTTTCCCTGCCGTATTTCCTGGTTTACATCATCCCGATGGCGACCATGATGAGTGTTTTGCTGACGTTTCTGCGAATGTCCGGGGACAATGAGATCGTTGCGCTCAAGGCAGGCGGCGTCAGCATGTACCGGCTGCTCCCGCCGATTCTGTTTTTCGCTTTCATTTGCATGGTTGCGACAGGAATCATGGGGCTTTATGGTATGCCCTGGGGCAAGACCGCTTACGAGCGACTGGCGCTTGACGTCGCCCGCGCGAATGTGAATATCGCCCTCAAAGCCAACACGTTCAACGATACATTCCCTGGAGTTGTTTTTTATGTAAAGGATATTAACCATGAAACCAACGAGCTCTATGACGTTTTTATCGAGGACGGACGGCAGGAAGGGGTCAGCAGCACGGTGGTCGCGCCCAGGGGGCAGCTTTTCGGCGGCCCGAATCCGTATACCTTTCTGCTGCGCCTGTACGACGGCATGGTAAACAACGTGCAGATCGAATCCCGGTCTGCGCACGCAACCCGTTTCGAAACGTACGACATCCGCCTCGACTTGCAGCAGGAGGCTGCGGACGGACACACGCGGAAGAAAGACAGAAGGGAGATGATGCTTCCGGAACTCATTGAATACGTGAGATCGGCGGAAACAAAAGACCGGCGGTATTATTCGGTTTTGATGGAATTGCACATGAAATTTTCGATTCCATTTGCATGCATCGCCCTTTCGGTCCTTGCCGTTCCTCTCGGTATACAGACCCTGACGTCCAGGCGGTCGGCCGGTTTGGGGATCGGCCTGGTCTGTTTTCTTTTTTATTATCTGCTCCTTTCTGCCGGTATGATTCTTGGCGAGACCGGGATGATCAATCCTGCGGCGGGCATGTGGCTGCCGAATCTCATTATGGGCGGGCTGGGCCTGTACTTGTATGGTAAGACCGCCAAAGACAGCCCGGTCGCATTGCTGGAATCTTTGCGGGACGCTTTGCGGCGGTTTGCCGCCATTGTCAAAAATCGTTTCAAACATCCCCGGACGTGACCCGTGCTTTTCTGCAGCCGATGCAATCCTTGCGTCGACAGGGAGCAAAACGGGTAAAGGCAAAGTCATGACGGTCGTTCATCGTTATATCCTGTCCATGTTTATGAAGTATTTCGCCATTGTCCTGGTGATGGTGGTGCTGATATACCTTGCCATCGATTTTTTCAGCAGGGCAGACCGCTTTTTCGCGTCCCCCGTGTCGGGATACGATACGTTTCTTTATTTTGTCTACAAAATTCCGTTGATCGTTTCACAAATCACGCCCATCGGTGTTTTGCTGGCCGTATTGACGGTTTTCGGCCTCATGAGCCGGAACAATGAGCTGATCGCATTGAAAAGCGGCGGCATCAGCGTTTTTTATCTGCTCACACCCATTGTCATTCTGGGAATCGTTTTTTCTTTTGCCCTTTTTGTCTTTTCCGAAGTGGCGGTTCCGGTCAGCATTGCACGGTCGAATGAAATCGATGCGCAGCGGAAGGGGAATGAACGGAGAGGGGCGCTGTCCGCCCGGAAAGATATCTGGATCCGTCACGCCCAGGGACTGGCGCACGTGCAGTATTTTCATCCCCGGGAGGAGACCCTGTTTGGCGTATCTCTTTATTTCATGGATGAGGACTACCAACTGACGCGTCGTATCGATGCCCGCCAGGCCATGTACGTGGATGGCAGGTGGGTGTTTTTTGAAACAATGATCCAGCGCCTGGAAAGTCCGGACGGTGATATTCAGATCACGCACCTGGAAGAAACAACCCTGGAGCTGGATCTGGAACCATCCGATTTTCAGCACGTTGTCGTGGAATCCGAAGAGATGAGTTTTTCCGCCTTGTATCGATATATCCATCGGGTTGAAACCGAAGGATATGATGCAACCGAGTACCGGGTGGATTATTATGGCAAAACGGCCTTCCCCTTCGTCTGCCTGATCATGGCGGTGATGGGCGCAGCGATCGCCCTGCGTGGCGGCACGAAAGACGGTATGGCGGTAAGTTTTGCCTATGGCATTGTACTGGCCTTTGCATACTGGTCCGTTTACAGCTTTTCACTTTCCATGGGATATGGGGGGATCCTCCCTCCGTTTTTTGCCGCATGGGCGGCCAATATCCTGTATGGTATGGGCACTGCCCTTTTGTTGTTGTATATTGAGTAAGCCCAGGTACAAATGGATGTAACTTCGACGCGCCTTGCCCGCACAAGGCCGCTGCTCGGGGGGATAGGGTATCAGTGGCAAAATACGTCGCTGAACTTTTTTCACCAGGCACTATGCTGCGGGATTTACCAAGGGGGAATCCCATTTCGCAATGGATGATGTAAAAAGAAAAATCGAGGCCGTCATGACCGCGGAGGGGAAATCCGGGAAATCTGCATTGGGGGTGATCCTCCGGGCGGGTTCCGTATTATACGGCGCCGGTGTCCGGTTGAAAAACACCGGATATGACAAAGGCCTTTTGGCCGAAAAGGAACTGCCTTGCCGCATCATTTCCATCGGCAACATCGTTGCGGGGGGAACCGGGAAAACGCCCATGACGATTTACCTGGCGACCATGCTGCGGCAGATGGGGCATCGCGTGGTGATTCTCAGCAGGGGATACGGCGGCCGTGCGGAAAAAACAGGAATTGTTGTGTCGGACGGATACGAGATATTATGCGAGCCGGAAGTAGCCGGGGATGAACCTTTTATGATGGCTTCCAAAAGCAGGGGGGTGCCGGTCCTTGTGGGCGGCGATCGATACAAGAGCGGAATGCGCGCCATATCGGAGTTCGACCCGGATACCATTCTTTTGGACGATGGCTTCCAGCACAGACGGTTGCGCCGTGACCTGGACCTGGTGCTGGTGGATGCCGACAACATGCTTGGAAACGGGCATCTGATGCCGCGCGGCGTGCTGAGAGAGCCGGCTTCTTCCCTCAAACGAAGCAATGCCATTATTTTCACGCGATGCAGGGACGGTTGCGAAGCTCCCGTGGAGGCGATGATGACCCGCCTGGCGACGATCACGGCGCGAAACCGGATAGGCTCCCGGGACAAACCGGTTTTCCGGACAGACCATGCGCCTTTTTTGTCCGGTATTCATGACGGCGCGGCGCCCTTTCCCATGGTTGTCCTCCCCGAGAATACCCGAGCCGATTTTTCCCTGCTTGCCCGGTCAAATGTATTTGTTTTCTCCGGCATTGCGCGAAACAGCAATTTTTTGAGCGTTGTTGAACAACATGCGGGGCGTATCGTCGGACACAGGGATTTTCTGGACCACCACCGGTACACCGAAGCCGAATGCAGGGAAATCATGGCTCATGCCGTATCTGCAGGAGCGGATTTTCTGGCAACCACGGAAAAGGATTATGTGCGGATTGCCGGAAGGATGCCCGGTGACAGGCCCATCGCCGTTATCGGCGTCAACATTGTATTCAAGGATGCCGATGAATCCGCATTCGTTCGTTTTATACGGCGGAAGCTTACAGATTCGTAGTCTTCAGCAGCTTCAAGACCTCTTCGAGATCTTCAGGCCGGTCGACGCTGACGCTTTTTGATTCGGTGCAAACCACGTGAATCGGGAAGTTGTTTTCAAGCAGGCGGAGTTGTTCCAGTTTCTCAAACTGCTCGAGGCGTCCCGGGGGGAGCGCGACAAAACGGTCCAAAACGCTTTTCCGGAAGGCATAAAGCCCGATATGGCCGTGATAAAAACGGCCGGGTTCACCGTCTCGGAAATACGGGACAGCGGCCCGGGAAAAATAGAGCGCGCGCCCGTCGCCGGCAAATACCACTTTGACCCGGTCCGGATTGTTTGCACCTGTTTCATCGAGTTTGTGGACCAGTGTGGTCACCATGACCCCGGGATTTGTAAAGGGGCCGGTCAATTCCAGAAGCATGACCGGATCCAGCAGGGGTTCGTCCCCCTGGATGTTGACCACCACCGAATTGTCGGGAATCTCCAGGATGTCCGCAGCTTCCTTTACCCGATCGGTGCCGCTTTCGTGGTCGTTTCGGGTCATGACCACCGGGACGTTGTACGCTTCGGCCGCATCCGCAATCCGGCGGTCGTCGGTGGCGATGGTAACGCTTTCAAGCCTTTCGCACCGCAAGGCACGGGTAAAAACGTGCCAGAACATGGGTTTGCCCTGTATGTCGGCAAGGGGTTTGCCGGGAAATCGGGTCGATCCCCAGCGCGCCGGGATGATACCGTGACACGGCGGAAAAGAAGCATCGCTATGCGGCATTTTTTTCGTCTCCCAAAGTTTTTTCGATCACCTCGCAGGCCTTCCGGGCCCCTCCTTGACGGGCGGCAATGAATTTCTTTGCTTTTGCAGCGGTTTCGCGGCGCGGTACCGGATTGTCGAGTTGCCGGATCATGGCCTCAGCGGCTTCCTTCGAATTGCGGGTTTTGATCACCAGGCCCCTGCGGAAGATTTCCTCCCCGACCCATGAAAAATTTTCATACGAAAAACCGATAACCGGCACGGTGCCGCACGCCAGGGGTTCGAGAAAATTCTGCCCTCCCAGCGGCGCCAGGCTGCCGCCAACAAAGACCGCGTCGGCGGCGGCATATGCGCCGGCCAGTTCGCCGAAAACGTCCCATAAAATGATATCGCCGCTCCTTACGGGCTTTTCAATCCCGGAACGCAGGTGCCAGCTCAGGCCGAGTCCGGACAGGGCTTTTTTCCAGTGAGCCACCCGTTCCAAATGTCTCGGAAAAAGTCCGGTGATCACATCCGGCCGCGCGCGGTTGATTTTTTGGATAATTTGCGCGATGTTGGTCTCTTCTTCCTGGCGGATCGACCCCAATACGAGAAACCGGGCCCCGGTGGGGATCAGGTGCGCCATAAACCCGGCCGGGTTTTTGTTTTTTTCATCCGACCCATCAACGGCCAGGCTGTCAAATTTGATATTGTGCATTACGGCAGTCGCACCTTGTCCGAATACGGTTTCAAAACGCTGCGCGTCTTTCCGGGATATTGCCAGGATCCTGTCCGGACGAAGGGCCTTGCATGTGCCCGGAAATCTGCGGTACGCGGACATGCTTTTTTTTGTCATCCGGCCGTTTATGATGAGAACGGGGCATTTTCGGCTTTTAAGGGCGTGCATGAATCCCGGCCACAACTCACTTTCCAGAAGTACGGCCAGTTTCGGATTCACCCGGGATACGGCGGCGGCCATGATCGACGGCCGGTCAAAGGGAAACCATGCGGGAAAAAGGGTCAACGCCGGATTGGCACGGGCAAGCGCGGCCGAGGCCTTGCCGATGATATCCAGGCCCTGGCGGGTATTCGTGGTTACCAGGACGCGAAGCGGCCCCACAGGTTCCAAGCGTTCGAGAAGCGTCCATGCCAGGTAGGCCTCCCCGCCGGATGCGGCCTGAATCCAGATGTCTGCATGGGGCAGGGACGTCTCAAGCTTTCGTTGAGCGAACCCGTCCCGAAGGCGACTGCTGAGCCGAAGCAGCGGCATCGCGATTGCCCATCCCTTTTCATAGAACCGAAGCGCGGTATGTAGCGGTTTGTCCGTCACAATTTACAAGGTCCTGAATGTATTCAAGTCATGGAAACAAAAAACCGCACCGCCACCCGACCGGAGCCGGAAAGATGCCGTTGCGGTTATTTGTCTGAAGGCTTATCGAAAGCGGTTTGTGATCCGCTACGCGATTTCCGGCCGTGGATAAAGACCCGAGCGCTTTACGATATCAGGGACCATTTCCTCCCATTCGATGGCCATGATATGAAACCCTTTGACCCCGTCCACTTCCTTTAATCTCTGGATGGTTTCAACACAGATGTTGACGCCTTCCTCCGCCTGTTTTTCCTTGGGGGTGTCGGCCATCCGTTTGACTACGTCGTCGGGCACGTCCATGCCGGGTACGCGGTTTTTCATGTATTTTGCCATACCGGCCGATTTGAACGGGGTAACCCCGGCCATGATATAGACTTTTTCGGTCAGGCCGCGCTCGCGGGCCTGTTTCACCCATTCTTCGAACTTGTCGAGGTTATAGATGCACTGGGTCTGGATGAACTCCGCGCCGGCCTCGATTTTTTTGGCAAGCCGCGGCACGCGGATTTCAAACGGGTCGGCAAAGGGGTTGGCCGCGGCGCCCACAAACATTCGCGGCGGGCGCTTGATATCGGCGCCACCCAGGAATTTGCCTTCGTCCCGCATTTTCCGGGCGGTCCAAGCCAGCTGCATGGAATCGAGATCGTGGACGTTCTGCCCTTGGGGGTTGTCCCCGAACGACTGGTGGTCGCCGGAAAGGCACAGCAGGTTGAAGATGTCGAAGGATGCACCGCCCAGAATATCGCTTTGAAGGGCGATCCGGTTCCGGTCCCGGGTGACCATCTGCAAAACGGGCTCGATCCCCATGAGTTTGAGGTGAATGCACGTGGCCAGGCTGCTGGTGCGGACGACGGATGTCTGGTTGTCGGTGACGTTCACGGCATCCACGTACCCCCGGAGCAACTCCGCCTTTTCCCGTATGGTTTCCGGATCGCTGCCGCGCGGAGGACCGCATTCGGAGGTGACGCCCAGGTGGCCGGCCGCCATGATCTTTTCGAGTCTGCTCGGCGTTTTCGCACTCATATCTGCACATCCTCCCTTACAACTTTTCTGGGCCCGCCGGCACGGTCGGTGGACCAGTCTTTGATATCAAACATCTTTTCATAAAGATCGATTCTGTTGATTGCCTTTAGGCGGTCGATGATCAGCTGCCATGCGCAGTCGAGATCCTTGTTAATCTCGCAGCTTCCTTTGGAAGATCCGCCGCAGGGACCGTTCATAATCCGTTTTGCGCATCTTGAAACCGGGCAGATACCGCCGGTATAGGCCAGGATGCAGTTGCCGCATGCTTGGCAGCGCTCCGTCCAGAGCCCGCGTTGCTCGGTAACGCCTAAAAAACAGGTGTTTACACCCGGATAGACCGGTATGGAATGATATTTTTCAGCGGTGAACTGGATCCCGACGCCGCATGCGATGGATATGATCGCGTCGTATTGATCCGCGATGTCCCGGATCTCCTCCAGGTATTCGTGGTCGCACTGGCGCTCGAGGGTCCTCTCGTCCACGACAATGTCGCGCCCCTGGTTGGCAAAATACATCCGCAGCGAGGATGCGAGTATGCCCACTTCCTTTTTCCCGCCCGCCTCGCAGACGGTCACACATTCATTGCAGCCCAAGACGAGGATTTTTTCATGATCCTTCACATATCCGATGATTTCCTCGACAGGCTTTTTATCCGCAACTATCATGGGGTCTGCCTCTCTTTACATTATGGTTATTTTCCGGCAGGGGGATCTTTCTGCCCCCTGCTTCGCCGCAGATCATGCCGCACGGCTGTTTTTTTTCTTCAGGGGATTGGGGCCGAGCGTTCGGATCCTGGCGTCCATTTCCTCGGCATACTTGACGAACAAGGGTGCGTCGCTCGAGGACAGGTTAAACATCTCGACCCGTCCTTCATCCCCGCCGATCGAGGAAAGGACTTTCTTGGCCTGCTCCACCCGTTTCCGGGCGCGAAAATTGCCCTTTTTATAGTGGCATTCGCCTTCCTTGCAGCCGACCACGTAGACGCCGTCGGCCCCTTTTTCAATGGCGCGCAGCAGGTGCGCGACATCGACTTTTCCGGTGCACGGAACACGAACGATTCTGATGCTTGTGGGATACGTCAGTCTCATGGAACCTGCCAGGTCCGCGGCGGAGTATCCTCAGAAATTGCAGCAGAAAGCCATAATCGTCGGCTTGAAATCCTCTGTCATATTTCCCCCTCCAGCAAGGCGTCCACCTTGCTTGTAATTTGGTCATCTTCATACCATCGCAATTCGATTGCCTTGGCCGGGCATTCGGCGGCGCATGCGCCGCACCCCTGGCAAAGCGCGTCATCGATTTCACTGACGCCCGTTTCATTGATTCTCGGCACATCAAAGGGGCATGTGCGAACACAGATCAGGCAGGATGCGCATTTGTCCGGATCAACCACGGCAGTGACCGCGGACAGCGTCAGGAAGGGCTGTGACAACATGGTCGTCGCCCTGGATGCCGCGGCCATGGCCTGGGCGATGGATTCGGTCAGCAGCTGCGGGCTGTGCGCCGTCCCGCAGAGGTATATGCCCTCGGTCCCCATTTCCACCGGGCGAAGCTTTACGTGGGCTTCGAGGAAGAAATGCTGGGCATTGCGGTTGAGCTTCATGATGTTGGCGAGTTCTTCGGTGTCTTCGGCTTCCACTCCGGCGCTCAAGACGGCCAGGTCCGCATCCAGGCTGATTTTCCGGCCCAGGATGTGATCGGTGAAGGTCACGTTGACAAAATCGCCGGCAGGGGCCACCACGGGCGCGTCGTCGGCAGAAAACCGGAAGAACAGAACGCCCAGCTTGCGGGCCTCTGTGTAATAGTCTTCCAGCAATCCATATGTCCGGATATCCCGGTAAAGGACATACACCCCGGTTTTGGGGTTCCGCTTTTTGAGCGCAATGGCATTCTTGATGGCGTTCTGGCAGCAGACCCGCGAGCAGTTGGGGTTTTCCTCGTTTCTGGACCCCACGCACTGGATCATGACCACGTGGTTCAAATCGTCTACGTCGGTGTTGTTGTAGATCCGTTCGCCCAGTTCGAGCTGCGTGGCGATTTTGGGGTTTTCCCCGTATAGGTATTCCTTGGGCCGGTATTCGTTGGCGCCGGTGGCGATGATGGCCACACCGTGTTCGATCGTCCGGCTGGCCATGGATTCCCCGGCAAGCACCTCGGTTTTGAAGTTGCCCTTGAAACCGGAAAAATCAACGATAACCGAGTCGGTCATCACGTCAATCTTCTCGTGTGCTTCCACCTGCTGTCGCAGGTCGGCGATCAGGGCCCTGACATCCATGCCCTCGATGGTTTTGGTCAGGCGGTTGCCAAGGCCGCCCAGTTGGGCTTCCTTTTCAATCAGGACAACTTCGTATCCCTGATCGGCAATTCCCAGAGCCGCGTTCATTCCGGCCACGCCGCCGCCGACCACCAGGGCGCGTTTGGTGACCGGGATCTGGCGTTCATACAGCGGTTGCAAGGAAGCGGCCCGCGCTACGGACATGCGGACAAGCTCCTTTGCCTTTTCGGTTGCGGCTTCATGGTCGTTCCCGTGCACCCAGGAATCCTGGTTCCGGATATTGGCCATTTCAAAGAGGTACTTGTTCAGGCCGACGGCTTCCAGTGTGTCCATGAAGATCGGCTCATGGGTTTTGGGCGTGCACGACGATACCACCACCCGGTTGATGTTATGTTCCTTTATGACTTCCTTCATCTGGTCCTGGGCGTCCTGGGAGCAGGTGAAGAGGTTTTCCCCGGCATAGACCACGTACGGCAGCGTCTCTGAATATTCCCGGACCGACGGCACATCAATGACGCCTGCGATATTGATGCCGCAGTCGCAGACAAATACGCCGATGCGTGGCTCCTGCCCCTCCACATCGATCGGCTCGGGTTTGACAACTTCCTTTTGAAGCGTGCCGCGGGCCTGTGCGAGGTTGCGTCCGGCAGCGCATGCCGCTGCGCTGGCTTCGGTAACCGAGGAAGGGATGTCCTTGGGCCCCTGGAATATCCCGCAGGCGAACACGCCGGGACGCGATGTGTTGACCGGCAGGGAGGGTGTTGTCTCAGCGAAGTTGTACTTGTTCAGTTCGATTTCCAGGCGCTTTGCCGTCTCCACGGTCGACTCCGAAATTTGCAGCCCAACGGAGAGCACGACCATGTCGAATTCTTCCACCTGGAGCTCGCCGGACTCGTCCGCATATCGCAATTCCAGGTTGCCGGTTTCCGGTATTTCTTTGACCGTATGAATTCGCGATTTGACAAAGCGGACCCCGGCACTGTTGCGCGCGCGATCATAATACTGCTCGTAATCCTTTCCAAAGCTCCGGATATCCATGTTGAATATGGCGGTGTCCAACTCATGATCGCAATGGTCTTTTGCGATCATGGCTTCCTTGATGGCGTACATGCAGCATACCGAAGAGCAATAGCCGTTGCCGCAGCGGTTGTTGTCCCTGGACCCGATGCACTGGAGCCAGGCGATCTTTTTGGGTTCGACATGGTCCGACGGCCGCACGAGATGCCCCATGGTCGGGCCGGATGCAGACAGAATCCGTTCGAACTCGGCGCTGGTCAGCACGTTGGGGCTGGAATTGTAGCTGTATATATCATTGAGCGGCGATGGGTCATAGGTCTCGTTGCCCGGGCAAAGGATCAGCGAGCCGATCTCGAGATTCAGCTCCGCCACCGTCTGCTCATGCTCGATCGCATCGGCAAGACAGGCCTTGACGCACTGGTAGCACTCGGAACAGATGCCGCACTTAAGGCACCGGTCGGCCTCGTTTTTGGCTTCTTCCTCGTTGTACCCGAAAGAGACTTCCAGGAAATTGCATTCCCGTGCTTCGGGATCGAGGCAGCGGATCGGGGTGCGGTCCTTGTGAGGCTCGTTTACGATATCCGGCTTGTCATAGGTCCATTCCTTTATCCGTCCTTCCTTGAGATCCATCCCGTTGATAAAGCGATGGATACTTTCGGCCGCTTCCTTGCCGGAAGCGACCGCGTCTACGACTGATTTCGGGCCGTAGAAGGCATCGCCGCCTGCAAACACCCATTCCATGCTCGTCTGAAGGGTTAGCGGATCGGCATGAAGCCCGCCGCGCCCGGTCATGGGGACGTTTTCCTTTTCAAGATCAGACGTATCCGTGGCCTGTCCGATGGCGATGATCACCGTGTCCCCGAAAAACGCCTCGCAGGCGGCTTCGTCAAAAGACGGTGAAAAACGCCCTTCTTTGTCAAATACCGCGGTGCAGGTCTTGAACTCGATGCCGGAAAATTTCTTTGAATCCTTGTCGATGAAAAAGGATTTGGGCCCAAAGGAGTTGACGATCTTGATGTCCCCTTCCAGGGCTTCCTCGATTTCATGCTCCCATGCGGGCATTTCCTCCCGTTTTTCCAGGCAGACCATGGTGACGTTTTCGGCCCCTTTCCGCTTGGCCGTAAGCGCCACGTCAATGGCCACGTTTCCACCGCCAATGACCAGTACGTCCTTGCCGACGGGAACCTCCCTGCCAAGGGCGGCATTCCGCAGGAAATCCACCCCCTGGAGGACGCCTTCGGCATCCTCGTTCTCGATGCCGAGCTTTCGCCCCGCGTGAAGACCGATGCCCATGAACACGGCGGCATACCCGTCCGCCTTGAGGCTGTCAAAGGTGATGTCCTTTCCGAACGTCACCCCTGTTTTGATCTCGACTCCCAGGTCGCAGACGATGTCGATTTCCCGCTGGAGCATGTTCCGGGGCAGCCGGTATTCCGGGATGCCCACGGCCATCATGCCCCCGGCAACGGGGAGCTTCTCGTAAATCGTAACCGCATATCCCTTGCGGGCGAGAAAATAGGCGGTGGAAAGCCCTGCGGGGCCCGAACCGATCACCGCGACCTTTTCGTCCCGCTTTTCTTCAGCCGTTTCCGGGAGAATTTTTGCATTTTCTTCGGTCTCCCAGTCCGCCAGAAAGCGGTGCAGTTCCCGGATGGCCAGGGGTTCGTCATAATCCCCCCTTGTACACTGGCCTTCACAAGGATGGTGGCACACCCGTCCGCATACCCCGGGGAAGGGATGGGTGTCCCGGAACAGCTCGATGGCTTCCCGGTATTTCCCCTGGTTGATCAGCGCGATATACCCTTGGATGCTCACGTGTGCCGGGCAGGTCGCCTTGCACGGGGCGGTGCCCCGCTTGTCGATCGCGTAGGCCCCGGGTATGGCCTGGGCGTATTTTTTGTAAGCGGCCTTCCGCTTGGAAAGTCCCTTGTCCTGCTCGTTGGGAACTTCAATGGGACAGGCTTTCTCACATTCTCCACAGCTGGTGCATTTCGAGATGTCAACGAATCGGGGCTCCTTCCGGATGCGGGCGGTGAAATTGCCCGGTTCCCCGTCAAGATGCAGCAGTTCCGTATTGGTCAATAATTCAATATTCAGGTGCCGGCCGACCTCGACCAGTTTGGGTGAGATGACTCACATGGCACAGTCGTTTGTGGGGAATGTTTTGTCCAGCTGAGACATGATTCCGCCGATGGCGGATGTCTTTTCAACCAGGTAAACGTAATATCCCGAGTTGGCAAGGTCAAGAGCGGATTGCATACCCGCAATCCCCGCTCCGACAACCATTACCGATCCAACGGGTGGCTTGGCTGTTTGTCTGGGCGTTGTTTCCATCTTATATCTTTCCTTTCATAATTGCCCCGGTAAAAACCGTATGCTGCTGTAAAGGCTAAAAAAACAATGTATTAACTGTTGTTTTTGACGAGTATGAGCGCTTTTTATGCGGATCCTGAAACGCCCCCTGAATCTCCGGGCGTTCCCGAAATCAGGGAAGAAGCCCGTATTTACTGAAAAATTATAGATATCGCATTTTAAGAAACAAATTCGATACTATAAATAAAAACAGGTGTCAATGAGAATTGATGGTTTTGCAGAATGGTTTGTCAGGGGGTCATTCCATTTGTTGCGGTGATGGTTCGTAAAGACGCTTGAATCCATCGGTCATGATTTCTTCGATGCGGCCGTCCCGTGACCGTTTCAGGACCAGGGCTTCTATTCCAAGGCGATTGGCGAATTTCAGGCCGCTTTCCGATCCCATGACCACGATTGCCGTAGCTGCGCCATCAAGGAGCGCGTTTGAGGCCTTTTGCGAGCTGCACAGGGTGGTCACCCCCAGAATTTTTTCGGCCACCGGTCTTGCAGTGCGGGGGTCGAAAATATGATAAAACTCGTGTCCGGCAATGATAAGCGGCTGGCGGTAATTGCCGCTCGTGGACACGCGGATATCGGTTTCTGACGACACAATTCCCCATAAATCGTTCATTTTCAAGGGATGCTGTATGCCAATCCGCCAGGGGCTGTCGTTGTTTTTCCCGAAAGTCCGGATTTCCCCGGACAAGGCGACAAGTGCCGCAAAAATATCATGCTCCCGGAGCAGTGCCGCAACCCGATCCACGGCGTATCCTTTTGCAATACCGCCGAAATCGAACTCGATGTGGCCGGTTTTGCGCCTGATTTCGCGCCGGTCCTTTACTTTTTCCACCTGTTCGAATCCCACGCGGGAGAGGGTCCGCATGATGTCCCGGTTGGACGGAATCTGCTGGGATTGAACGGCTTGTTCCCACAGGCGTTTCACCGGCAGCATGGTCGGGTCGAAAGCGCCGTCGCTTGCGTCCCACAGCTTTTTGGAAAGCATCAAAACCTCATGCATTTCCTTTGAAACAGGAATTGTTCCGCGCGTATTTTCGCGGTTCAGCCGGGCGGCTTCGGAAGCCGGATCAAACGGATTGAATATGTCTCCGATCCTTTCGAATTCGGCCCATATTTTCCGGGAAAGCGTTTCGGGGTCGACATCCCGCTTTTCTTCGGGGAGGCGGAAAACAACCCTTGCGGGAATGTCGAAGTAGATGAGGTTGCTGGTCTCCCACCACCCCGGGCGGAGCTCTTTCAGATCAAAGACAATTTTTTCGGCGGCGGTTTCCGGTGAATCGTTGTGGTTTATAAGGTATGACTGCAGCGTGAAAAGCCCGGCAGATACAATCAGTATGAGGATGATGGCGATGATCAGGCAGGAAGCCCCGCCGTATTCGTCGCCAAAGCGGGTTGTCGGAGTGGTTTTCATCGGCTTGATTCTGTCCAGTTTTTTTGTCTCACCGGTTCCATCTTTTTTGCAAGCATTATCGGCTGATTCGGCGTGATTGTCAATCGTTTGACAACATCGATTGACGGCAGACGGCTTGCCCGCCACCTCGAACCAATGGAAATTGATCATTTTATATGGTGGATGCAATGGGAAATAGTTTCAATGTTTTGCATTTATCAACAGATATAATGATCCGGAGAATCCCGCAGGGGCACCCCTTGCGGGTCCATCTATAGTGGAAATATTTTTCGTGTCTATACAAGAATAGAAAAATTTGTATGGAAGCGGGATTCAATGCGTGAAATACCGGGTAGCGGCCAGAAAGTCTGCCGCAAAAGCGCGTAAAAAATTTTAGGCCAGACGAAAAATGACGACTTCGTAAAAAAGCCAATATCTGCGTTACGCGCGATTTCCGAAGAAATTCACGTACGATAAGTACGCTCAATTCTTCGAAAATCGCGCAGGCCTTGATCTTGGCCTTTTTACAAAGTCGTCTGGTCGCGACTTTTTACGAGACTATCAAAAATGAATCAAGATGGAAATGCCATTCCGGATGCTGAGAACACGCCCTGTGGATGGTATCGAAATGGACAATTTCATACAGGCAGGGGGGGGTATTGGTCGAAGCAACATTGGGAGGGCATGGCAGACAGCTCATGGCGAAGATGCGCCCGGCGTCCTGAACTGTTTGAGTCCCGCCAACGGCGGGGCGAGTTTTCAGGACGCGGCGCATCGAGTCATAGAGCTGTCGCTATGCCCTCACAGTTGCGGCGGCCAATACCCCCCCCTGCCTGTATGGAATTGAACCTTATCCATTTGCAGGGCATTGGAGAAGCGCAGACGTGTGAGAAAGAAAGAGCGGCCCCGATCGGATAACCGGGGCCGCTCTTTTGCGTGCTTATTCAATGGGTATTTGTTTTAAAGTCCTGCTTTTTCGCGGATTTCGTCGGCCTTGTTGGTTTTTTCCCAGGGGAATCCCGGCTCGTTTCTGCCGAAATGGCCGTACGCCGCTGTGTTTTTGTAGATCGGCCGCCGGAGATTCAGGTATTCGATAAGGCCGGCGGGGCGAAGGTCAAAGACGTCGCGAACGATTTTGACCGCCTTGTCCTCATCGATTTTTCCGGTACCCTGGAAATTGACGTTCACAGATACTGGCTGGGCAATGCCGATAGCATAGGCCACCTGGACCTCGCATTTTTCTGCAAGGCCGGCAGCCACAAGGTTCTTGGCGATATGGCGCCCCATGTAGGAGGCGCTCCGGTCGACCTTGGAGGGGTCCTTTCCGGAAAAGCACCCGCCGCCGTGACGCCCCTGTCCGCCATAGGTGTCCACGATAATTTTGCGGCCGGTGAGCCCGCAGTCGCCCATGGGGCCGCCAACCACGAATTTTCCGGTGGGATTGATGAAGTACTTGGTCGTATCTGAAATCATCTCCTGCGGCAGCACTTTCTTGATGATTTCCTCGATTATGGCTTCTTTCAGGTCATCGTAGGAAATGTCCGGGATGTGCTGGGTCGAAACGACCACCGTATCGATCCGCTTGGGAACCCCGTTTTCGTATTCGATCGTGACCTGTGATTTTCCGTCCGGCCGGAGGAAATTCAGTTCCTTGCTTTTTCGCGACTCTGCAAGCCGCTTGGTCAGCTTGTGGGCGTAAAGGATCGGCATGGGCATGAGCTCGGGCGTTTCATTGCACGCATATCCGAACATGAGTCCCTGGTCGCCCGCGCCTTGCTCCTTGTCTATCCCTGTCCCCTCGTCAACGCCCTGGGCGATATCCGGTGACTGCTTGTCCAGGCTGGTGAGAACCGAGCAGGTTTCGTAGTCGAATCCCATGTCCGAGGAGGTGTAGCCGATCTCTTTTATTGTCTGTCTTGCCACATCCGTGTAATCGACCGTGGCGGTCGTGGTGATTTCTCCCGCAATGAATGCAAGGCCGGTGTTCACGAGGGTTTCACAGGCCACACGGCATCGGTTGTCCTGTGCCATGATGGCATCGAGAATGGCATCTGATATTTTGTCCGCTACCTTGTCCGGATGACCTTCGGTCACGGATTCGGATGTAAAAAGAAAATTTTGTAGTGATGACATGACTGACTCCTTTATTGGTGTTATTGTTTCAGGATTTTTTACAACCCTTTGCGAAAGCCGCATCCGTTGTTGCTGGAATCTTGTTTTGCTATCCTGGTTCAGAACCGGGGGGAAACAGCATGCGGTTGTCGATGAGCCGGGTGCTCCCAACCTTTACGGCGAGGGCCATCACGGCCGGCTGGCCAATGACGCGAACATCGTCCAGCGTGTCAGGATGACATATGGCAATATAGTCGATTGCCGTGTCGGCCTCTGCGTTTATCTCGGCTTCGCTCATTTTTATGATTTTTTGGGGGTCGGTTTCTCCTTCCGCCACCATGCGCCGCGCTTCAGTGAGGCAGCGATACAGTACCAGCGCTGACTTTCTATGACTTTCCGATAAAAATTTGTTCCGGGAGCTCATGGCGAGTCCGTCGGATTCCCGGATGGTGGGGGCGCCGATGATTTCGGTGTCGAAATTCAAATCGGCCGTCATTTTTCGGATAACCGCCAGCTGCTGGAAGTCTTTTTCGCCGAAAACCGCAAAATGGGGCTTGACGATATGAAAAAGCTTGGTGACGATTGTCAGGACCCCCCTGAAGTGGCCGGGGCGGGAAAGCCCGCAAAGATGATCCGGCAGCGCTTCCTGGGTTACGAAAGTCTCGAATCCTGCCGGGTACAGGTCCTTTTCGTGCGGGGTAAAAAGAATGTCCACCCCTGCTTCTGCGGCAAGGGCCGCATCCCTTTCAGGATCTCTGGGGTATTTGGACAAATCCTCGTTCGGCCCGAACTGGGTCGGATTTACGAATATGCTGGCGACCAGGTGGTCGGCAAGGTTGCTGGCGTGAACCATCAGGGACAGGTGGCCTTTGTGCAGGTATCCCATGGTCGGCACAAAGGCGATGGTTTGCCCGGATTTCCGGATGCGCTCCGCCCGGTGCTGCATATCATCTATGGAAGATACCGTTTTGATCTTTCTCTCCTGTTTTTGTCCGTTGTGTCGCCCTTGCTCCTTAGCGCGTCAGCCGGTTCATGACCTGACCGGTGACCACCTTCGGGTAGTAAAAGGTTGTTTTGCGGGGCATGGTATAGCCTGCCTCGGCAATACGGCGGACCTGATCGTTGCTGGGGGGATTCAGTATAAAAGCGATATCGTTTTCCCCCTGTTCTACAGATGCTATTGCTTCGTCAAACCGGCTTGTGTAATGGATAAGCGACTCGTCATCAAGGCATTTCTGGCTGAGCCCCATGAGCTTCATCAGGACGAGGCGCGTCAAAACGGTTACGTCCAGCCCCATGAGGGGGGCGGGGATGTCATCGGCGAAAAGCGCCTCCATGACGCCGCTTTTGAGTCTTAACAAATAGTAAGCGGGTTCATTTTTGATGGCAAGCCCGATAACATGGTTTTTACGATGCGCCTCCATTTTTTTCCCAAGTTCGTCTGCGGTTGCCTTTTTATCGGAACCACCGGTAAACGGTATGGTGTCAATGTCGAAATATTGTTTTGCGTCCGTAAGCAGCCTTTTCCTGTCCGATTCCGGGATGCCGGAAAGGAGACGATGCGTGGGGAGGATAATCAGCCCGGGGTCTTCCACGGCACACAAATACATCATGATAAAATTGGCCGGATGGTTGTCATCAAAATCTTTGACGTTATCTTTTACATATTGCCTGTAGTTTAATGCGGTCTCATACCGGTGATGCCCGTCCGCAATAAAGAGGCGCCGATTTTCAAATGCATTTTTGACCGTTTCATGGATCTCGGGGTCGGTAATTTTCCATACCTTGTGCGCATGCCCGGCATCATCCGTAAATTCCTGTATGGGTGCTATATTTTTGGTTGCGGATGTGAGAATGCCGGATATGGTGCCGTGGTCCGCGTAAATGGAAAAAATATGGCTGAAGTTGGCATTGCATGCCTTCATCAGCGCCAAGCGCTCTGACTTGACCTTGGAGAAGGTTTCTTCGTGGGGGAGAATGACCCCGGCGGAAAATGGCTCCAAGCGGACCGTGGCGATCAGGCCTGTTCGCGTAACCGCCTTTCCGTCAGTTTCAAACCGCACGGTGGTGGCATAAAAGGAGGGTTCTTCCTCCTGAAGGAGAATCTTTTCGTCCAGCCATTTTTTAAAATGTCCGGCGGCACGCGTATGCGGGTTGTCCTCCGGCGTATCCGCATCGGTGGGCATGTTTTTGTCCAGCCGGATGACATTGTTGGGGTGCTGTTCATAATAGGCTTTCTGCGTGTCCTCCGGGATCACGTCATACGGCGGCGTGACCACTTTCGACAGGTCACTGACTTTTTCCGGGTTGAACCGGATGCCATGGAAAGGTGAAATATCGACCATTTTGTTCCCTCGTTTTTCTTGTTGTTTGGCGTACAATAACTACGTTAGTAGAAAAGTAGAATGTTAACAAATAAGTAGGCTACTATCAATCGGCAAATGAAAATTCCATTTTATACACGATAATTAAGCATCTAAATATAACATAAAATAATTTTATGTCAATAATTTTTTGCTTATATAAAGGAATAGGATTTTTCGAGAAGCACTGTTTTATAAAAAATATCTTGACATGGTTTTAGGTTTATATTATGATTTCAGGTTATTATGGAAAACATCATTTAATTTATCGAAAATACTGTCGTTTTACTGCATTTATCCCCGACAGTAAGGGTAGTTGAATATTTTTTCCGTATTGGCCGGTTTTTTGATAAATAAATACTTGTTTTAATTGGATGAAATCTCTTTAAAACAAAAGGAGGATGAATAACGATGAATGATGAATTTTCAGAAGCCGTTAGGGTAACCAAGAATTATTACGACAGCGACGATGCCCACAATTTCTATTATACGATATGGGGCGGGGAAGACCTGCATCTTGGTATTTATGAGTCTGAAAAAGATTCCATTTTTGAGGCGAGTCGACGGACCATTCGCCGGATGGCGGAAAAGTCAGCCTTCGTAGGGGAAAAAGCACGCGTGATCGACCTGGGGGGGGGCTTTTCCGGATCTGCCCGGTATCTGGCCAAAAATTACGGCTGGGAAGTCGTTGTGCTGAATCTGAGTGAAGCGGAAAATCAGCGCGGGCGAAAAATGAACAAGGAGCAGGGATTGGATCATCTCATCGAGGTAAAGGATGGCAGCTTCAACAACATCCCCTATCCGGATGAATCCTTCGACATCGTATGGTCCCAGGATGCGATCCTTCACAGCGACAACCGGAGCAAGGTGATCGATGAGGCATACCGGGTGCTCAAGCCCGGCGGTGAAATGATTTTCACGGATCCGATGCAGTCGGACAGCTGCCCCGAGGGCGTGCTGCAGCCCATTTATGACCGCATTCACCTGCTTTCCCTGGGCTCTCCCGGGTTTTACAGGGATTATGCGAAGCGGATCGGATTTCAGGATATGGGTTTCGAGCCGCTGGACGATTATCTGACGCTGCATTACGCCCGGGTTCTCGATGAAATGGAAAACCGGGAGGATGAGCTGGAAAAAGTGGTCAGCAAAAATTATATCGAAAACATGAAAACCGGTCTCAGGCACTGGATAGACGGCGGCAAAAAGGGATATCTCGCCTGGGGCATATTTCATTTCAAGAAGTAAAATAAGATTCACCCGGCATTATTTCCCGGACGCATTTTGAAAGCGGTTTTACGGGGGCGGAATCGGCGGGCCGCCGGGTGAAGGAAAAGGGGGCGCTCCCCGGGGAAACAAAAACCAATCCATTCAAATAAACCAAATAAAACGATCAAAGGAGGCAACATGGCTGTAGATCTCGGACAAATGGCAGAACTTCTCATAGCAGGCAAGGTGGATGACGTTGAAAAAATGACGGAACAGGCGATTGACGATGGCATGGATCCGTCGGATATTCTGCAGAAAGGCCTTATTGCGGGCATGGATGTGGTCGGTCAGCGGTTCAAGGCTTGCGACATGTTTATTCCGGAGGTGCTTCGTTCGGCAAAGGCAATGGGTGCGGGCATGAAACAGCTCCGTCCGAAACTCGTGGCGTCCGGCGCCAAGATGGCCGGCACCATGGTGATCGGGACCGTTAAGGGAGACCTGCATGACATCGGGAAGAATCTCGTCGGCATGATGTTTGAAGGCGCCGGTTTTCAGGTTGTCAATCTCGGGATCGATCTGGACACGCAGGTGTTTGTCGATGCGGTAAAGGAGCACAAGCCCGAACTGCTCGGCATGTCCGCTCTTTTGACCACCACCATGCCGAAAATGGGTGAGGTGATCAATGCATTGAAAGAGGCGGGGGTCCGCGACCAGGTCAAGGTGATGGTCGGCGGTGCGCCGGTTACCGAGGAATTTGCCAAGGAAATCGGGGCGGATATATACGGCGCCAATGCGGCCAGTTCGGTTGACAAGGCAAAGGAAGTACTGGAGGCATAATTATTTGAAAAATCCTTTCCGGCATTTGCCGAAACGGCGATATGCCGGAGGGATGTGCCGGATACGGCTTTGTTTATTCCGCACATTCAACGCAACCGAGAAAATCAGCCCGGCCCGATATATGAGATATTCTTTATATCTTTACTTCTTTATACATCACTGCCGGGCCACAGGAGAGAAACTATGAAATCTGTAATGCCAGATATGCAACCCATGAACCAGACCGTGCAGGAAACGCCGGTTTTTCAGGTTCTGACCGAAGACCAGATCGAGCAGATCTATTTTTCTGCACTCGAGGTGCTCGAACGCGTGGGTTCCCGGGTTCATCATGATGAAGCCCTGGAGCTCTTTCGCAGCAGTGGAGATGCCGTTGTGGGCGATGATAAGCGGGTTCGTGTGACTACATCGCTCGTAGAGCGCGCCCTGAAAAGCTACCCCAGGAAAATTACGCTCAAGGGAAGGAACGGCGTCCGTTCCGTGGCGCTGCAGAAGGACCATGTATATTTCGGTACCGGATCCGACCTGCCGTTTACCTATGACAGGAAGACCGGCGAAAGACGGCGCACCCAATACAAAGACATCGTGGATGCGGCCCGCATCGTGGATTATCTGCCGAATTTTGATTTTTTCATGTCCCATGGCATCGTCGGCGACGCGCCCAATCCGCTGACCTATGACCGTCACCAGTTCATGGCCATGCTTGAAGGCTGTACCAAGCCTTACGTGGTCACCAGCGTGGACGGCGAAGGTCTTGAGGACCTATGGAAAATGGCCTGCCTGTTCCAGGGGGGGGAGAACGAGTTCCGTCTCAATCCCATGTTCGTGGCCTATATCGAGCCGATTTCCCCCTTGACCAACGACCGGACCGCGGTGGAAAAGCTGCTTTTCGCCGCCGAAAAGGGGATTCCGGCCATGTATACGCCGTGCCCGAGCTCCGGTGCGACGGCGCCGGCCACGATCGCCGGGATGCTGGTCCAGTCTCTGGCCGAGACCCTTCTGGCGATAGCGCTGTGTTACCTGAAACGGCCGGGCATGCCGCTGATCATGGGCGGTGTCACCACCGTAATGGACATGCGGACGACCACGTATTCCTACGGCGCCCCTGAAATGGCCCTGGCGTCGGCCGCCAACACCGACATTTCCAAGTGGCTCAACCTGATTATGTTTTCCACCGGCGGATGCTCGGATGCCAAGGTGCTTGACGAGCAGGCGGCCATCGAGTCAACGCTCAGCAATCTTACGGCGTTTCTGTCCGGGGCGAACCTGGTGCACGACGTGGGCTACATCGATTCGGGCGTGAATGCCTCCCTGGAAAGCCTTGTCATGAATAACGAAATTATCGGGATGGTTCGCCAGGTCGGCAAGGGGATCAAGACCGATGAAGCCCACCTGGCCTTGAAGGTCATCGATGAAGTGGGCCCCGGCGGGGAATTCGTGACCCATGACCATACGTATGAACACTGGAAAGAGTGGTTTCTGCCGAAGCTCATGGACCGTTCCGACTGGGAAACCTGGAATGCGGAAGGCGCAAAGACCATGCTCGACCGGGTCAACGACGAAACCCAGCGGATACTCGATGAGCATGAACCCCAACCCATTGACGATAATACCCGGAAAGAACTCAAAAAGATTATCGACGATGCGGACAAGCGTCATTCCAAATAACTGAGACATCCCCACCTCCCGTCGACCAGAGGCTGGCGGGATGTTCGGATAGTTGACACAAGGAGATGCAACATGACCTTCAGGACAAACTATACAGTCAATAAAACCACCCGTTTCAGGCTTCTTTCCGAAGACCAGAAAGCGCGCATTTACCGCGGGGTGATCAAGACATTAAACGATACGGGCGCCAACGTGTTCCACGATGAGGTCCGGGAAATACTGGGGAAAAACGGCTGCAAGGTGGATGGCAAGCGGGTGCGCATACCACCGGAAGTGGTAAGAGACGCCCTGGCGTCCCTCCCCCCGACGACAACGCTTTACAGCTGGGACGGCAACGAGGAAATGTGCTACGTAGAGCCCGGCCGCAGCTATTTCGGCCCCGGCCCCACGCCGCCCAACTTCAATGATCCGGATACGCTGGAACGCCGGCCGTACATCCGGAAGGACGCCACCACCGTGGCGCGGGTATGCGACGCGCTGCCCAACATCGGCTACGTGCAGTCGCTGGGCTCCATCAGCGACGTGACCAACGGCCTTGCGGATGTCTACGAGTTTGCGGACATGATCCAGAATACCCGCAAGATCATCATGAACTGGGCTTTCAGCGAGGAAAACGTGGCGGACGAACATCGCATCGGCATCGTCATGGCCGGGGGCGAAGAGGCGTTTAAGCAGCGGCCGAACTTTATCCATTACAGCGAGCCCATATCTCCCCTGACAAGCGACGTGGATGCCATCGGGAAGTGCCTGTACTGCGCAAAACACCGGATACCCCAGGTGTATACCCCGTGCTGCATCGGCGGCGCCACCGTGCCGGCGACCCATGCCGGGCAGATCATCGTGGCCATGTCCGAGTCCATGGTGGGTGTGGTCCTTTCCCAGATCGTCAATCCGGGAACCTGTATCATCATCGGCGGGGTCCAGTCGATTCTCGACATGCGCCGCACCATTTATTCCTACGGCGCACCGGAGCTGGGCATCATGAGCGCGGCCTTTACGGAAATGCTCAATTACGTCGGGCTCCCCATGTACTCAACGTCCGGATGCACCGACACCAAAAAGATGGAGCTGCAAAGCGGCATCGAGGCGGCCTTCTCCATTCACATGGCCATGCTTTCCGGCGCCAATTTCGTTCATGACAACGGGTACACCGAATCCGGCATCACCGGGGATATCTTCCAGACGGTCATGGATGACGAGATCATCGGCATGAGCCGCCTGATCGCCGGCGGCGTCGAGGTCAACGAGGAGACCCTTGCCGTGGAAGAAATCTGCAACATCGGCCCCGGCGGCCATTACCTCTACGAAGACCATACCATGAAATGGTTCCGCCATCACTGGCAGCCGACGCTTATGGACCGGAATTCCTACGAGGACTGGGACGCCCAGGGGCGGCTCACCATGAAAGATCGTATCGTAAAGAAAACCCGCGATATCATAGAGAATTACGAAGGGCCGGCCTCCAGGGTGCCGGAAGATGCAAAAAAGGATATCCAGAAGATCCTGGACAAAGCCGAGGAGCGGGTCCGGTCGCAATCGTAACCCTGAATTCCAATGATGCCAATGCAATAAAAAGCCCGCGGGTGTTTGCTGCCCCACTTGCGGGCTTTTTAGGCATTGATGGCGTCGTTAAACGTTCCATATACTGCGTTGTAGCAATTTTTCATCCGCTCAACATACGACATGTATGCCTTCGCGTATGAAAAAATTGCTACGCCTTGTATATGGAACGTTTACCGTAGCCATCCGTTACTGATCTTGTGACTTTTAGGAGTACATCAAGCATTGAAAGGCGGTTTTACTTTTCATGAAAACAGAAAAACGTTTTGCGCCCCGCACAATCCACCATGACGATCGACGCGGAAAAGAGCGTACCGATTATGTCGTCGGCATTGATACGGGGGGGACGTATACGGACGGCGTATTGATGGATTACCGTTCCCGGCAGGTCCTTGCCTCCGGTAAGACGCTGACCACACGGGAGGACTTGTCGATCGGGGTTGTCGAGGTGCTGAAAAGCCTCAATATCAGAAACCCGGCCCGGGTGAAGCTGGTCGGCATATCGAGCACCCTGGCCACCAATTCCATCGCCGAGGGCAAGGCCCGCGATGTGGGCCTGATTTTGATCGGTTACGACCGGAGCCTCGTGGAATCTTTTGGATTGCAGGAGAAATTTTCAGCGGCCTGCCACGATTTTTTTGCCGGCGGTCATACGTCGCAGGGAGAGGAGCAGGCGCCCCCGGATCTCGAGGGGATCAAGGCGTGGGTTCTGGAAAACAAGGAACGCGTCGATGCCTTTGCCATATCGAGCTACTTCAGTCCGCTGGATCCTTCCCATGAGGAGGCCGCTTTCGAGCAGGTGCGAAAAGTGTGCGACCTGCCGGTTGTCCTGGGGCATCAGTTGTCCACGAAGCTGGATTCCATCGTGCGTGCGGCGACGGCGAGCCTGAATGCTTCTTTGGTTGCGGTGATGCAGGAGTTCATCGAAGCGGTCAAGACGGCTCTTGCCGAGCACGATATCAAGGCGCCGCTCATGATTGTCAAGGGAGACGGATCCTTGATGCCGTACACCGAAGCGGTGAAGAAGCCGGTGGAGACCATTTTATCCGGACCGGCGGCAAGCGCCATCGGCGGGATGTTTTTTTCCCGCGAGGGAAACGCCCTGATGATCGATGTGGGAGGGACCACAACGGATATCGCTTTTATAAAAGACGGGCAGATTGCCATATCCGAAGAAGGGGCGCGCGTGGGGCAGATTGAAACGGCCGTGAAGGCGGCCCGCATTCGAACCGCATGCGTGGGCTGCGACAGCCGTATCTCGTTTGACCAGGGCCCGGTGCCGATCGTCGGCCCGGATCGGGTCGTTCCCTTGTCCCGGCTTGCGTGGCTCCATCCCCGCGTCCATGACGAGATCATGGCCCTGGGCAGGAAAAAAGGCTACTGGGTACCGGCCGATTTACAGTACTGGATGTTTCCTAAAAGTGTAGACGCGGAAGAACTGGGCATTTCCGACCACAGGACAGTGGGGGTCGTCAATGCACTGAACCGGGGGCCCGCGAGCATATCATCGCTTATCCGGGAATTGAGCGTTCACCATGCCGTCCAGCTGAACGCGGACGAACTGTTTCGCCTGGGTCTTATCGAGGAGTCGACACTGACGCCCAGCGATCTCCTGCATGTCAGCGGGAAAATGGATATCTGGGATGTGGAAGCGGCCCGGCAGGCAACGGCATGCGTTTGCGAGATATACGGCAGGGAGCCCGCAACGTTTGTGGACGAGGTCCTGGATTATATCGTATCCATGATGGTCGAGGAAGCCGTTGTGTTTCTTGCGGGCCAGACAGAACGGAACGCACGGGATCGGCTGCCGGAAAACGTGGATGGCCGTTGGGGCCGGTGGCTGCTTGAAGAATCCATCAACCGCAAGGATTCGTATCTCTCGGTCGAGATCTCCAGCCGGTTTCCCATTATCGGTATCGGGGCGCCGGCAGGCATTTTCATTAAGAAAGTGGCGAAGACGCTTCGGGCGCCGTTTATTCTGCCAGGTCATGCGCATGTTGCCAATGCGGCGGGCGCCGTGGCCGGTTCCGTGGTCATTGAAAAGGAAGCCATTCTTTATACCCGGGAACGAGAGGAGAGCCTTTCCTATGTGGTGCAGATCGAGGACGACCGAACGAAATTTGCCGAATATGATGATGCGATGGCTTTTGCGCGTAAAACGGTTTCCGATATGGCCAGGCGGGCGGCTATTGACGCAGGAGCCGCAGATCCTGTGGCGACCCTCAGGGTAAAAACCGAAGGCGCTCTTGAACGCATCCAGGCGCGCGCTGCAGGAAATCCAGCGCTTTCGAATGGGAAATGAGCCGGAAACACATATAGCGGAAAGGGAAACAGATTCATGAAACAGGCATACATCATTTCAGCGGTGGGGCGCAATGTGCCCGGCATTGTGGCAAGGGTTTCCAAGGCCATATATGAATCCAAAGGGAATTTCGAGGATTCCACCATGACAGTGCTGGGCGACCGTTTCGCGCTCATGGTCCTGGTGACGGCTGCGGATGAAAATATCGCCCGGGACCTGGTCGATGCCTGCGGCCGCCTGGAAACGGACCGGGATCTGGATATCAACCTTTTCCCGGTGGATGACAAGAGCAGCGACTTCGGACCCGGGGCGTCGGCGCCCAATTATGAAATCCGGGTGAAAGGCGCGGACCGGATGGGGATCGTGTACCGTACGTCCCAGCTGCTGGCATCGTTGAACATCAATATTGTCGAGCTGGAGACAAAGCTGGCGACGGCAAAAGACGGCTCCCCTGTGTTTTCAATGCGTACGGCGGTGGTGGTCCCGGAAGACGTCGACGGGGAAACGTTGCGAAAGGATCTCAAGCTTTTGGCCGAGGACAATCGGGAAACCATATCCCTGACGCGCATATAATAATCGCATATAATAATAATGATGCCGGGAAATGCATACAAATGGCCTGTTATCCGATTGCGGGCGCAACGGCATGAAAATCATGGCCGGACAACACTCGTCATGGCGGTGAGATTTTTACAATGCCCAAAATAAAAATATATCCACTGGGAGAAACCCTGCGTGCCCGCAGGGGGGAGACCCTTGCGGACGTGCTTTACCGGGCGGGCGTAGATATGGACACGCCCTGCAATGGCGATGGAATTTGCGGCAAATGCATCGTATGCATTGAATCCCCGTCAAATGTACGTTCCACTCCCCATAAGGACATATCCGAAGAGCAGCATGCGGGCGGTATCCGACTGGCATGCCAGGTGACGCCGAAAACGGACATGACCGTAAGGCTTCTTTCCGGTTTCACGGAAGAGGAGCACCGGATACTGGAAGGCAGCAAGGACCCCGCGTTTTTTACCTGCGAATCCGGGGAAGAGGGGGATGTTCCGGAAAGGCGGCATTTGCGCGCCATAGAATATGAAAATCGCATGAATCCGGCGGTGCGCGTTTCCCTTGAATCCGGCCGGTACATGTGCCGGTATGAAGACGGCACCACCGAAGAAATGAAAGCCTTCCGCCAGGGGAGCACGCCCAAGGGGCTCGCGGTTGACCTGGGGACGACAACCCTTGTGGCCACCTTGGTATCCCTGAAGACCGGCAAAGAAATGTCCACCACATCGTCTTTGAATCCGCAGATCCGGTACGGTCACGACGTGGTGAGGCGCATCCGGTATGCATCAACGCCAGAGGGGCTGGATGAGCTGTCAGCGACCATACGGGAAGGGCTTAATCACCTGATCGATGAGATCTGCGAAGATTCGGATGCCGCTCCCGGGGAGATTCTGGATGTGGTCATCGGCGGGAATACGACCATGCTCCAGATCGCCGCGGGCATCGACCCTGCCCCTTTGGGGGAAGTCCCGTTTACCGTGGGCATCGAAAGCGGCCGGTCGTATCCGGCAGCAACATTCGGACTGGAAGTGCATCCGGGGGCCAGGGTATACGTACCCCCCGTATTGCATGCCTATGTCGGCGCCGATATCAGTGCGGGGCTTCTGGTCTGTTCTGATTTTTTCAGCAGTAACGGCAGCACGCTGTTTATCGATGTCGGAACCAACGGCGAGATAGGGGTGAGTGCAAACGGGCGTATGCTGATGTCTTCGACCGCGGCCGGCCCCGCATTTGAAGGTATGGGCATTTCCAGCGGCATGCGTGCCCGCATCGGGGCCGTGGAAGCCGCGAAAACCAACGGCCGGGATATAGAGATCTACACCATCGGAAACGTGGCTGCCTCGGGGATCTGCGGCAGCGGAATCATTGATCTGACAGCTGTTCTATTAAAAACCGGGGTGCTCGATTCCTCCGGCCGCATGAAGCGACCCGACCAGGTGGAAGGACTGTCCGAAAGCGTCGCCGGTCACCTTGAGGAAAAAGAGGGTATGGCCGCTTTCCGCATCAGTGACAATGTCTGGTTTACCCAGGAGGACGTCCGCCAGGTGCAGCTTGCAAAAAGCGCCATCCGCGCGGCCATCGATATTCTGCTGGAAGAAGCGGGAATCGGCCCCGGGATGCTCAAAAGCATCGTGCTGGCGGGCGGATTCGGATACTCGCTGCGGCCGCAAAACCTGGAGGCCATCGGATTCATTCCGCCGGGCACAGCGGATAAGGTCTCCTTTGCCGGCAATACCAGCCGGATCGGCTGCGTCCGGATGCTTAAAAATATTCAATACCGCAGGTTCCTGGAGAAAAAAATGAAGCAGGTCGAACATGTCAGCATCGAAACCCGGCCGGATTTCATGGAAAAATATGTCGAAGAAATGGAGTTTTCTGTAGATGTCGTCAATACCTGAGACCCTTAATGAACAATACGGCCTGGACCGGGATCACCCCCGGGTGGTGATCGCCTGCAGGGTGATGAAAACGGAAATCGATGCGCTTCTGCCGGCAGATGCGCCCATAGAGGTTCATTACCTGGATCAGAACCTGCACCGGACCCCGGAGAAAATGCGTTTTATGATCGAGGAGAAAATTGCCGAAGTCGCCGATTATGCCGCCCATATCGTTTTGGGATACGGTTTGTGTTCCAACGGCGTTGTGGGGACACGGGCGGTCAAACAGGAAATCTGTATTCCCCGGGTGCACGACTGCATCGCGCTGATGCTGGGGTCGAGGCAGGCATACCATGACGCATTCAGTGCGCGTGCCGGCACCTATTACCTGACCGCCGGTTGGGTGGCGGAACAAAAAGATCCCATAGGAACGCTCGAAAACGAGTACGTCCCTAAAATGGGGAGGGAAGATGCGGAATGGGGACTGCGGGAGGAGCTCAAGCACTACACCCATATCGTTCTGATCGGCAGCCGTGGCGGGGACATGGAGGAATTGAGAAAAAGGGCAATCGCGAATGCCGATTTTCTCGGTATGAAATACGCGGAGGTCGACGGTTCGGAGCGGTACTTCCGTAAAATCCTGTTCGGCCCGTATGATCCGGCGGATTTTGTTTGCGTGCCGCCCGGTGAAAAAATTCCGCAGAAACCGTTTCTGCAGGGATAAAAACATAAATCGCCTGTTTTGGCCGGAAATCCTGAAAACAGGGGTAAATAAAAATTGCGATTCACTTTAATCGAAAAGGAGTGTGTATCATGCTGGTTGTTGGCGAACTCATCAATTCAAGCAGGAAAGCGGTAAAAGCGGCCATCGAGGCTGAAAATATCACTGAAATACAGAAACTTGCAAAGGACCAGCAAGACAATGGTGCGGATTATATTGATATCAATGCTGGAACCTTTGTGGGAAAAGAAGCCGGGTATATGAAGTGGCTGGTACAGTCGGTCCAGGAAGTCGTTGAGGCGCCCTGCTGCATCGACAGCCCGGATCCGAAAGTGATCGAGGCGGTGCTGCCGCTGCACAAGGGCATCCCCATGATCAATTCCATCTCCCTGGAAAAGGAGCGGTATGATGCACTTCTCCCGGTTGTTTCCGGGGCCGACTGCAAAGTGATCGCCCTTTGCATGAGCGATTCGGGGATGCCGGAGACGAAGGACGACCGGCTTTCCATCGCCTCGGATTTGATCAATAAGCTTGTCAAAAACAACGTCCCCCTGGAAAATATCTACGTGGATCCGCTGGTTCAGCCGATTTCGACAAATGACGCCTACGGAAGGGAGTTTCTGGGCGCCATTAATGCGATTATGACCGAATTTCCGGGCGTTCATACCATTTGCGGGCTGTCCAATATCTCATACGGTCTTCCGGAGCGCAAACTTCTCAACCAGACCTTTATGGTCATGGCCATCGGCAGTGGGCTTGACGGCGCCATTATCAATCCCCTTGACCGGCGGATGATGGCCAATATCCATGCTGCGGAAACCCTTGCCGGGAGGGATGAATACTGCTCCAACTACCTCACGGCATACAGGGACGGGCGGCTTGTGGTCGACTAAGCCGGATTGAAATGCGATTTTTTCGAAATAACATATAATAGCGCCGGAACGAAAACCCGGAGCATTCCTTCGAAACAAGCAGGGGCAATTTCCCGGCGGGATCCGCCGATCAATGCGCTTGCATTTTGCGGATTGCCATGGGGCCCTGGCCCGAAGACAAAAGCCTTGCATCGGCGGGGAAAGCCGTTTTCGTTCACGTGCGCCAGAAGCGGAGGATGAAACAATGACATACAAAGTACTGGTCAGTGACAAGCTTGGAGATGCCGGAATCAAGATATTCGAGATGGATCCGGATATCGAGGTGGATGTGAAAACCGATCTGACGCCGGAGCAGCTAAAGGAAATCATCGGGGATTATGACGCTCTGGCCGTGCGGAGCGCCACCAAGGTGACCGAAGACCTGCTGGATGCCGCCGACAATCTGAAGGTGATCGGCCGGGCCGGCATCGGGGTGGATAATATCGATGTCCAGGGGGCCACCAAGCGCGGCATTCTGGTAATGAACACGCCGGGCGGCAATGTCGTGACCACAGCGGAGCATGCCATCGCCATGATGATGGCCCTGACCCGCAATATTCCGCAGGGAACCATGTCGTTGAAGGCCGGCCGCTGGGACAAGAAAAAGCTCCAGGGGCGGGAAATCATGAACAAGACCCTGGGCGTCATCGGTTTTGGCAAGATCGGATCGGTCGTTGCCCAGCGAGGGCGGGGACTTAAAATGAAAGTCGTTGTCTACGATCCGGTGGTAAGCCCGGAAAAGATCCAGAAAGCCGGGTGCGAAAGCGTCAGCCTGGACAGGCTTTATGAGATAGCGGACTACATAACGATTCATGTCCCCAAGATCAAGAAGACCGCCAACATGATCGACAAGGAAGCTTTCGGGAAAATGAAGGACGGCGTCATGCTCATTAACTGTGCGCGCGGTGGCATCGTGGACGAAGACGCGTTGTACGAGGCGTTGACATTGGGCAAGGTCGCCGGCGCCGCTATGGATGTGTTTGCCGTTGAACCGCCGTCCGCGGATCACCCCCTCCTTTCTTTGGATAACGTTATCGTAACACCCCACCTGGGGGCGTCCACCGCGGAAGCCCAGACCAACGTTGCGGTGGCCATTGCCAACCAGATTGCCGACTACCTGAAAAATGAGACCATTGCCAATTCGGTGAACGTGCCTTCGGTGTCCGGAAAAGTGCTTGAAGAACTGGATCCGTACCTCAGGCTCGCCGATCGTCTGGGCTGCATGCAGGGGCAACTGGTGAAGGGGCATATCAGGGAGGTAGAGGTCGCCTATGACGGGGACTTTGGAGACCTGGAGCTTTCTCCGGTAACCACGGCGGTGATTTGCGGGCTGCTCGAGCCCCTGGTGATAGACGATGTCAATACTGTCAATGCCCGTTTTCTGGCCAAGGAGATGGGTGTCAAGGTGCTGGAATCGAGCACGGAGGATGCCCAGGAATTTATCAATCTCATCACGGTGAGGGTAAAGACCGACCAGGAAGAAAGCAGCGTGGCCGGCACCGTGTTCGGTAAAAACGATCCGCGCGTGGTCAAGATCAATGATTTCCGACTGGAAATGCGGCCGGAGGGATACCTCACCCTGATTCAGAACATGGATATCCCGGGAGAGATCGGCAATATTGGAACGGTTCTCGGCAACAACAGCATCAATATCTCCCGCATGACCGTGGGGCAGGAAGCCGAAGGAAAAGGGGGCAGGAATATCGTTTTTCTCCGTACCGATACGGCAATCGACAAAAACGTGCTGGCCCAGCTCGAGGATATGCCGCAGGCCCGTACCGTGATATACATGGAACTCTAAGATTGGAAAAAGCAGCGCAGCAATGGGGTCAGAACGATTTCAGGGTTCAGGCCCACGGGGCGGATCCAAAATTTTCCGTTGACTTCATCTTGCAGAGGAAGTAGGTCTGTTCTCTTGATCGGCATTCCGGAGAGTGGAAGGTCATGAAAAAACGGGGGTTGAAAACGATCCTGGATGAGCGCTGAAGGCGGCGGGTGTAACCGTGCGGGCGCAGGTGTCAAAAAAGAGGTTGACTTCGTCCCGGTTATTTTATTAGAAGCAATGCAGTCTGGTCGTGGGGCGGGTGCTTTGTCGGACGATAAGAAAAAAAAGCTGTTTTTCAATTACGATAAAAATCGGGACTGGACCGAAAACCTCGCCCTTGTGATGCAGATCGGCCTTACCATGGCCGGTTCTGTCATGTTTTGTTTTTTTGTCGGCCTGTATCTGGACCGGTGGCTCGGAACGCGGGGTCTGTTTTTGATTATCGGCATCCTTCTGGGTATTGCCGGCGGAGGTGTAACCGTTTACCGGCAGATTCTGGATATGTTGAAAGACAAGCACAAGAAGGATTAAGATATCATCAATGGAAGCGGTGAAGAGCCTTCGGAAAAAGTATTGCCCGACGGCTATGTTTATCGCCATCATAGCTGCCCTGGTGATGATTTTCATCGGGCACAAGGATCTGGCCAGGGGGATTGTGCTGGGGACGCTTTTCAGCATATTGAATTTCGTGCTGATGGGCGCGTCGATACAACTCCGGGTGCAACGGACGCGGCGGACGGGCGCAATGATCGCTTTTGTGCTGGTGCTGCTTCGATTCGGCTTTCTGGCGCTTCCGCTGGTTGTTTCGATATACTACGATAAATATCATATCGTTACCACCATCGCCGGGCTTTTCATGGTTCAGGCGGTGATGCTGGCGGATGCGGTGAAAAAACTGGTGTTGTCCAGACCGGCCTGAAACAAACAAAGATTTACTTTTAAGATCGGGAAACGCGATAAATGAATGAAATCGGCGGCATTTACCAGCTTATTGTAAGAATTGGTGAGTACAGCTTTCATTTTAACCTGACGGCCATCGCCATGACGTGGATCGTAATCGCCCTGCTACTGTTTTTCGGGTACATGGCAAGCCGCCGGCGCCATGTACTGCCAAATTCCATGCAGGTTGTGGGAGAGCTTCTCGTCGCCCAGTTTTATGGGTTGACCGAAAGCACATTGGGAAAGGAAAGGGCAAAATCGTATGCGCCTTTAATCGTCGCATTGTTCATGTTTTTGCTTCTTTCCAACTGGATCGGCGCCATTCCCCACATGACGGAGCCGACGACCGATTTGAATACCCCCCTGAGCCTTGGGCTCATGGGTTTTGTTCTGGCACACTACGCCGGGATTCGGGCCAAGGGGTTCAAGGGGTACATAAAGACCTATTTTGAACCGATCGTTTTTATGCTTCCGATGAATCTCATCGGGGAGCTGGCAAAGGTCATCTCCATCTCCTTCAGGTTGTTCGGTAATATGATGGGAGGCGCTATCATTATCCTGGTGGTCTCCCATTTGATTTACAGCCTTGTGCTCCCCCCGTTTTTATACCTTTTTTTCAGTCTTTTTATCGGAACGATCCAGGCGTTCGTATTCACCATGCTGACAGTTGTCTACATCGCGGTACAGGTCGATTAAAATGGAAATGGATATTCAAATACTGGTTAAGCTTGCAGCGTATATCGGCGGTGGCATGGCCATCGGTTTCGGCGCCATCGGCGCAGCACTGGGTGAAGGATATGCAGCGTCCCAGGCGGACATGGCCATATCGGAGAATCCCGAGAAATCTTCCGATATCGTCAGAAACATGCTTATCGGCCAGGCAGTGGCCGAATCGGCGGCCATCTTCGCTCTGGTCGTGGCGATTTTGCTATTGTTTATCGCCCCCCAGGATCCGACCATTGTCACGGCGGCTGCGCTGCTGGCGGCAGGTGTCTCCATGGGTCTCGGGGCGTTGGGCTCCGGCCTGGGATCGGGGTTTCCTGCAGGGGAAACATGTACGGCCATGGTCAAGGTCCAGGATCCAAAGGTTCTCAGTCGCATGACCACGGTTATGCTCATTTCGCAGGCCGTGTGCCAGACTCCGGCGATTCTGGCAATGGTTATCGCTCTTATGCTGATGTTCGTCGGTTTCGGCGGCCCTGATCCGGTGAAGGCAGTAGCGCTGTTAAGCGCGGGGCTCTGCATGGGCTTCGGGGCCATCGGCTCCGGCGCCGGTTCCGGTCTTCCGGGGGGCGCCGCATGCCAGGGAATCGGCAGGCAGCCGGAAGCACAAGGGCTTTTGACAACCAACATGCTCATCGGTGCGGCCGTGTGTCAGACACCCGCCATTTTCGCGATGGTCATCGCCCTCATCCTCATGTTCGTCAATCTGGGAGACGTCCCGTTCAACCCCTATTGGGCGGCCTTTATGGGGGCCGGTTTGAGCACGGGACTTGCCGCTATCGGATCCGGGTACGGCGGTGGCATGGCGGCGGGGGCGAGCTGCGAAGGAATCGCACGGAATCCAAAAACCGTCGGTGTTGTTACCACCACCATGCTTGTGGGTCAGGCGGTCGCGCAGTCGCCGGTTATATTCGGCCTGCTCATCAGCTTTATTCTGTTGTTCAAGGGGTATGGGGAAGCGTTCGCCCTCGCCCCGGGCATGGCGTTGCTTGCCGCAGGCATATGCATGGGATTTGGCGCGATCGGTCCCGGCATTGGAAGCGGCATCGCAGCGACGAGTGCGGTCAGTTGGGTGGCCAGAAACGAGGAAAACGCAGGCCTGTTGATGCGTATGATGCTTGTCGCCCAGGCGGTGACACAGTCAACAGCGATATATTCTATGGTAATTGCGCTTGTATTGCTCTTTGTCATTTAAATTTTTTTATAAAAGAAACATTTTTCAGGAGGAAGAAAATGGCTATCGAAGGCGTTGATTTGATTCATGCAGCATCCTATATTGGTGCAGGTATTGCTATGGGACTGGGCGCTATCGGACCGGGGGTCGGTGAAGGCATGGTTGGCGCCAAGGCTTGTGAGGCGATCGGGCGCAATCCCAGCGAAGCGGCTCTTCTGACGCGTACCATGCTGGTGGGCCAGGCGGTATCCGAGTCTACCGGTATTTACTCCCTTGTCGTGGCCTTGCTTCTGCTCTTTGTCGTCTAACGGGAAAGGGCGTTAAAGCCTTGCCGCTGCTGCCGGCCATGATGAAAAAAAGGAAGCGTGAACTACTTGTTTTCATGATCACTATATGGAATTCAGGCCATGGAAATTGAAATAACCAGAGCCGTCGCATTAATCAGCATTAATGCGACCCTTTTCGTTCAGTTGATATCGTTTCTCATCTTCATGGTGCTGATCAGTCGGCTGATGTACCATCCGCTTCAGGATATCATGGCGGAGAGGGACCGGCAGATCGAGCGCATGAAAGAAGAGATGGCGGCAGCCGAAGCCGACCTTGAGGATATCTTTTACAAGATTGAATACCAGACGCGGGAGGTCAAGGAAGAGGCTTTTGCCTTTCAGCAGCGCCTGGAAAAGGATGGCAGCGTGGAGGCGGATACCCTTTTTTCCGGGGTCGCCGATGAAATCGAGAGGCTGAACCAGGAAACCAAACAGGAAGTTCAACGACAGATTCAGGACGTACGACAGCATCTGGCCGAAGAATCCGAAAAGGTGTCAAGAATCATCATGGAAAAGGCGTTGGATCGGAGATTGGTATATGAATAACAGGCAGCGCAAAATGTTTCGGGGATGTCTTTTTTTTCTGGGCTTGTTTTTTTTGTTCCTGGCCGGACCGGCATGGGCGGAAGACGGTGTCAGGGAATGGCGGCCGATCTATGATTTGGCGATGCGCTGGATCAACTTCGGCATATTTATTTATTTCCTGGTAAAGGTTGCATGGCCGCCGCTGGTCAATTTTTTATCCTCCCAGAAATCGGAGATTCAGGCAAAAATCGAGGGGGCCCAGAAGGAAAAGGACGAAATGCTGGCCAAGGTTCAGGATGCCAAAGATTCCCTGGAAAAAAGCGGCCCGCGCCTCGAGGAGATCAAAAGCCGGATCGTTGAGCAGGGGGAACGCCGAAAGCAGGAGATCATCGACGAAGCCAATGAGCATAGCCGCTTGATGATGAAAAATGCGAGGCAGCGCATCGACAACCAGATCCTCCATGCCCGCAACCAAATGATGGATGAACTTCTGGACATGGCTATGGAAAAAGCCATGGAGCGCCTGCCGCGTGAAATTACAGAAGAAGACAATGACCGGCTGATACAGGCGTATCTCAGTGCGGCTTCAGCCGGATAAGCTGAATCGGTTCGGGGAGTTGCAATCGACGGTTTTTATAACGTAATGCGCATGTAAACCGAGAGGGCACAGGGGCTTTTTTCTGAAAAGAGCCCTCCTGTGCCCTTTGTATTTGCGTCACCTTTCCGGACGCTATCGTTTTCATGCCCCCGCGTGGAAACGGAATCTCACCGGACAAAATCCATGATATCCCCCGATACGCGAAAAAACACATTTCCCCCGTGGGTGCCCATTTTCTGGCTGCACCTTGCGGTTGTTTTTTTCTTCCCCGGGATCGTCGCAGGTGCAGATGACGTTTTCCGGGTGGGAAGCTACAACATTGAAAACCTTTTTGACCTGACGCATGACACCACCGAATACCCCGGCTTTGTCCCCGGCGCTGAATACGGCTGGAACCATGATATGCTGGCGATCAAGGCGGAAAACATATCACGGGTGCTTCTGGACCTGAATGCCCATGTGGTAGCCCTTCAGGAAGTGGAGTCCATGGAAGCGCTCCTATACCTCCGTGACCTGTTGCGAAAAAAGGGGCTGAATTATCCCTGGGCGGCGATTACGGAGAAGGACGGCACAGCAGTGAGGTGTGCGCTTCTTTCCATGCATCCCATTGTTGAAAGCCGCGATATCGTCGTTGCCGGCAGGAACAATCGCAATATTCTGAAGGTGGTCGTTGAAATCGGCGGAACGCCGCTTGTGCTGTTCGTCAACCACTGGCGGTCCGCTAATTCTCCGGAAAGCCTGCGAGTACTATCGGCAAAAGCGCTTTATGACGCCGTTTCAGCGCTCCCCTTGGGAACGGACTACATACTGCTTGGTGATTTCAACGCCAATTACAATGAATTCGAACGGTTCCGGGCCGATACAGCGGGGAACGACACCCATGGCCGCACGGGCATCAACCATGTATTGAAAACCATGGATGGTGATCGGCTGGTTGATCCGGACCGTTTGCTGCAGACGCCGGAAAAGCGTCTCCACTATAACTTGTGGCTGGAGCTGGAAGCGGCCAGGCGATGGTCCTATCTTTTTTTCGGCCGGCCGCGGTCGATCGATAATATCCTGGTGCCCGCAGCGTTGTATGACGAAAAAGGCTTCTCCTACCTGGACAATTCCTTTGATACGTTCGACCCTCACTATCTGTTCCAGGGGGGCATTCTTTTCCGGTGGCAGCGGGCCGACCGGGGGAAGGGGCGGCACCTGGGCAGTGGATATTCCGACCACCTGCCCATTTATGCCTGTTTCAAAACCGGCGGCTTCACTTTTTCGGACAAGGATGCCCCGTGCTATCCGGCATCTGTGAAAGCTTCCATTTCGGACCTTTATGAATCCAAAACAGGACCGGTCCGCTATGAGATTGAAAACGTCACGGTCATCTACAAGCATGGAGACAATGCCGTTATAAAACGGCAGGGTGACCGGGCCATTTACGTTTACGGCGCAGCAACGGATCTTGATCTCGGCGGGTCATATCATATCATTGTCAATCGGTTGAACCGGTACTACGGCAACCTGCAGGTGACTGGTTTCGAACGGGTTTTACCGACAGCGGATAGGCGTGAGGCGTCCCCTCTTTTATTCAATGACCCCAAAGCCGATCTGTCCGCCCCTGGCCTTGAAAACGAGGTGGTTTCAACCCGTGTCGGCCGGTATGAAGATGGATGGTTTTATTCCCCGCCGGAACGCGCCATACGGGTTTTTTTCCGGGAAGAGGCGCTGGCCCCGGACCGAAGCGGGCAAATTGCGATCCGCAATGCGCGCATCGGTTTTCATAGAAATCCGCAAATCGTCATCGAAAAAAAATCTCAGATTCATCCGTTGCATTAGGTGCCGGTAAAGAGGTATACTTTGCGGCAGCGTCTTTTTGGTTGTATCCTGGTTCGTACGCATTCCGGAAACGCATAATTTCATGGGCGTCCCCCAAATTGATCACGCAGATTGAACTGATAAATTTCATGTCGCACCGGCATACGGTAATCGAGCCTGCAAAGGGGCTTACGGTTATCGTGGGAGAGAACAATACCGGCAAATCCGCACTGGTAAGCGCTTTGCAGGTTTTGTGCAGAAACGCTGCCGGTGACTACATGCTTCGCCACGGCTGCCGGGAGTGCGTTATCCGGATTCTTACGGACGAGGGGGATGATATCCAATGGAGGAGAAAAAACCGGATCGTCCGTTACGTTATCAACGGGGTCGATATTCACCGGCTCGGCGGCTCCGTTCCGGATGAACTCCATGAACGGCTTCGGCTCGGCCTTGTGGAAACCGACAACGATCCCTTTGAGATCCATTTCGGCGAGCAGAAAAAGCCGATTTTTCTGTTAAACGAATCCGCGAGCCGCCGGGCGACATTTTTTGCTTCCTCCTCCGATACGATCAAGCTCATTGAAATGCAGAATCTGCACCGGCACAATGTGCAGGAGGCCAAAACCCTGGAGAGCGAACTCCTTCGCCAGGAGGCGTTGCTCGATGCGCGCCTGGAGAAATTGGCGCCCATTGACGACTTGGGATGCGGCATCGATGCACTCGAAGCGCAGCACCGGGAGCTTTCCGGCGCTCTCCAGACCGCAGCGCGGCTGCAGGAAACCATCGGCCATCTGGAAGAAGCGCTGCAAAATGTCTCCATATCCCTTGCCGTGGCCGGTGTAATGGCCGCGCTGTCTCCCCCTCCGTTGTTTTTTCCGGTCGAGCCCCTTCAACGGATCATCGGGCGGATGGCGCAGGAAGGGGATGCGATTGAGACGGAACGCCGCAGGAAAGAGGTGCTGCAGAATGCCGAACCGCCGCCCTCTTTTTTGGATACTGCGCCCCTTGCGACCCTTATCGGGCAGATCGAGGCGTTTTCCCTGGGACTGGATCAAAGCCGGGAGGCGATCGAAGCGTTCGGCCGGTTGCCTTCCCCCCCGCCGATGGCCGATATTGCCCCTTTATATGCCATGGTATGCCGTATTGAAAATGCCCGGACCGATGTTGCGTATTTTGAGGGCTGCACGCATACGGTTTTGCAGCTTGTCCCCCCGCCGGAAATGCCGGATGGTTCCCGGCTGAGAACGCATATCGGTAAAATGGAATCGACGATTTCGGAGGCGGAGAAGATCGAGGCGGATCTGAAGCAGATGCTTCTGGAAATCGCCGATGCGGGCGAAGCCCTTAAAAGACGTATCAAAAAAGCAGGTATATGCCCGACCTGCGGACAGGAGATGGATCCGGCGCATTTCCTCGGCATGACCCCCCTTCTTGCCGGGAGGGGTAAATGAAGATTGTTCCCGCTTCCCGCGCCTATTCCGGTTTGCTGGTCATCGGCGACCCCCATATGGAAGCGCGGGTGCCGGGATTTCGCAAGGACGATTACCCGGCGGTCATCATGGAAAAGCTCCGGTGGGCCATGGACTATGCTGCCGCCCACGACCTTCTCCCCCTGGTCTCCGGGGACCTGTTCAATCTTCCGCGAAACAATCCCAACTGGCTGCTTGTGGATGTCATGCGGCTTTTCGACCGGGAGATGTTTTTTATTTACGGCAATCACGATGTGCATGAAAACAGACTCTCCAAAGATGACTCCATTTCGGTGATTGCAGAAGCAAGAAATGGGCGCCTTCTGGATGAAAACGCCGTTTGTGTGGAGACGGTCTCCGGCCGTCAGGTGATTGTCGGCGGCTCCTCCTGGGGGTCTCCGATTCCCGAAAAACTGGAATTGCCCTTTGCACAAAATCCAAGGCCGTTTGTCGTCTGGTTGACCCATCACGACATCCGGGTTCCCGGATATGAAGAAAAAGGATATATCCGCCCGGCGCCCCTGCCGGGCATCGATATGGTTGTCAACGGCCATATTCATCGAAGGCTGGATCCTGTCCAAAAAGGCAATACACAGTGGATAACGCCCGGCAATATCAGCCGAAGATCAAGGAGCGACGCTGCAAGAGCGCATGTGCCTGCGGTTTTTCGGATAGACCCGGCGTGCGGCATGTCGTTTGCAGGTTCCCATGTGGAAGTGCCGCATCAGCTATACGACTGCGTATTTCACGAGGCGGTGATTGATGCGTCAGAAGACGAACAGGCCAGCGTTTTCGTGGCCGGTCTTGCTGAACTGCAGGCCAGGCGAACCCACACGGGGGAAGGGTTGAAAATGTTTTTGGAAAAAAATCTGGACCGGTTTGAAACGGATGTGGCCGATGAAATCCGGAAACTTGCCAGAAAGGTAACGGAAAATGAATGATCGGGAAAAGGACAAACAGAGCATTGAATCGCTTACGGATCGGTATAACAAGCTGCATACCCGGAAAATCGAGGCGGAAACAAACCTCAAGACCGCCCGGAGGCAGCTCGACCGACTGAAAAAGGAAGCCCTTGAAAAATACGGCACGGACGATCTCGATGCGCTGAAGAAAAAACTGGAAGAAATGGAAGCGGAAAATGAAAAGAAAAGAACCCAGTACCAGCAGTCGCTGGATCAGATCGAATCCCGGCTGAAACAGGTGGAAGAAAAATATCAGCAGTCGTAAAGGGCGTCTTTTCAAGCTTTTAAATCTGATGCTCCTGTAAAAAGTCTTGATCAGACGGCTTTGAAAAAAGTTCAAGATCAAGGCGCGTGCAATTTTTGAAGAATTGAGCGTACTTAGCCGTACGTGAGATTCTTCAAAGATTGCTCGCAACGCAGATATTGGACTTTTTACGAAGTCGTCAAATCTGGATAATCACCATGGTGGATCAAACAAAACCGGATGCGTTGCTGCGCCTCAGAAACCGGCACACCCGACTGGCCGCTTTCAGGGACCAGGTAAAAGAGGACAGGGATCGTACCCGTATCTCCCTTGGGGAGATCCGGGATTACCTTGCGCTTTCCGGTAAGGTGAGCGCTGCGCTGGAAGCATTGAACCAGCAGCTTTTCAGAAAATTACTGGACGTGATCGAAGAGAAGCTTTCCATCGCCCTGCAGGAGGTCCTTGAGCAGCCGATTGTTCTCAAGGCGGATGTAGACTGGAAACGCAACGCGGCCTCCGTCGATTTCTGGATAGAACGGGAAGGCAACCGGGAAGATATCCTGAAGGGGCAGGGGGGGTCGGTGGCAAACATCCTGTCGGTCGGTCTGCGCATGTTTGCCCTGACAACGCTGGAAGAAAAAGACCACCGGCGGTTTTTGGTGTTAGACGAGCAGGATTGCTGGCTTCATCCGGACCTTGTCCCCCGCCTGGTGAAAATTGTCCATGATGCCGGAAGTGCGCTTGGTTTTCAGGTACTGATGATCTCCCATCACGATGCGAATGCCTTCAGCCAGTACGCGGACAAAATATACCGGCTGGCGCCCCGGGGCGATTCCGGCGTCAGCGCGGAGCAGGTGATTTTCCCCTCCGAAAACCCTACCCGGGACGATGCGGACCGGCAAAATGACCCGCCCGAAAACGATTGAACCGCCTTCGGGCTGGTCCGGGGTGCGCGGTTTTTTGGCATTTATCTTCCGGGAACGTAAATGCGGGACTGTTCCTGCTGTTGTTCCTGCTGTTGTTGCTGCTGCTGCCGCTGGATCTGGTCAATGGTCTTGGTGAGCGCGTTTCGCATGGCACCGGGAAACTCTTCGATGGCCGCTTCAAGGGTTTTTGCCTCCAGGCCCGCCTGGATCGGCAAGGGCCCCTCGGGGGTCATCAGCTGGGTGCTTGCATAAAAAACCGGTTCGCGGTCCGGGTCTTCGGAGCCGTCTGCCTTGATGGGAACAAGTCTGCGGATGGAAGCCACCTTGTGGTCCGTAATTCCTTCTTCCCGGTACAGGTTGTTTTTATCCACCGTAAAATCGATATTGGGTATATTTGCGCCATCTGTCATGGGTTTGCCTCCTTTCTGGATGTTTGTATGCCTTCTGGCAGTGAAATGTCGTTGACTGTACCATTAGATCCACGCGCTATCAAGGGGGAAAAAAGATAATGGAATCCGCCTTGTGATCACGGGGAAGAAACGCCACCCGGGCTTTCACTGCCGAGCTTGTTTCCCGCTTCCGGCGGAGGGGCGGCGCTTTTTATATGAATATCGCGCTGGGGGAAAGGAATTTCGATGCCTTTTTCAGCCAGCCGCCTGAAGATGCTGAAATACAGGGCGCTGCGGACTTTTCGGCGGGCGGTTTTCTTGACATCGATCCAGAACAGCAGCTGAAAATCAATGGAGTTGTCCCCGAACCCGACAAACCGGACCCCAGGCGGCTGAATTTTTTCAACCATGGGCTCTTCCTGTGCGGCCGCCAGGAGTATTGTTTCAACCGTTTCCGGATCCGCATTGTAGGATACCCCTACATCCAGGTCGATGCGTATCAGCGGGGAGGAAAGGGAATAGTTCACGATGGTCCCGGAGATCAGGTTCGCGTTCGGGATCAGGTATTCAATGTTGTCCCTTGTGCGTATCTTGGTGGCACTGAGGTGGATATCCGTCACCACGCCCAGGGTGCTGCTGATTTCGATCCAGTCCTCTTTCCGGATTCTCCCGCCGAAGATGATCGAAAAACCGCTGATGACATTGGCCGCCATATTTTGAAGGCCGATGCCGATGCCGATGCCGATGGCCCCTGCAAAAACAAAAAGCAGCCGGAGATCCAGACCGATCACCCGAAGCGCGGTTAAAAAGCCCACTGCCAGCAGCAGGTATTTCAAAAAGGTGTTCAGTGCATATCCCAGCCCCGCATCCACACCCAATGCCGGGTAAACCTTGTAGTCCATATACGCCTGGAACATGCCGGAGGCAAACACGAACGCCAGCAGGATCAAGACCGCCTGCATGATGGTCCAGAAGGTTATGGTTTTTTCGGCGACCGTAAGAACGGGGAAGGACATGATGCGCTGAAGGGGATCAAGCAGCCCGAGCATGTTCAGGCCGATGACAATCGTAACGACAATCGTGACATAGGTCAAAAGGCTCTTTAGAGAACGGATCAGGGCGCCGGCCGACTCATCGGAAGCGCCTCTTTTTTCGTCCCATTGCTTGAGCAGCCCCATGAGATAATGGTGCACTACCGCGATAAGAACGATGGCGAGCGCCGTCCCCCAGAGCTTGTAGAGCACCACCCGGCCGAGTTCCCGGTACCCTATGCACCACAACAGCGCGATGATCAATGAAAAAAACAACAGGGGGTAATAAAATTTTGACAGCAAGGACACGAACGCCCGGTAACTATCGTAGGGGCGCTCGGGTATCAAGGAGAGTATGGCGCTTTTCTTCAACAGCAAAAGGAAAATAACGATGGTCAGGGTGATGGATATTGAAAAATGGACCAGGGCAAGGATGTCCGGCCGGATATTGAATGCCTCGGCCCCCCAGAAGATACCGGTTCCCAGGAGAACCGCAATCAGAGCAATTCTCCCGAGCCTGAACATCGTTCGGCCGTATTCGCCGGGATTGCCGAATACGCCGGTGATGAAAATCTCTTTCAGGGAACCGATGACCAATGCCGCGATGAGCCAGAGCCAGAGCAGGCGCCCTGCCAGCAGGAACCACGCCGCATCATATCCGGTAAGCACCATTGCCGCGCGGTGCAGGCCATACAGGAGAATCGGTATCAGCGCGGAAACGATCAACTTCAGCCCGGATTGAAAATACGGGATAAACGGTTCGGGCATCGCTTCCATGGCGGGCCGGAATTTTTTTTCCACCCGGTTCAGCACCCTGTTCCTGAAAATAATGCTGTATATGGCAGCGAAAATGAAAATCAGCACCACAATGGAGCCCGCAGTCCCGATTACCCGGCTCTGTTCGATCAGCTCGCTGTAAAACCCGGAAATCTGGGTAAAAAACCAGTTGGGAAGGTACTCGATCGTTTGCCAGTCCCACGCAAGCGGTTCTCGTTCAAAAAGCGCTGCACTCTGGTGTCGGAACGTCTCGGTTACCCGCTGCGTTTCTGCGTAGAGCGTCTCATTGATGCCTGAAGGGAGGGTGATTTCCGGAGGGGTCGTCTGATCCTCCGGTAACTTTTCGGATTCCGCAAGGGTAAGCGATGCGACGGAAAAAAGAAACAGCGCTGCGAATATAAAGACTTTACCCCATACTGGCTGCATCGTATTTTTCAATCTGTTCAAACCTCGCAAAAAGAAAAATCGGTAAAGGAAAATCCGCAGGATACCGGCGATCATGATCCGTTGTTTTTTGCACTTTTGAATCCGTCTTGAAAAACAATTCGTTACAGATGAAAATCTCCGGAAGCTTCCGGCTGATAGAGAATTTTCAGGATTTTGAATTGTTTCTGTCCCGCCTGGGTTTCCCATGTAACGGTATCGCCGACTTTACTGCCGATCAGTGCGACGCCGATGGGGGCAAGGATTGAGATTCTGTTTTTCGAAAAATCGGCATGGCGGGGGAATACCAGGGTATAATCGGAAAGGGTGTCGTCTTCGCCCTGCAGCCGGAATTTTGAATTCATCGTTATGACGTCGTCTGGAATATCGGCCGGTTCGATCACCTCTCCCTGTTCGAGTTCTTCTTTTAACTGCATCAGGTGCGTTTTGTCCCGAATATTCGGGTCGGCCGATTCGACAAGCCCGTACAACCGGTCAAAGTCAAATTCAGTTACATATATTGTTTTCTTTTCCATGGAGATTCCTGGGCAAAGCGTTTTTGGCCGGGCAAAAAGGATCGACATGTATCGTCTACATCGTCGTGTTGGTTTAACTGCAGGTTACATCAGAAGCAGGGGGAAAATCAAGCTTTGTTGGGTGTTTTTTCCGAACTATCCCGGCCTGACATTTCCGGAAGGTATTTTGAATTTGAAGCCGTTCACGATATGCCCGGGGTTACAGCACTGCCAGAAAAATGCCCGCGGCGATTGCCGATCCGATAACACCGCCGACGTTGGGCCCCATTGCAAACATGAGCAGGAAGTTGGACCGGTTGTCTTCCTGCCCCACCGTCTGGCAAACCCTTGCCGACATGGGAACCGCTGATACTCCGGCGGCGCCGATCAGCGGGTTGACCTTGCCGCCCGTGGCTTTGCACAGGACCTTGCCCATGAGCACCCCGGTTGCCGTGCCAATGGCGAAAGCCACCAGGCCCAGTACGATAATCTGAATCGTTTCCACCGTCAAAAAGTAGTATGCACTGCACTTGGCCCCCACGGTCAGCCCCAGGAATATCACAATGATGTTGTTGAGTTCGTTTTGTGACGCCTTGCTCAAGCGTTCGGTTACGCCGCATTCGCGAAACAGGTTTCCCAGCATCAGCATACCCAGGAGGGGAAGGGCGGTCGGCAGGAAAAGACCCGTAATGAGGATAACGATAACCGGAAAAAGAATTCTTTCGCGCCTGGATGTTTCCCGTAATTCCTCCATCACGATCACGCGTTCTTTTTTTGTGGTTAAAAGACGCATGATGGGGGGCTGAATAATGGGAACCAGCGCCATGTAGGAATAGGCGGCCACGGAAATGGCGCCGAGCAGGTGCGGGGCCATCTGGGAGGACAGGTAGATTGCCGTCGGTCCGTCCGCTCCTCCGATGATGCCGATGGAGCCTGCTTCCATGGTTGTAAATCCAAGTGCCAGGGCTCCCAGGAAAGTGCAGAATATGCCTACCTGGGCTGCGGCGCCAAGAAGCAGTGTTTTCGGATTGGAGATAAGGGGGGAAAAATCCGTAAGCGCCCCGATTCCCATAAAAATCAAGGGCGGATAAATGCCGAGTTCGATGCCCAGGTAAAGGTAATGCAAAAGCCCTCCCGGCTGGCCGTTTTCAGGGAGTGCCATCAGGGGGGAGAGGGGAAAGTTCACCAGCAGCATGCCGAAGCTGATGGGGACCAGCAACAATGGTTCGTACTTTTTCGCAATGCCCAGATACAGCAGGAAAAGAGCGATGACCATCATTACAAGGCTTGACAACTCTATGTTTGCAAAACCGGTTTGGCTTATAAAGTGAAGAAACTTATCCATTACCGTGTCGATCCTCCCCGCATGACGAGATGGGTTCTATCTAATAGAATCTGTTTAAAAACCGTTGATACTGCCCCCTGCATTTTTTACCGTGGATTTTCCCTGATTTGTCCGAAATGCACCAGCAATTTGCCTGCCGCATGCGCTATACGTTTTTTCGTTCATATTGGAAGCGAAACATCCGGTCTCCGGCCGGTACCAGAATATTTTCCTGCCATAGCCGCTGGATGGTCATATGCGGATGGGGAAAGTCGTTTTTCACCGCCAGTTTATAGAGATCCGCAAGAAGGAAGGGGTCGTCTATTTTTTCAGCCAGCGGCGCCCAGATAGCGGCGATTTCGTTGATATCCCCGGGGCAGACATGCGGATGCGGCACGGTTTCTTCTCTGCCGGAAGATGCCGCTTTTTCATTTCCTCTGATTTGCGACCTGTCCACTGTCATGCCGCCGGGCAACAGATCCTCTTTTTTGTCCCAAACCGCCAGAATTCTGTGCAGTTGCGAGATGATAATCGAAAGAATAATCAAGGACAAAAAAACGACCAGTATACCCAAGGCGGCCAAATTCCAGCCGTTGGCCGCATTGATTGCTTCTATCCCATACACCTGAAGACCTCCTCAAGAGACTTGTTTTACGGAATCAAATCGTAATTTCGCATGATACCGGCAGATATCGCCTGAAAAATGCCCAGGCGCGGCGACAGGAAAGGATTTTTCTATGGCCCCGATCCATTGTCTTTCCAAGCAGTCGTCAACTATCCTTCAAAAACAGGAACAATGTCAATCAAAAAGTTCTATCCGTTCGCCTTCAAAAGCGGTGGTTATGATGAACCGTGGCAAGGCGATATTCAGGATTCCGGCGCCATAATTGATAATGGAGGGGAAATTCGGGAAGTATGCGCACAGCGTTGAAAAATCGCCGTGTTTTTGCAAGACGGCAAAAGCTTTCAAAGCCTCCAACCGTTTGCGGGCCCTGGCGGACATAAACCGTGAGAAGCAGTAACCGCCCATTCCCCCCAAAACGCCGCCGGCAACGATCATCACCGTTGCATAAAAGTGTTTGAAAAGCAGCCCGGCTAGGATATACAGTACCGATCCGGGCAGTGCAACCGCGTAGAGAGCCGCTCCTGTCGGTGTTATCAGCGGTGCGAGCCACCAGCGCCTCCTGTATTGTTCGCCGATTTCAAGAAGCAATCCGACTTCGATCAGACCGAGCTGCTGGAGTACAGCGCCGGTGAAGACGATCCCCATTGGAATCACTCAGGTATATGATTTTGTGGACTTGTGATCCATAACCATGATAAAATACTTGAACATGTCTTGTCGGCGGTTTGCAGACGGTACCCTGCCGACCGGCGGGTCTGTATCAACTGGTTGAATCAGGGGCGCACGCCACTTTTTTGATCTTCCTGTTTTTTTTAAAGCAAAAAAAGAATCCGATTGCAAATCAGTATACAGGTGTCAATGGAAAACGCCTTTTTCCGGAAAGAGAGCCGGAAAAAGGGCGCCGCGGATCCAGGCGTTGATGATTATATGCAGAAAGGATCGCATGTTGTCAGGAATTGCGAAAATCCGAATTTTTGCCCTTCGCGTTATTTGCCATTTTTTTCAGAACAAGGGGATACTGCTTGCCGGCGGCGTGGCGTATAACACGCTGTTGTCCGTTGTTCCGCTTCTGGTCGTGATCCTCCTCGGGTTGTCCATCTTTATGGATACGGAAATGCTGCTGGCGATCATTTCGGCGCAGCTGCATTTTCTTCTTCCGGGAGCCGCCGAAGAGCTCACCCGCACGGTAGCAACGGCCATTGAAGCCAGGTCCGTGGTGAGCGGCGTCGGTATTGTCGTCCTTTTGTTTTTCAGCTCCATGGCCTTTCGAATGCTGGAGGAAGCGATTGGAACGATTCTCAATGTATCGAAAACCCCAAGGGAAAGACGATTCTGGGTTTCCGCCCTGATTCCTTATGCATACATGGTTATTTTCACCATCAGCATCATCCTGCTCACGGCGGCAAGCACCATGCTGGAAGCCCTTTCAGACAAGCAGATCGTTATCGGTGCATGGGCGTTTTCCATGACCGATGCCCCGCGCATCGGACTGCATCTGCTCGGGCTGCTCGGGCTTTGTCTGCTGTTTACATCCATATACAAGGTGCTCCCCGTCGCCCGGGTACAGTTCCGGCGGGCGCTGGTCGGGGGGATAACGGCGGCGCTGCTGTGGGACGGTGTGCGGTGGCTGCTCGTATGGTATTTCAGCAATATTTCTCTGGTCAACCTGATTTACGGTTCCCTGGCCACCGTGGTTATCTTCCTGCTGGTAATGGAAATTGCCGCCATTATTATCCTTCTGGGCGCCCAGATTATTGCCGAATTGGAGCGGTCATCCAGGGCGGGGCTGCCGTGGTACGAGGATCCGGGGCTTCCGAGACCGGGGGGATAAGAACGGAAAAGGGTAGGCGGGGTATGGATGCCTGACGATCATTTGGAAAATCCGGCATGCAGGGTTTGCGGGCATCAAAAGACGCGCCTGTTTCCGGCAGGGAATATCATCTACTGGCGCTGCGGGCATTGTTTGGCCACGGTTATGGACGCATCGTACCTGCCGGATAGAATCGCCGAGCGAAAACGGTATGAACGCCATGAGAATGACCCCTATGATATTGGATACCGGCGATTTTTGGCAAAGGTCGCGGCGCCGCTGACAAAACGACTGCCTCCCGGGCAAAGGGGATTGGATTATGGATGCGGTCCCGCGCCTGCGATGGCGCAGATGATGGCAGAGGCAGGGCATTTCATCACATTGTACGATCCTTTTTTTTCCCCGGAAAAAAAAGCGCTGACGGCGGTCTACGATTTTATCACCTGTACGGAGGTGGCCGAGCATTTCCACCGGCCCAAAGCGGAATTCGAAAGACTTGATACGCTTTTGCGCCCCGGCGGGTACCTTGCTGTCATGACCTGTTTTCAGACCGATGACGCGAAATTCGAAAACTGGCATTACCGCCGCGACAATACCCACGTGGCGTTCTACCGGGAAAGAACCTTTCGGGTCATTGCGGCGCAACGGGGGTGGCACTGCGAAATTCCGGCCAAGGACGTCGTTTTGATGAAAAAACCGGCTGCGGCTTTTCCCGGGTTGTAAACATAACGTTTACGTCCATGTAAATTTTTGGTAAACAGTAGAACAAATGTTATTTCCTGGAGGCAGATCCGGTTTTTTAAAAGGGAGCTGGAATCCGCTTTCGGGAGGCTGCAAAGGATGCATTTTATGCGCTACGTTTATTGCTTTTTATATCGCTTTTACTTTTAAGAAGGAAAGGAAACCGTCATGGCACAGCAGATTGCAGATCGCAGGGATGTGGATTTTGTTCTTTATGAGCAGCTTGGCATTGATTCGCTCACAAAGTTCGAACGCTACAACGACATGAACCGCAAGATGTTCGACATGGTGATCAGCGAGGCGAGAAATTTTGCCATCAAGGAAATTCTTCCCGTAAACGAAGAGGGGGACAAGGTGGGCCTGGTATTTGAAAACAACCAGGTAAAAGTGCCGGAATGTTTTCACCGGCCGTACAAGCTCATGCGGGAAGGCGAATGGATCGCCGTATCCGATGACCCGGAAGTCGGCGGACAGGGGTTGCCCCACATTATCGCCCAGGTCACCGCGGAGTATATCGTCGGGGCGGATTTTTCCTTCGGCGCATTCGGGTTCGCCACCCACGGGGCGGCAAAGATGATCGAGGTGTTCGGTACGGAAAAACAAAAGGAAATGTTTCTGTCCAGGATGTATTCCGGACAATGGGGGGGGACAATGGTGCTCACGGAAGCCGAGGCCGGATCGGATGTCGGCAACCTCACCACTTCCGCGGTTAAAAACGAGGACGGCACCTATTCCATCACCGGCAACAAGATTTTTATTACCGCAGGCGAGCATGATTTAACGGAAAACATCGTCCATCCGGTACTCGCCCGCATTGAAGGGGCACCGGCCGGGACAAAGGGGATATCCCTTTTTATCGTGCCCAAGATATGGGTAAACGAGGACGGCAGCCTGGGCGAGCCCAACGACGTGGTTTGCACCGGCATAGAAGAGAAGCTGGGGCTTCATGCCAGCCCCACCTGCCAGCTGGCGTTCGGCCCAAAGGGGAAATGCCGCGGCCTGCTGCTGGGCGAGGAGAACAAGGGGATGCGGGTGATGTTTCACATGATGAACGAGGCGCGCCTCGGCGTTGGGGCCATCGGCCTTTTCAATGCATCGTGCGCCTACCTGTATGCGGTGAATTATGCAAAGCAGCGTGTCCAGGGGCGGGACATGGCCGATATGTTCAACAAGGAAGCAAAGCCCGTGACCATCATCAATCATCCGGATGTCCGGCGGATGCTCATGTGGATGAAATCCCACGTGGAGGGAATGCGCAGCTTCGTCTACTATGTCGCCTACCTTTTTGACCTGGAGGCCTGCACGCAGAACGAGGAAGAAAAAACGAAATATATGGACCTGATCGATTTTTTTACCCCGATCATCAAATCCTACTGCACGGACAAGGGGTTTCAGGCCACCGTAGAGGCCATGCAGGTATACGGCGGCTACGGGTATATAGCGGATTATCCCATCGAGCGGCTCATGCGCGATTCAAAGATCAACTCCATCTACGAGGGGACCAACGGCATTCAGGCCATGGACTTGCTCGGCCGCAAGCTGGGCATGAAAAAGGGGGCCCTTTTCATGGCGTTTTTGGGGGAAGTCCAGAAGACCACCGCCGAGGCGAAAAACATTGACGGACTTGCGGACCTGGCGGCCCTGGTGGATGATTCGCTCAACCGGCTGGGCAATCTGGCCCTGTACATAGGGAAGACCGCCATGTCGGAGGATTTCAAGGTGGCATTCGCCCACGCAACCCCTTTCCTGGATGTCACCGGGGATATCATCATGGCATGGATGCTTCTCTGGCGGGCGAGCGTGGCGGCCCCGAAACTGGCAGAGATCACAAAGGATGCCGAGGGCGACAAGCGAAGCGAAATTATCGGCAAAAACAAGAATGCCGCGTTTTACGACGGACAGATAAAATCCGCGCAGTATTTTATCCAGACCTTCCTTCCCCTTACGGCCGGTAAGATCAGCTCCATCGAGGCCGGCTGCAGGGCGGTCGTCGATATCCCGGAAGCGGGTTTTGGGGGGTGATGAAACAGCGCTTTTACGAATATTTGCATTCTTGACGGCTTCGTAAAAAGCCCAATATCTGCGTTGCGTACAATTTTTGAAGAATCTCACGTACGGCTAAGTACGCTCAATTCTTCAAAAATTGCACGCGCCTTGATCTTGAACGTTTTACTTTGCCGTCCAAAATCGACTTTTTAGGGGTCCATCATTCTTGTATAGACACGGAAAACATTTTCATTAGATATGGGCCCGTAGGGCCCCCGCAAGGGGTGCCCCTGCGGGCTTCTCCGGATCATTTATTTCCGCGTTGAAGCAAAACCCAACCCTTCCAGCACCTCACCAATTTCACTGAGTATTGCCGGGTCATCGATGGTAGCCGGCGTCTTGAATTCTTGGTTGTCGGCCATTTTCTGAATGATCCCCCGCAGGATTTTTCCGGACCGGGTCTTGGGGAGACGCTTGACCACGGCGGCCATCTTGAAGGATGCCACCGGTCCGATCTGATCCCGCACCATGGCGATGACTTCTGTGATGATTTCATTGGGGTCTCTTGTCACCCCGCTGTTGAGCACCAGAAATCCGACCGGAATCTGCCCCTTGAGCGTATCCTGGACGCCCAGCACCGCCGCTTCGGCCACATCCGGGTGCGCGGCGAGCACTTCCTCCATGCCGCCGGTTGACAATCGGTGTCCGGCCACGTTGATGATGTCGTCGGTGCGGGACATGACGTAAATGTAGCCTTCATCGTCGATCATTCCGGCATCCGCGGTCTTGTAGTAGCCGGGGAATTCCGTGAAATAGGCCTCCACGAAGCGTTCGTCGTTTTCCCACAGCGTAACGAGCGCCCCCGGGGGAAGCGGCAGCTTCACGGACAGGGCGCCGATTTCGCCGGGAGGCAGGACTTCGTTGTTGACGTCCAGCACACGGACATCCCAGCCGGGCACCGCCTTGGTCGGCGACCCGTATTTGACCGGGAACGGGTGAAGGCCCATGCAGTTGGCCGCAATGGCCCATCCGGTTTCCGTCTGCCACCAGTGATCGATGACGGGCACGTGGAGGTTGTTTTCCGACCACTGCACGGTGGCGGGGTCGGAACGTTCGCCGGCAAGGAAAAGGATCCTGAAATTGGACAGGTCGTACTTTTTGATCAGCGTCCCCTTTGGGTCTTCCCTTTTTATGGCACGATAGGCGGTCGGTGCCGTGAACATGCATTTTACCTTGTGCTGGGAAATAATCCGCCAGAAAACACCCGCATCCGGCGTCCCCACGGGTTTTCCTTCGAACAGCACGGAAGTGCACCCCTTGAAGAGCGGCGCATAAACGATGTAGGAATGGCCGACCACCCATCCCACGTCCGAGGCCGCCCACCACACATCGTCTTCGTCGATGTCGTAGATGGCCTTCATTGTCCATTTGAGCGCAACCATGTGGCCGCCGTTGTCCCGGACCACGCCCTTGGGCTGCCCGGTCGTGCCGGATGTATAAAGGATGTACAAGGGGTCCGTGGCGAGAACCGTTGCGCAGTCCACCGGCGCGGATTCTTTCATGGCATCGGACCAGTCGATGTCCCTGCCCGGCGTTAATGGCGCCTTGCACTGAGGCCGCTGGTAAATGATGCATTTTTGCGGCTTGGATGCCGCGATATCGATTGCGGCATCGAGCAGCGGCTTGTAGTCGATGACTTTCTGCCCCTCGATGCCGCAGGACGCCGATACGATGAGCTTGGGGCGGGCATCGTCGATTCTCGTGGCGAGCTCTTTCGCCGCAAAGCCGCCGAAAACGACCGAGTGGATTGCACCGATGCGCGCGCAGGCGAGCATGGCCACGACGGCTTCCGGTATCATGGGCATGTATATAATGACGCGATCCCCCTTTTCAACACCGGCAGCGGTGAGCACTCCCGCAAAAAGGGCCACCCGGTCCCGGAGTTCAGCGTAGGTGATGCGTTGGATGGTATCGGTCACGGGACTGTCATAAATCAGTGCAACTTTTTCTCCCCGCCCTCTTTCGTCCACGTGGTAGTCCAGGGCATTGTAACAGGTGTTCATTTTCCCGCCGACAAACCATCGGTAAAAGGGTTTTCGGGAATCGTCGAGTACTGTGTCCCATTTTTTGAACCAGCGGCAGTCTTCGGCCGCTTTTCCCCAGAACCCTTCCGGATCATTGATCGATTCCTCATAGGCGGCGTTGTAACGCGTTGGCATGCCCGAACCTCCTTTTGCGGTTTTTATGGGTTGGCGCAGCGCTTCGTGGCTGTGTTTCTGCGTTTGTGCGGTTTGCCATGGCCTTCTGCAGGGGCGTTGCGCCCTATTGTGGCTTTTTCGAGCGCTTTTCGAGCGAATATCAATACACTTGGGTCTGTTTGGGCCTTTGAAAGGATCGTTTTCGATTCGGATCCGGAATAAATATCACCGACCGGGTCCCTTTCCCGGGGGCGCTTTCAATGTCGATGCGCCCCCCCAAAAGATCGATGCGCTCCCGGATGCTGTAAATACCCAGACCGATACTGTCCGGGTCGTTTTGTGACGGATCAAATCCGCACCCGCAGTCTTCCACAATCATGGTAACGCCCGTGTCCGAATAACAGAGGGTTATCGCTGCGCTTGTTACCCCGGCATGCTTGACCACGTTGAACAGCAGTTCCCTTGCCGTTCGGAACAGGAATCGTTCAATGGTTGCGGAACGGGGTCTTTTGAAGTTGTCGGCGTCAATCGTCAGTTCCATCCGGTATTGGTCGCGCATTCTTCTTGCAAGCCATTCCAGGGCCTCTGCCAGTCCGGCGCGGGAAAGGATGGAGGGGCTCAGGTCATGGGAGAGGTCCCGGGTCTTTTTCAGGGAGTCCTGGAGAAGCTGGCGCGTTTTTTGGAGGAGTATGTCTTTATGCTCCGCATTGTCGGTACTTTCGATGATGTCCAGATGCAATCTGGCGGATACCAGCATTTGCTGAAGATCTTCGTGGAGGACCTGCGATATTTTTTCCTGCTCCCGATCTTCGGCCTGGGAAAGGGCCAGTGCCAGACGCTGGAGCTGGCGGGTGCGCTTTTTTAACTGTGATGTTCGCTCCAGGACCCGGCTTTCCAGCTTCTCGTTGAATTGGCGGAGCTGTTTTTCCACCTGCTTGCGTTCGGTGATATCCGCGACCATGCCCACGGAACGGAAGATTTTACCCGAGCCGTCCCGCACGTGCTCGCATTTTTCATGAACATGTCGCACTTCTCCGGTGTCCTGTCGAATAATCCGGTGTTCGATTTCATAACCGTCTTTGCCGGAGGCAATGGACTCGGTATATGCGCGGTCAACCATCGACCGGTCATCCGGGTGAACCGCTTTCAGAAAGGTTTCATAGGTAACGGGGGGCGCGGCGTCCTTCATTCCGAAAATGCGGTAGACCTGTTCCGTCCAGGTCAATAGGCCGCTTTCAATGTCAATATCCCAACTTCCCAGGTGGGCGATTTCCTGTGTCTTGCGCAGGAGTTCCTCGTTTTTTCGAAGAGCGTCTTCCGCCTGTTTGCGCTGGACGATTTTCCAGACCGAGTCCATGAGCAGGGTCAGGTGCAGGACATCGCTGTAGGTATAATCCGTGTCTTTGTTTGCAAGGCCGACCACCGCAACGATGCGGGTCTCACTGAAGACCGGGATGCTCATGTATTTCACAATATCCGCATGCCCTTCCGGATAGCCTTTTTTCAGCGGATGGGGCGCCTTGAAATGATTGACCACAATGGGTTTTTGCTGGCGGACAACTTCCCCCCACAGACCGGTCTCGGAAAGTTTATATACGGTTTGCGGCGCTGTTATGGCGCATGCCGCCATGGCCCCTTTGGACCAGTTGTTCAGGATAAATGCCTCTTTTTTATCGTCGTAGTGGTAGATATAGCCGATTTTGCTTTCTGTGAAGGATATGGCTTCCTCAAGGGCGAATTCAAGGAGATCCTGTGCGAATTCCGCGGGATGCTGGAAAATTTCAATCAGGCTCTTCAGGCGCGCTTCGTTGGAATAGCACTCCTGCTCGGCATTTCTCAGGCGCATATTTTCGGATTCAAGCCTTCTGACCCGCTTTTCCAGTTCTTCATCGGTTGGTTTTCGCGTCATAAAACAGGCCTTATCTTTTCATACAGCCGCATGAGGTTGTTTGCTAAGATGTCCGCTTTTATATCATCGCTGACTTTCAACCGGTTGATTTTCGCGAGTTCGGCCGATGGATGGCCAAAGGGAAAATCGGAGCCGAACAAAAGCCGCTCGTGCCCGTAGTGTTCTATATAATGCATGATTTCCGACGGTAATGCAAGCGCCGTGTCGGCCCAGACGTCCGGTTTTTCCCACAGACCTTCAGATACGATACGGCGGTAGCCGCCGTTGAGCATGCCCATGTGCGGGAGGATCACCCTGATTCCGGGCGTTGTTTCGTTGACAAACCGGATCGTGTTGGCCAGTTCCTCTTCAAGCACTACCGGCAGGTTTTTTTCCCGGATGGTTGCAATGGCCGCCGTGCAGGCGGGATCATCATAATTGTAGCGCGGTTCGTTCTCGTGCCGGTGCCATTTGATGCCGAAGTGCCAGGGGGTGATTTGCCGGACGGCAAAATCATTCCACAAAAACAGATAAGGAAAGACCTCAATGTCACGATCCTGGAGGGTAAGCAGATATTCATTGGCTGCCTGACGCCGCCTGCGCCATGACGTTGTATCCGTGAAAAAGGGATCGTTCCGCTCATAAATTTCCAGTACCGGCGGGAACATGGCCGCCCCTTGAATGGGGCTGCCCCGGATGGCCAGCAGGTAGTCTTCAAAGGCCTGGGGCGGGTATTTGTCCTGGATGCCGCAATGCACGTGGGAATCGAAGATTCTCATTGCTTTCACCTTTTTGCCATGTATCCTGCCAGATTTTACAATGCCTTTCAATTATAAATCCACACCATTATAAATCCACACCATAAATCGTTTTCACGAAGGTGGCGTCTCCCCGGAAGCCGTATTGCCGGGGGCGAACATTTTCGCTATATTTTTCCGGGAGATCGGCCTTGATGAGGATGAATACGCTTCGCGTATCGGAAAAGCTTTCCTGGAAGGATTTCCGGAACACTCGGTGGGTGAGACGTTGCTGCGGGCTCCGGTCAGGTCATGCGCTGCGCAGCAGTTCCCGGAGCGCCGTCTGGCGGAGGCTGGTGTCCTCGTTTTTGACGGCCATGGCCAGCGCCCTGCGAGTACCGACGAAGACAGCCAGTCTTTTTGCCCTTGTGAGGCCTGTGTACACCAGGTTGCGGTACAGCATCTTGAAGTGCTGGCTCAGCAGCGGGATGATCACCGCCTCGAATTCGCTACCCTGGGATTTGTGAATCGTGACGGCATAGGCCAGTTCGAGCTCCAGCAGGTTCTCCCGCTGGTAAAGGACCCGCCGGCCGTCCGGAAAAAAGGATACCGCGCATGTCATCTGGCCGGTTTCGATCCGGGTGATCACGCCGATGTCGCCGTTGAAAACATTGAGTTCGTAATTGTTCCTGCGGTGAATGACCCGGTCCCCCTCCCGGAACGTTTTCTCCCCCACGCTGAGCTGTCTTTTCCCGGAATTCGGCGGATTGGCGCTCTCCTGGATCCGCCGGTTCAGGTTCAACGTGCCGAGGGACCCCCGTGTCATGGGCGAAAGAATCTGGATTTCGCAGCGTTTACCGTAATATTTAGGGATCCATTCCAGGTAGAGCCGCAATACGACGTCGACGGCGGATAGCCCGTAATGGAGGCTGGACCAGGGATGGATTTTTTTAAGAATGGACCGCAATTCTTCGACCCTGGATTGGGCGCGGTAAAGGTCTTCCAACTTTACGTGGGCGAATTTTTTCGGGATGACAATTTCGGTATCATAGGCAGGCAGGGCTTCATTGGCGCGGAATTCATACAATTGTGATTCATCGTCAAAATGGTGCCCCGTTTCCCCTGCCCGGGCGTGCAAGACCCGTTTCACCTTTCCGATAAAATTGATTTGTTCTCCTGTGGCCTCGTCTGAATCGATAAACAGGCAGTCGTTTTTTTGCCGCCATATTCCGGGCTTGTGAAAGGGGGAGTCGATTTTCGGGATCTCTCCCCGGTTGATCCGGTGCGCACATTGGATGATCAGGGACGCCTCGGCCTGCCGGAAAACGGTGGTCAGCCGGAAGCAGTCAACGCTTCCGGAGGTAATGATATCCTTCAAGACATTGCCGGGACCGACCGAGGGAAGCTGGTCGGCATCTCCGATAAACAGCATTTGGCAATCGCCTGGAACGGCGTCCAGTAAAGCGGCGCTCAGGCTGATATCGAGCATGGAGCATTCGTCAACGATCAGGAAGTCGGCATCCAGTGGCGAATCCTTGTTTTTTTTGAATTTTCCGGCCTGCCACTGGAGAAGCCGGTGAATGGTTTTGGCCTTTTTCCCGATAACGTCCGTCATTCGCTGGGCCGCCCTGCCGGTAGGTGCGGCGAGCAGCACTTTTTTCCCCATTGCTTCCAGCAGCTTTACAAGTACGCGGGTGGCGGTGGTTTTTCCGCATCCCGGCCCGCCGGTGAGCACGGAAAAGCCCCGGCCGACGATGTTCTTAATCGCCTCGGCCTGCTGCGGGCTCAGGGCCAGACGGTTGGCCCGGCAGTGTTTTTCCAGCCATTGTTCGATGCGGTGGGGGTCAACGGCGACGGGGCAGCTCATATGCCTGATTTTTTCAGCGACCAGGATTTCGTCGTAGTAAAGGGGCTTCGAATAGTAGCAGGCGGCATACGTGCCGTCCGGCAGTGCCAGCGTTCGAACCTTGAGAAGGTTTTCCGTTTCCATGACATTCAGGATACGGGTCAGCCGGTCGCTGATATCCAATTGCAGCAATTCTTTGACCTGCTCTCCGATCTGCGCCATGGTCAGATAACAGTGGCCGAACTGCCGGCCAGCGCCCAGGACATGCCGGATCCCTGCCATTATCCGGTGGTCGCTGGCGGCGTCGAGCCCCATGCTTAGCGCAACCCTGTCCGCCGATAAAAAACCGATGCCGTAAAAATCATCGGCCAGGCGATACGGGTTGGCCATGACCGTTTCAATGGCATCATCACCGTAATGCTTGTAGATGCGAACGGCAAAAAGGGTGCTGATGCCGTGGGACTGGAGAAACATCATGATATTTCGGATGGCGCGGTGTTCGGCCCAGGCGCTGCTTATGGTTTTGCGCTTTTTTTCCGCAATGCCGGGGACGTCCGTCAGCTTTTCAATGTTATTTTCAAACACTTCCAAGGTCTTGTCCTCGAAGTGGCGGACGATTTTTCTGGCGGTCTTGGGCCCCACGCCCCGTATCAGGCCGGATCCGAGATATTTTTCCAGGGCCGCGGCGGTAGCCGGTTGTTTTTCGACGGCGGACACGGCATTGAACTGCCGCCCGTGTTTGGAATGATGCGTCCACGTGCCGGAAAATTCCATGGTGGCGCCGGCAAATACCCTTATCTGGTGGACGATGACGGTTTCCTGCCGTCCTGGATTGCCCATGGCGTGGACGCGCAGCACACTGTAACCACTTTCTTCGTTGTGGTAGGTGACGCGGTCAACGATTCCCCAGATGGTTTCGTTTTTTGCCTGCTGCTGCATAGTGGCGTCGTATTATGAATGGTCAGTCGGCAATGGCCGTGCCCGTTACCAGGGCGTGGGAAACACGCTTGACAAGACCCCAGATGGCGTCTGCGGCAAAATGGTGTTCAATGGTCCGGTCAAAGCAGACCGTGACGCTGGGTTCAAAATCCTCATCCCCTTCCCAGAGCAGATAATACAGCGGGACGCGGGGGAGGGCAGGAAGGCGGTAGGACACGTCGGCATGCGGTTCACGGGTGCCGCCGAGGGCTTCTGCGGCAGCCGCGAATCCTTCCGGATCGTGGCCGAAGGCTTCGATAACGCCGGCGACATCCAGGCCGTGGATGCCCGTGAAAAAATGCCCTTCCCGGAGCTCCTTTGCGGCTGCCATCCGGTTTTCCGGCGTCACATCAACCGCATTTCTCAGGTACACGAGCACGACAAGGCCAAGCAGGGGATCATCCAGTATTTGCGCCGTATCTTCCGACGGCTTGCGGAGGCAGCGGTTCGCCGTATCCACGATGACCTGCCGGTTTAAAAATGAAAGCCGGTATCCGTATTCCGGATCCATTTCAGCCTTGCTCCTGCGGCAGACCTCTTCTGGATCCATTTCTGCCAGATCCTCCCAGTGGGACCCCGGAATGGTAAGAGGAGAGAGATCCCCCGGCGTTGAACGGTACCCTTTCGGACTCATAAATATCCTTTTTGACGGTTGCTATGGTGCTGGTTCCGGTTCGTTTTCCCCGGCGTCCGCCTCCTGTACCACCGGTTTCGGCTTTTCCACCGCAACCAAATCCACATTCTGAAAGCCCCTGGGAAGTTTTTTCCCCCGCTGCCCCCGGGACCCCAAGAAATTGGCGATGTTTCCGAATACCAGCCGGAAATGCCGCCTCCCGGCATACAGGGTCAATGCCCCCTTGTCCGGAAGCAGCGCCAGATGCTTCAAAAAATCCCTGCCGGCGGCAAAGTCACCGGTTTTGATATGGATGATCTTGTTTCCTTTCCCTTTTTGCAGCTCCGGCATTTCCGGCAGGGGAAACATCAGCATCCGCCCCTCTGCCGTAATGGCGACCACGAAGAAATCAGCAGCGGATCCGGTAACGTGCAGCGGAGGGAAGGGCTGCGCCTCGCCGGGCAGGGAAAGAAGCGCTTTTCCCTTCTGGTTGCGCGTATACAGATGTTCTATTTGCGTGACAAATCCATATCCGGCATTGCTTGCGATAACGAGCTTTTGTTTCGGGGCTCCCATGAGAACGGAGATGAACCGGGATTGGGGCGGGTTTTTAAAAAAACCGGTAAGGGGGGTGCCGTGGCTGCGGGCGGAAGGCAGACCATTGACGGGGATTGCGTAGCTTCTCCCGGTGGAGTCCATGAAAATAGCGGACTGGTTGCTCCGGCCGCATGCTGAAACCAGAAAGCCGTCCCCGGATTTATAGCTCAACTCTTCCGGATTGACCTCGTACCCTTTTGCCATCCGTACCCACCCCTGCTGCGACAGAATGACCGTCACCGGTTCGATGGGCGCAAGATCAACGCTTGATATCGCCTTTGCGTCACTGCGCGTGGCAATCACTGTCCGGCGTGGATCGCCGTATTTTCTGGCATCCGCCTGGAGCTCTTTTTTAACCAGCGCTTTCATCCGCGCATCCGAGCCCAGTGTTTTTTCGATAGCGGCGCGCTCTTTCTCAAGGCCCTGCTTTTCCGCCGCCAATTTTGCTTCCTCGAGCTTGGCAAGATTTCTGAGCCGCAGCTGCAGGATGGCTTCAGCCTGGATGTCGCTCAATTGAAATTCCTGTTCAAGCACAGGCTTCGGCTGGTCGTTTTCCCGGATAATCCGGATGACCCGGTCGATGTTCAAATAGGCCGTATGCAGCCCCTCCAGGATATGGAGGCGGTTGATGACTTCCGCGAGCCGGTGCTTCAGCCTGTTTTGCACGGTTTCAATGCGAAAGGCGAGCCATTCGGAAAGAATTTCGGCAATGTTTTTGACGCCCGGTCGCCGGTCCGTGCCGATCATGTTGAGGTTGACGCGGCACGTGCGCTCCAGGTCCGTGGTAGCAAAAAGGTGAAGCATGAGGGCTTCGCGGTCTACGCGGCGGGATGCGGGGGTGATGACGATGCGGACGGGTTCGTCTTGATCCGATTCGTCACGGATGTCGCTTACCATGGGGAGTTTCTTTCGCTCGATCTGCAGCGCGACCTGCTCCATGATTTTCGCCGGGGAGACCTGGTGGGGCACCTGGTTGATGACGATGTCGCCGTTTTCCTCGCTCCATGCGGCGCGCAGGCGCAGTGATCCGTATCCCGTGCGGTAGATCTCTTCGATTTCCTCCTTTCCAGAGATAATCTCGGCGCCGCCCGGGTAATCCGGCCCTTTGATGAATCGGCAAAGCGCTTCCGGACCGGCCCCCGGGTTGTCGATGAGATGGATTAGGGCGTCGACGACTTCCGCCGCGTTGTGTGGGGGGATGTCCGTTGCCATTCCCACGGCAATGCCCATGGTGCCGTTGAGCAGAATGTTTGGCAGCCGGGCGGGCAGTGTGGCCGGTTCCTTCAGGGTGCCGTCGAAATTGGGGATCCATTCCACCGTCCCCATACCCAGTTCGGACAGGAAAACATCGGCAAAAAAGGAAAGCCGTGATTCCGTGTAGCGCATGGCTGCAAAGGATTTGGGGTCGTCTGCGCAGCCGAAGTTTCCCTGCCCGTCGATAAGCGGGTAGCGGTAGGAAAACGGCTGGGCCATCAATACCATGGCCTCGTAGCAGGCCGTATCCCCGTGGGGATGGAATTTTCCAAGCACGTCCCCCACGGTCCTAGCGGATTTCTTGTGTTTGGCGGTGCTCTTCAGCCCCAGCTCGGACATGGCGTACAACACACGCCGCTGCACCGGTTTCAGTCCGTCGCCGATAAAAGGCAGCGCCCGGTGCATGATAACGGTCATTGCATAATTGAGATACGCTTTTTCGCTGTATTCTTCAATGGTAACGGATTCGAATCCGTTTGCGGCGATCGGTTTCATATATCGACCATGTTTCCTTTTTCTTCAAGCCAGCGCCTTCGGGCGGGGGCGTGTTTTTTCCCCAGCAGCATGTCCATGATGCCGTAGAGCCTTTCCGGATGGTCCATGTCAACGGTCAGGCGGGCCAGCCTTCGGGTATCCGGGTCCATGGTGGTTTCCCGCAGCTGCATGGGGTTCATTTCGCCGAGCCCTTTAAACAACTGCACTGCGGTTTTCTGGTTTTTTCTGGCATATTTTTTGATGATGGCGTTTTTTTCGGCGTCGTCGAGGGCATAGTAGACCTGCTTTCCGATATCGATCCGGTACAGCGGGGGGAGGGCCGCGTAAACCCTTCCGGCCATGACCAGGGGCTTGAAATGCTTGAGGAAAAGCGCGCACAGCAGGGTGGCGATGTGAAGGCCGTCTGAATCGGCATCGGTCATGATGATATTCTTGCCGTACCGGAGGCCGCTGATGTTCGGGGAGCCGGGTTCCATGCCCACGGCCACGGCAATGTCGCGGACCTCCTTTGAGGAGAAGATCGCGTCCGGTTCCACCTCCCAGGTGTTGAGAATTTTTCCCCGGAGCGGCAATATGGCCTGTGTCTGACGGTTCCTGGCCTGTTTGGCTGACCCCCCGGCGGAGTCGCCTTCCACCAGGAACAGTTCGCACTGCTCGAAATCCTGGCTGACGCAATCGGCCAGCTTGCCGGGAAGGGTGGGTCCGGAAACCACCTTTTTTCTTGCCACCTTTTTGGATGCGCGGATGCGGTTGCGGGCAGAATCCACAGCAATTTCAGCGATTTTTTCGCCGATTTCCGGGTGCTGGTTCAACCAGAGGCTGAAGGCGTCTTTCACTACTGCCGATACGAAGACCCCGCACTGCCGCGAGGAGAGCTTTTCCTTGGTCTGCCCTGAAAATCGCGGATCGACCATTTTAACGGACAATACGTAGGCGCAGTTTTCCCATATGTCGTCCGGGGCCAGTTTAATGCCCCTCGGCAGCAGCCGGCGAAGATCGCAGAATTCCCGCAGGGCGGTTAAAAGGCCCTGCCGGAAACCGGTGACATGGGTGCCGCCCTGGAGGGTGGGGATCAGGTTGACGTAACTTTCGGCCACACTGCCGCCGGATTCCGAAAACCATGCGCAGGCCCACGCCACCTGTTCTTCGGTTTCTTCGATGCACCCGGTAAACGGTTTTTCAGGTACGGTTTCCAGGCCGTTCAGGCATACGGAAAGGTACTCGTCAAGGCCGGTGGTAAAATGCCATGTTTTTGTTTCGCCGGTATTGCGGTTGGTGAAGACGACTTCCAGCCCCGGGCACAACACCGCCTTGGCCCTGAGGTTGTGTGTCAGGCGGGACACGGAAAAGGCGGTGCTGTCGAAATACTGCGGATCGGGCCAGAACCGTATGGATGTGCCGGTTTTTTGCCTGCCCGCGGTGCCGGCGGGGGTAAGGTCCCGGACCTTGCGGCCGCCTTCAAAGGCAATCTCGTATTTTTCCCTGTTTCTGAATATTTCAATTTCCAGGCGGGCGGAAAGGGCATTGACAACGGATACGCCCACGCCGTGAAGACCGCCGGAAAAACGGTAATCCTTGTTGGAAAATTTTGCCCCGGCGTGCAGCCGGGTCATAATTACCTCCACGCCCGAGATTTTCTCGGTGGAATGCATGTCCACCGGCATGCCGCGCCCGTTGTCCGATACCTGCAGAGAGCCGTCCTCAAACAAGACAACCTCGATTTTTTTGGCATACCCGGCAATGGCTTCATCCACGCTGTTGTCAATGACCTCCTGGGCCATGTGGTTGGGGCGCTGTGTATCCGTATACATGCCCGGGCGGCGGCGTACGGGATCAAGTCCTTCCAGAACTTCCACGGAATCCGCATTATAAGACGATGATCCCTGCAGGCTGGTTTTAAACAGTTCGTTTTCTTTCAATTCATCAACTCTTTCGGCAAGAACGCGCAATTCACGTTGAGGGGCAAAAAAATGAAGGCTTACGGATGAATGGACTTTATTATCATTTTACGCCATGGTTTTTCAAGATATCCTTTCAGAAAAATTTTACCGGCCCGATTTACCAGGGAGGCTGCCGGCCATCGGGCTTCGCAAAGGCTTCCTTGCAATCCGTCCCTGTGTTTTATCCGGTTGACTGTCCGGACCGGATGCCGTGTTTCTGTGCGATCTTGCCGAACATGATCACCATTCCGGTCGTCATGTTGTAGAGGGCATCTATATCGAGATTCTCCCCGGCGGTTTCGTCGAAATAGATGTGCAGGCTCGAGTCGAGCCCGTCTTCCGGCATCCAGTAACATACGATAATCGGCACAAGGGGAAGCGGGTACAGAATCACCGCGACATCCGAATCAACCGGACCTTCGATGCGCTTCCCGTTGAATATCTCCAGCATGTCCCTGAAAAGATCCGGGTAGCTGTCGGCAATTTTTTTCAGGGGCTTTTCGCAGCGCTGCTGAAACAGGGAATACCGCTCCATGCCCCCCTTGAGCTCCCGAAACGATATCCAGTTGCCGGACAAGGCCTTCCCTTTGCCAAAGAGCACATAGTTGAGGACCGGCACGGCAAGCCATGGATTGACATGGATATCCGAGGAGAGCGTACCGTCCGCATGCACGGAAAAATCTTTTCCCATCACTTTCAGCGTCAGTTTTTTGCCGTCATAGCGGGAAGCGTTGCGCCGGGCGGCTTCCGCCAGGTCAATGCCGGGAATTTTTTTCTTGAGATGTTCAACCGCATCGAGCATGTCTTCGTCTATGGTGTTGGGCTTTTCCGTTTCGCCGCCGTATTTTTGAAGCACTTCCGGTACCAGATGGGGACACCGGGCCAGGGGTTTCCTGTTTTTAAAAACCGCCACGGCAAAGGCCATGCAGGTTTTTTCGTTGCAGTCCCGGCAGTTGGTCTGGGGCAGCAGCTTGAAAATTTCCATTGGATTGTCGATGCGCGTCATGAGATCGTAATCCTTCCTAATGCATCAGTTTTCTTATGGTGCTGATGATTTCTCCCATTGCTTCCCCCGCTTTCATGGGGATATATACGTCTGAAACCGCGGAAAATGCGTTTTCATTGGGATTGACCACGATGACCTTCGCCCCCGACTCCTTTGCATGAAAGGGGAGGTGCGCTGCGGGATATACCGTTCCCGAGGTGCCGATGGCCAGAAGCACGTCGCATCTTCTGGCGGCATCAAATGCCTGGGGAATATCTTTGACGGCTTCTCCGAACATGACCACGTCCGGGCGCGTAGGCGACAGGCAGAGCCGGCATGGCGGCAGCAGGGATGCAACGGCGTCAAGGGAGAAATCCTGCATCTGCTTGACTTTTTTCAATGTGTCCCGTATGAGCTGCTTTCTTTGCATCCTTTCCGTGTTTCTGCAGGAGAGGCAGCGGATCCGGAAACCGTTGCCGTGCACCTCGATTACATCCGTGTTGCCGGCCTCGATGTGCAGGTTGTCGATATTCTGGGTGATAACTGTTTGCAGGATGCCCATTCTTTCCAGTTCGCCCAGCGCAAGGTGGGCCGGGTTGGGTTCGGCTTTTTCAAAGGCTTCCAGCAGTTCGATGAAAAAGGGAAGGAGCTTGCCGGGATCGCGGGTCAAGGTGTTGAGCAATCCATCCGAGGTGCCCACTTCCGCCGGATTGAGTTTTTCCCACACGCCGCCCGGATCCCTGAATGTAGCGATGCCGCTTTCCGCTGAAATACCCGCTCCGCAGGAGGCCACGCTTCTTTTTGCGTTTGCCAGAATGTTTGCCGCTTTTTTGATTTCCATCTCGGTATTCATGCCCTCCCCCCTGTGCTGATCTTCTGTTGAACCCTCAGGACAATGCGTCCATTCGGATGTTCGATCATGGTGCATTTGACCCGCTGCGCATTTTATGTAATTCTATATTTTACCGCAACGTTTTGCAACAATACAGTAGGCGCGTTCACTTTTGTTCAAAAACCGTTTTTCCGTTGCCGGTGGGCGCGCCGTTTCCGTGCGGGAAGCCGGAATATCAAAAACATCAGGATGCATTGGAAGCACAGATGCTTGAACTCATTGACCTGGATATCCCCTCGTTGGGGTATACCCGGTTTATATCGGCATGGCTCTACCGGGGAAAAGCCGGAACATTCCTCGTCGACCCGGGGCCGGCCGCAACCGTCGGCCATCTGATCCGGGAAATCGAATCCCGGGGGGTAAACCGGATCGACTGGGTGCTGTTGACCCATATTCATATGGATCATGCCGGGGGCATAGGACACCTGGTCGAACATTTCACCGATGCCCGGGTCGCCTGCCACGAACAAGCGGTTCGGCACCTGGTCGATCCGGAGCGACTGCTGGCCGGATCCAAGAAGGTGCTGAAAGAGGTTGCCGCGGCATACGGCGATATACGCCCTGTTCCTTCCGGATCCATCGCGTCGGGGAGAACCATTGATTTTGAAGACGGGATTGCGGTAATCCCGACGCCCGGGCATGCGCCCCATCACCAGTGTTTTGCCTTCCGGGATGTCCTGTTTTGCGGGGAGCTGTTCGGTGTTTTTGAAACGCTTGAAAATGATTTTTATCTTCGCCCGGCAACCCCGCCGCGTTTTGTATTCGAGGATTTTCTGGATTCCATGGACAAGATCCGACCCTATGCGGATCGGAAACTCTGCTTCGGCCACTACGGCAGCTTTTCAAAGGGTCTTGAAATCCTGGCAGCATCAAGAGCGCAGCTTTCTCTCTGGGTTGATGTGATCCGGTCGCACATGGCCGAACCGGATATGGACGTGATAATAGACGATCTGATGGCAAGGGATCCCGTGTTTTCCCGCGTCCGTCGCCTGGCCGGAAGGCAGTATGAGCGGGAAATGCATTTTACGAGAAATTCCATACGGGGCATCCGGGAATATCTAACAGCGTGAATGCGTCCGGTATGCCGGCTTTCGGACGGGCGTGCAGCGCCGTAAAGATAATCTTTTGCATCGCCGGGAAGTAATGGTAAAATGGTTTTGCTTTCAGGCCATCGTAGCGTAACATTGAAAAGACAATCCGGGGATCCGGTATGACAAAAAACCAGAAAATTTTAAAAAAGCTTGCCCCCATACTTGTTTACGGGCGCCCCGTACTGGTTTTTGCGGGTATGATCTGCGCCATAGCGGTGATGCTCAACCGGAACCCTTCTGTTTTTTTCTTAGGGACGATCCTGTTTTTTATCTCCATGGTTTTTGATCTCGTTGACGGCTGGTTTGCCGAGCGGTTTCTCCCGAATACAAACCTCGCCCGGCTGGCGGACCGCATGATGAACCGGATTGTTTATTCAATCGTTTTTCCGCTGCTTGCTGCGGGTATGATGTGGCGATTGATGTTTGCGGCACCCGGACACAGGGGGATAGAGCTGGTACATGCCGTTTTCGTCCTTATTTTATGTGTTGCGGTGTTGATCCGGGATAATTTTGCCCATTTCATGCGGGGATATGCTACGCGCTCCGGTCAGGAGCCGGAACTTCAGGAAATCAACCGGTTGCGTACGATCATTGCGGCCCCGCTTGGTTTTATGCTCTATATATATGCGTTTTACGTGCCCCCTTCCGGTGCCCCGTCGGCCATTTACAAGGCTTTTGAAAGAATTTCGGTCCTGCCGGCGGAAAACCTGCTTGTTGTTGAAATTCTTTTTCTGATCATCAATTTCGGCTCCATGGCCGTATATTCCCGAAAATACGGCGCTTTTTTTCTTGATGAAATCTGCATGGACGACAACCTCCTGCGGCGCCGCATACTTTCGGTCTTCCCCAATGCCCTGACCCTGATGAACGCCGTCATGGGTCTTCTGGCGGTTTTTTTCGCATACCAGGGGAAAATGCTCGAATCGTATCTGCTGCTTATCGGGGCCGCAGTTTTTGACAAGCTTGACGGCGCCATGGCGCGCAAGCTCGGACTTACCGAACCCCTGCCGGATACGGCAGGGGGGAAGGGAATCTCTTTTGGCGCCGTACTCGATGATATTGCGGACGGCATCAGTTTTTGTATCGCCCCGGGATGGATTTTTTACATCGCCATTACATCATACCCCGATGCATCGGTTCAGGCGCTGCCTGCCGGACTGGTCGCCATCGTCTACACAGCGGCCGGGTTTGCCAGGCTTTGCTATTTTACCCTGGATAAAAAATCGATTCCCGGCATTTTCAAGGGCATGCCGACCCCTGCCGCTGCGCTGCTGGTTATTGCGCCGCTGGTCGTGCTTGGGCAATCGGATGTTCAAGGAACGCAGTGGGGGCAGGCAGTCGCCCTGTTTGCTGCCGTATTGATGATTTTTACATCCATTTTGATGAATCTTTATCCGGTACGATACATTCACATGGGGCGCTTCATGGATAGAAATCCCTGGTTCACCTGGAGCATGTTTATTCTGGGTATTGTTTTTGTTTTTACGCCATATTTCGGGTATCTGGCCTTCACGCTGATGGCCCTTTACGTAATTTCCCCCATTGCTATACGCAGCATCGATCCCAAGGCCGCAGCGCGCGAATCCAGGCATGGATAGTTGCGCCCTTTTCCCTCCCAAATCGATTTTTTACGAGTCCCTCTTCCCTGTTGTGCAATAAAAATCATTTGTTTTTTCTTGACAAGCGGCAAAAGAACACTTAATTATTCCTATCAAAATTAGACATGCCTAACAATGGAGATGGATTATGGGTGCAAAAAAAGAAGATGCGCAGGGGAAACCGCTGACTCCGGTGATGGAGGATTACCTGGAGGCGATATTCGGGCTTGACAGCGACGAGGATATCAAGGCGATTCGCGTCAGGGATATTGCCAGAAAGCTCAATGTGAAAATGCCCAGTGTGACGAGCATGTTAAAAGTGTTAAATGACCGGGGGCTTGTCAATTATGAAAAATATGAATATCTGGAATTGACGGAGCGGGGAAAAGCCGTCGGCCGTGAAATAAAAAAGCGGCATCATATTCTCAAGAGGTTTTTAACCCGCGTGTTGAATATCGATGTGGCGACGGCGGATGAAGAAGCGTGCAAAATGGAGCATGCGTTAAGCAGCAGCACCATGGATACCCTTACGGCGTTCATGGATTTCATCCAGATCTGCCCGCGGGCCGGGGACGACTGGGTGGAACGTTTCCAGGCCTATCAGCGCCAGGGGCAAAGTCCGGCCGGGTGCGGTGAAAATTTTGAAAATTTCATGTGTGAATCTGCAGGTGCACAGGATGTTTCAGGCCGGTGCTGCATGGAGGGGAAAATGAACCTGAGCCAGATGAAAGAGGGGCAGAAAGGGCGCATTTTGCGTGTGGGCGGAGAGATACGCCTTCGTCGTCGACTCATAGAAATGGGGCTCACCCGCGGTGTTTATTTTTCGATTGAAAAATATGCGCCGCTCAAGGACCCGCTTGAACTGATCATCAATGGCAACCACGTTTCTCTTCGGGTAAAGGAAGCGGCAGAGATTACCGTAGTCCCTGAAGATGCCAAAGGAGTTGTAAATGAATAAAGATCGACTGAGAATCGCGCTGACCGGAAACCCGAATTCCGGGAAAACGACCATTTTCAACCAACTGACCGGTACGCGCCAGAAAGTCGGGAACTGGCCCGGTGTGACCGTGGAAAAAAAGGAAGGAACCATACGGCGATTCGGATATGAGCTTCAGATCATTGATCTGCCGGGCACATACAGCCTCACCCCTTACTCCATTGAAGAGATTGTCGCCAGAAATTTTATACTGGATGAAAAACCCGACGTGGTTATCGATATCATCGATGCATCCAATCTTGAAAGAAGCCTTTATCTTGCCAACCAGCTGCGGGAGCTTGACTGCAGGGTTGTATTCGTCCTGAATATGGCGGACGTTGCCCGGGCAAGGGGGTATACGATCAACGCCGACAAATTGAGCGAACTGCTGGGCGTTCCGGTGGTCTTTACTGTCGGGAACAAGGGGGAGGGGCTTGATGAAATGCTTCGGGTCGCTGTTTCTTCCGTCGAATCGGATTATGCGATTCCCGAGGAAAGAAAAGTTCGATACAGCAAGGATATCGAGACGGCCATTTTCATACTCCGCGAAATCATCGATTCCGCCATCGATGAGAATTTTCCCTTTCACCCGCGCTGGGTCGCCGTTAAGCTGATTGAAAACGACACCATCATCAAGGATCGAATCCGGCAGCTGATGAAACCTGCAGACAGGGATGCGGTTCTGAAAAAAGCCGAAGAGCTCAGTGCCTGGGTGGCGGACCGCTTTAAAGAAGCGCCTGAAATCGTCATGACCGACGAACGCTACGGTTTCATCGCCGGGATCATCCGGGAAGTGCTGGTTACCTCCATGCAAAAACGCGTCGATATTTCCAGAAATATCGATTTGGTCCTGACCAACCGGTTTCTGGGCTTTCCGATTTTTATATTTTTCATATGGGCCATGTTCCAGTTGACGTTCAGCCTGGGGGAATACCCCATGGAATGGATTGAAGCCGGCGTGGGAGGGCTTTCCGCACTGCTTGGCAATGTTTTGCCGGAAGGCCTTTTTGCGAATTTTTTGATCAACGGCGTAATCGGCGGAGTCGGCGCGGTGATCGTTTTTTTTCCCAATATTCTGATCTTGTTTTTCTGCATCGCGATTTTCGAAGACACCGGCTATATGGCGCGGGCCGCTTTTCTAATGGATCGGATCATGCATATGATCGGACTGCACGGCAAGTCTTTTATTCCGATGCTCATGGGTTTCGGATGCAGTGTGCCGGCCATCATGGCCGCAAGAAGCCTCGAGAGCCGGAAAGACCGGATATTAACCATCCTCATCACGCCGTTCATGTCTTGCTCGGCCCGGCTGCCGGTATATATCGTACTTGCCGGCACCTTTTTTGCCGCACATGCGGGAACGGTAATATTTCTGCTGTATCTGACCGGTATACTGGTCGCCATACTGACTGGCCTGTTGTTCCGGCGGGTTTTTTTAAAAGGGGAGGAAGCCCCCTTTGTCATGGAACTCCCCCCTTACCGCGCGCCCATGCTCAAAAACCTGCTCATTCACATGTGGGACCGGGCCAAGCTCTTTTTGAAAAAAATGGGGGGGATTATCCTGGTCGGATCCATCGTCATCTGGGCGCTCTCCTCGTTTCCCCGGGAAGTGGATTATTCGGTGGATTACGCGGCAAGAATCGATCAGACCCGGCAGGCGTATGCGCAAAGGATAGCCGATGCAGGCCCTCAGGAGGAGGTACGGCTTGAAGAGGAAAAACGGGCGGCCCTGCAGCAGATGGAGCGCGAAAAAAACGTCGAGCAAACGGCGAATTCGTACCTGGGGCAGTTGGGAAAGGTGATATCCCCCGTATTTTCTCCCATTGGCATCGACTGGCGGGGGAGCGTGGCCCTGCTCACCGGTTTCGTTGCCAAGGAGGTGGTCGTATCGACCCTGGGTGTACTTTATGCCACAGGAGGGGATGAGACGGGGTCCGACGGTCTGCGCAATGCGCTTCGGGCTTCGGGAATGACGCCCCTTGCAGGACTTTCCATGATGCTTTTTGTCCTGTTGTACCTGCCGTGCGTTGCGGCGGTAATCGCCATCGGCCGCGAAACCGGTTCTCATCGGTTTACCGCCCTCAGCGTGGTGTATACAACAGGGGTGGCGTGGCTTGTTGCCTTTGCGGTTTACCAGGGGGGACGGCTGCTGGGCTTTGCCGGATAAAAGCTATCCTTCTTCCCCTTCGCCACCTTCTTCAATCAGAATGCCGATGGCGGTGGCGTATTTCATGGCCTTTTCGTTATCGAATTTGGGGAGCTCATTGCCGGAAAGAAAGTCAAAGGTTGTTTCTTCCAGTATCATGGCGGTATTCTGCCGGCACAGGAAATGAAGGAATCCGCGGAACGCCCCCGCAGGTTTGGACGGCGGATTTTCCTGGAAGGCCTGGTAGTCGATATGGCGGGACTCCATGACAAATGGCCGCTCCGTGTTTTTCAGGAACAGCAGGAAACGAATCGGGTCCCCGTCTGCTTCGTTGCCTGTGTCGGTGGGGGAGTATGCCGCCAGTGCGGCTATCTGGTCGTAGTTTATATCCAGCAGATCGTCCGTGTTGAAATTCAGGCCGCCGGCGGAGGCCGTAAGCATATCCACCGGTTTCGGGATAAAGCGCTCTTCCCCTTTATAGGCCGTTTGCACCGGGATGACCCGGAGACCCATGCCGACAGGCGTTTGCTGGGGAGCAGCCGCACCCCGGGCCGGTTGGGTTGTTTTGGATGCAGGAGCCTTTGCGGAAGAGGACGCCATTTTTTCCAGGTAACAGGCAGCCCCGGCTTTTTCAATGGCTTTTACGTACCGGTTGGCTTTTTCCATGGGGAGGTTTTTTTTAATTACGGCATTGGGGCGTGCAAACAGCTTTTCTATCACCGGGGCAGTGGTTTTAAAGAGCGCCGCCATGCGTTTTTTCACAACGTCCATTGTTTGATTGTTCAGAAGATTTCCGGATAAAACAACCTTGTACGTATCCTGATTCATATTCCCGGGTCCATTGTTTGATCGTTTCGGTTTTTTGACGCATTTACGCCTGCGAAAAGGAGAAATCCATTCATAAACTTACGCCGGATCCGCAATATGAGTCAAGCAGAAAGTGTATCCGCGGGCGTGCTTCCCGAAATATCGTTGCAGAACGGTTGTATAGGTGCTGCCTGACCGGTTTTCGCCGTAAATTTGGTTGACATCTTCCGGCGCCTGTCAATAATACTTTTTATATCCGAAGAAAAATAGCGTTTTCGCATTACCCTCACGGAGAAAGACAATGTTGACGGCTTCGTAAAAAGTCCAATATCTGCGTTGCGTACAATCTTTGAAGAATCTCACGTACGGTTAAGTACGCTCAATCCTTCAAAGATTGCACGCGCCTTGATCTTGAACTTTTTACTTTGCCGTCCAAAACCGACTTTTACGAGTTTATCAATGTTTATCGGCGACACATTTGTTGAGATCGCGGCAATCCTGGGGCTTGCCACCCTGCTGGCCTTTATCGGACAGAAATTGCGCCAGCCCTTAATCATCATGTTCCTGGCGACCGGGATCATCGCGGGGCCCTTTGTTTTTGGTATTATCGAGTCCTACGACAAGATCGAACTGCTGGCGGAGATCGGCATCGCGCTACTGCTGTTTATCGTCGGACTCAAGCTGGATTTGAACCTGATACGGACGACCGGACCGGTGGCCCTTGCCACTGGCCTGGGGCAGATTTTTTTCACCTCGGCGGTCGGCTTTCTGATCGCCATGGCATTCGGAATGACATTCATTCATGCCGCTTACGTGGCAGTGGCGCTTACATTTTCCAGCACCATCATCATCGTCAAGTTGTTGTCCGATAAAAATGAAATCGATTCGCTTCACGGCCAGATCGCCATCGGTTTTTTGATCGTCCAGGATATTGCGGCCATTGCCGCGTTGGTAGCTCTTACTACCTTCGGCGCAGGCATTGAAGAAGAAGGGACGGTTTTTTTCTCATCCGTGCTTATCCTTGCAAAAGGAGCCGGTTTTCTGGCCGTCATCGGCCTGTTGATGAAATACGTGCTCCCGTGGTTGACGCATCGTCTTGCCGAGTCCCAGGAAATGTTGACGCTTTTTGCCATTGCCTGGGCCGTTTTTCTGGGCGCCACCGGAGAAGTACTTGGCTTCAGCAAGGAGCTGGGGGCATTTCTTGCCGGCATTTCCCTCGCATCTACGGACTACCGGGATGCTATCAGCTTACGTCTTTACACCCTTCGGGATTTTCTTCTGCTTTTTTTCTTTATTCACCTTGGCGCCCGCCTGGACTGGGCGACCGTCGGAGCGCAGCTGGGGACATCGGCTGTTTTCTCCCTGTTCGTCCTGCTCGGCAATCCCCTCATTGTCCTGGTCATCATGGGGCTTATGGGATATCGCCGCCGCACGGGTTTCAAGGCCGGGCTCACGGTGGCCCAGATCAGCGAATTTTCCCTGATCATCTCTGCCATGGGGCTTTCCATCGGCCATATCACCCATGAAATCATGGGGCTGATCACGCTGGTCGGGGTCGTCACTATCTTCGCCTCCACTTACATGATCCTGTATTCTGATCCCTTGTACAACTTTCTGTCCAGGCCGCTGAAAATATTTGAACGGGACAATCCGTACCGGGAAGCCACCATTGAATCGGGATATGCTCCCCTGGCCGTGGACGCCATTATTCTGGGCCTTGGGAATTACGGCAGCAGCCTTGCGGACTACCTGCTCCAGCGACGGAAAACGATTGTGGGGGTCGATTTCGATCCCGGCGTGCTGCAGAAATGGAGAAAAAAAGGCGTAACGGTCATTTACGGGGACATGTCGGATCCGGAAATCCATGAGCAGCTCCCGTTGAAGCGGGCGCGCTGGGTCGTCAGCACGGTTCGGTCGAAAGAATTGAATCTTTCCCTGATGCAGCATATAGAAGCACTGGGATACGCCGGAAAAATCGCGGTGACGGCCCAAAACCAAGCCGAAGCCGATCTTTTTGCCCGCTACGGTGCACAAGTCGTATTCCGGCCGTTTATTGACGCCGCCGAGCAGGCGGCGGATGCATTGACCTATGCAATGGATGTGCTGCCCGATGATTTTGGACGGTCGATTTCCTTCAGGGAGGTCCGGATCAGGACCGGCTCGGCCTTTGCGGGTTCAAAAGTGAAAAATATCCCCCTGCGGCCGCAGATGGGGGTGTCCATACTGGCGGTCAGCCGCGCCGGTCATGTTCACTTTGATCCCGGACCGGATTTCCGGATTTATCCCGGTGACCGGCTCGTCATTACGGGGCTGGAGGAGGAACTGCGACACGCGGAATCGCTGTTAAACGAGATGGCGGAACAGGAGGGCAAGAATGAAGACCGCTTTACCATGGCTGAAATCTGCGTGGCCAGGGATTCCGAACATGTCGGCAAAAGCCTGGCGGAACTCCGGTTTCGTCAGAATTACGGGGTGACCGTGGTCGGCATCCGCCGGGGGGAAGAACAGATCCAGGGGCCGGAACCATCTGAAAAGCTGAGAAAAAACGATCGCCTGATGGTCATCGGGAATGCGGCGTCTGTGGAAGCGCTGAAAGCGCAGGGCTTGTAATGAGGCAAGCGGAACGCGGCAGTGCGGGGTTGTTGAAAACCGCCGGCGCACATGGCAGGCCTTGGAGTTCGTCCCCGGTATCCCTTGACAAACCGCCAAATGATGCATATTTACTAGTTCTGATTCATTTTTGTCCGTATGGGATTTGTGCAAAAAACCGTTTTATGCCTTTCCGTAAAGCGCCGGTTGTTTTTTTCCGAACCCGGCAGATTCGCATATAATAACAATTGATGATTTTATTTTTTTAGACAGGAGGCATGAATACCAATGAAGCGAGTGGTTCTTTTTCTGGCGACCAATATCGCGATCCTTGTTGTTTTGGGTATCGTGCTCCGGCTGCTCGGCGTGGGGCGAATCCTCGACGATCAGGGCGTGGGCCTTAATCTGTACAATCTTCTGATTTTTGCGGCGGTCATCGGTTTTGGGGGGTCTTTCATCTCCCTTGCCATATCCAAGTGGATGGCAAAACGGATGACCGGTGCCAAAGTGATCGACACCCCGCGCAACCAGGTGGAGTCCTGGCTCCTGGATACGGTGCGCAGGCAGGCCCAGGCAGCGGGAATCGGCATGCCGGAGGTGGCCATCTTCGATTCCCCGGCGCCCAATGCCTTTGCCACCGGTATGAAGCGCGACAACGCGCTGGTGGCGGTGAGTACAGGCCTATTGCGAAACATGAACCAGGATGAGGCAGAGGCTGTCCTGGGGCATGAAATCAGTCACGTGGCAAACGGGGATATGGTTACCCTTACCCTGATTCAGGGGGTGATCAATACGTTTGTGATTTTTCTTTCCCGTGTCGTGGGGCATTTCGTGGACCGGGTGATTTTAAAGAACGAGCAGGGGCATGGCATCGGTTTTTTTGTTGCCACGATAGCCGCCCAGATCATTTTCGGCATCCTGGCATCCACGATCGTTTTCTGGTTTTCCCGGCAGCGCGAATTCCGGGCGGATGCTGGCGGCGGCAACCTGGCCGGCCGTGAAAAAATGATTTCCGCACTGGAAAAGCTCCGCCGAAGTGCGGGGGAACCGCTTCCCGACCAGATGAGCGCCTTCGGCATCAGCGGAAAGCAGGAAAGAAAATCGTCCTGGAAAGATCTCTTCATGACCCACCCGCCCATTGAAGACCGTATTGCCGCGCTCAAAAACGCAAGGGAGTAAAGTAAAAGCAAAGACATAACCAGTCGTACGCCGGCGGTCCCATGAGCCGTCACCGTACGACTCCTTTGTCCCTTTACAACCTACAACCTATCTATCCCCCGGCTGCTTCCGCCACCTGCGGTGCATCCACGCCCATTGTTCCGGGTAGCGCCGGATGATCGCCTCATAGACGTCCGAACACTTCTGGGTATTGGTGATGATATCTTTGGCAGGGTTTCCCGTATTTGCAAGCGGAATGGGCGGGAAAAATTCAAGTACGTATGTCGTATCCGGTTTCATATACATAAAAGCGGGCATCAGGGGAATATCGTATTTTGCCGCCAGTACCACGGGGCCCACGGCCGTGTGCGCTTTTCTTCCGAAAAAATCGACAAAAACGCCTTTGACATCCGTGTCCTGGTCAATGAGAAAGCCAAGGGAATGCCCTTTGCGAATGGAACGGAGAATCTCCTTGGGCGACTTTCCCCTGGCAATGTTGTAATAGCCGGCCCTGTTCCTCGTATCCACGATGAGCCGGTCGAGCCGGGGATCCGATATCGGGGTCGCCACGACCCCTATGGGATACCCCTTTGCCGCCAGCCATGCCCCCATCAGTTCCCAGTTTCCAAAGTGGGCGGTCAAAAAAAGAATTCCCCGCCCCGAATCGAGAAGCGGTTTTGCATAATGAAAGTTCCTGGGGGTGATAAGGTCATCAAGGTCTTTTTCGGCGTATACGGGAATACGTATGGCGTCGATGCTTGCCGCTCCGAAATGGAGAAAAACATTTTTCGCGATTTCGTGTACTTCTACTTCTGTTTTTTCCTGCGCAAATGCCGCTTTGAGATTTTCAATGGCATAATTCCGCTGTTTTCCGCCCATTCGGAAGAACAGAAGCCCTATTTTTCTGCCGACGGCGATCCCCCATTGTCTTGGTATTTTACGGATCAGGAGAATCAGGGCGTAAAGAAGCCGGTACCGTATATTTTTCATTGCCCGGGTTTTTAACAGCCGCCTCTTTTTTTTCGCTCTATGCGCCATACGGTCTGTGCTTCCGCTTCTTTGAAAAATCTATCCTTTTTCGATTAAAAGGGCTGCGGCCAGCGTGACAAATATCATGCCGGCAAGCAGGTTCATAATCCGCTGGGCCCTTGCGGACCGATTCAGCCACTGCCCCACGGAGCCGGATACGAGCGCCACTGCGCTGAAGATCAGTATGGTGGAGAAAATGAAAATAACACCAAGTCCCATTATCTGAAAAGCAATGGGGCCGCGCGCGGGATCGGCAAAAAGGGGGAGGAAGGCCAGAAAAAAAATGGAGACCTTGGGGTTGGTTACATTCATGATGATGCCGCGCTTGTACAGTTTTGACAAGGGCATTCGTATCCCTTTGTCCGTTGATATTTTTGTCGCAGAGGCATGAAATGCCTGCCAAGCCAGGTATAACAAATACCCGGCCCCGGCCAGCTTGAGGGCCGTATATGCCGCAGTCGAAGTTTGAAATATGGCCGCAACACCAAGGGCCACCGCCGTGGTGTGCACAACAAGCCCGGAGCAGAGTCCCAGTGTTACGACAAGGCCGGCCCGGGGGCCCTGCAGGGCGGATTGCGTGAGAACAAATATGTTGTCCGGCCCCGGTGCGGCTGCCAGCAATATAGATGCTGTGACAAATGAAACAAATGTTTCAATGGGGAACATGATTGATCCAGTTTTTTGTTTAGAACCTATCTCAAAATTGTCTTTCGGCCCAATATCTTTGTTGGCGTCTTATTTCAAATCCTCGAAATATTTGAGTATGTCTGCGGTTTGAAACAAGATGCCGCCGCGATCTTGAACCGAAATCCGAATTTTGAGATGGGTTCTAGTGTTCCTCTTCGCTACCCGGAAAAAACGGACAGGAGCGCAGGCATTTTTATTTGAATGTTCAATATGCTAAAAATTTTTTTTTTAGAAAAGAAGTTTTTCAGCAAATAAAATATATACGCGGAAAAGGCGATACATAAAGCCTTTTTTACTTTCCGATGCATGTAAATACCAAAAATGCCGCAACAGGTAACGATCTGTGAATAGGGATCCTGGGAAAATGTTGTAAAACGGGTAAATCGATTGTTTTTTAGTCCGATAAGTCATGTTTTTCGAATACTTTATTAAAACCGCATTGACAAAATATAAAAATTGTAATAAAAATTAATTATTTATCAAATACCAAAAAATTAATATCTATTGCTATATTAAAAAGTTATTTCATCAGATCGTGGAATTGATTTGATTTTTTTTCTATCGTTCATAACTTTTTTCATATGATGTGCATGGTGGCCCGGCAGTTTTTTTATGGGGACGTTCGTTTTTTGGGCGCCTGAAAATTAATTGTTTTTCCAGAGTTCAAGCTGGAAACCAACGAGACACAGGGAACTAACGACCATGGAGAATGACGCAACAGACGGCCAGAAACGCCTTGAGGTGGAGCATGCCTACAAGATTTTCGGCGGGGATCCAGAGCCGGCTTTTAAGCTCATAAAACAAGGCAAAGGCAAGGATGAAATTTATAAGGAAACCGGGCTGACGATTGGGGTCCATGATGCCTGTTTTTCCGTCTATGCCGGAGAGATTTTTGTAATCATGGGCCTTTCAGGCTCCGGCAAATCGACGCTGGTACGATTGCTCAACCGTTTAATCGAGCCCACCTCGGGAAAAATCATCGTGGAAAACCAGGACATTACCAAGTTGGACACCAAACAACTTGTGGAAATACGAAGAAAATACATGAGCATGGTTTTTCAGTCGTTTGCCCTGATGCCGCACCAGACTGTATTGCGAAATGCCGCATTCGGCTTGGAAATAATGGGTTTCTCGGCAAAAAAGCGGAATGAAAGGGCCATGTCCGCCCTTGAACAGGTCGGGCTTGATCATGTGGCCGACAGCTATCCGAGTTCCCTGTCCGGCGGCATGCAGCAGCGCGTTGGACTGGCGCGCGGCCTGGCCGTGGATCCGGATATTATGCTCATGGATGAGGCTTTTTCCGCACTTGACCCCCTGATCCGAACGGAAATGCAGGATGAGCTGCTCAAGCTCCAGGAAGGCAGCCAACGGACCGTGATCTTTATCTCCCATGATCTGGATGAGGCCATGCGGATCGGCGACCGCATCGCCATCATGGAAGGCGGCCGGATCGTTCAGATCGGCGCCCCGGAAGAAATTATGCGAAATCCGGCCGATGATTACGTGAAAGCCTTTTTCCGGGGGGTGGACCCCACCCATGTGTATAAGGCGGGAGACATCGCCACTACCACCCAGGTGACGTTCCCATTGCACAAGGCCGGCCTTCGGGCGGTACGCCAGCGGCTCAATGAAAATGACCGGGAATATGCGTATGTGCTGCGCAAGGACCGCACCTATGTGGGCGTGGTCTCCCTTGCCGGAATCCAGGAAGCCCTTGAGGACGAAACGCACAATTCTCAGGACATCACTCCGGCCTACCTGGAAGGGATTGAGCCGGTTCCGGAAGACGCCACGCTCCAGGAAGTACTGCCGAAATTAACCGCCTATGAATGCCCTGTTCCGGTCGTGGATTCATCCAACAAATACAAGGGAACAATTTCAAGGCATCTTTTCCTCCGGACGTTAAGCCGGGAAGCCACTTTTGACGAAGAATATGCATAGGAGGCGCTATGTTCGATATATTCCAGTATACCATCCCTTTGGATGACTGGATCGCATCCGGGGTCGACTGGCTGGTAGGCAATTTCCGGCCCCAGTTTCAGGCCGTAAAAATACCCATTCAATGGATGCTCAACGGCATCGACGATCTGCTTTTATGGCTGCCGCCGGAAATCATTCTGTTGGTCTTTTTGATCGTGGGGTGGAAAACCGCGGGCTGGAAAGTGGGAATTTTCAGCTTTGTGGGCATGGCGTTTATCGGATTCATTGGGTTGTGGAGTGAGACCATGACCACGCTGGCAATGGTATTTTCCGCAGTGGTGGTGTGTGTATTGATCGGTGTCCCCCTGGGGATTTTTTCTTCGAGAAGCGACCGGTTTGAAGCTTTTCTGCGGCCGATTCTCGACGCCATGCAGACGACCCCGGCTTTTGTTTATCTGGTACCCGTGGTCATGCTCTTTTCTATCGGCACGGTGGCCGGCGTTATTGCCACGATTATTTTTTCCATGCCGCCGATTATCCGTTTGACCAACCTGGGGATCCGGCAGGTGCATCCGGAATTAATCGAGGCCACCTATTCATTCGGTGCCACCAAACGCCAGGTTTTATGGAAAGTCCAGATTCCGCTGGCCATGAAAACCATTATGGCGGGATTGAACCAGACGATCATGCTTTCCCTGTCAATGGTCGTGATCGCTTCCCTGATCGGCGCCGGCGGTCTTGGCGTGCCGGTATTTGAAGGCTTAAACAGCCTTCGGGTCGGACTTGCCGGCATCGGCGGGATCGGTATCGTTTTAATGGCCATGGTACTCGACCGCATTACACAGGCGTTGGGTTCCCAGCAACAGGAGTAGACGCTGCATAGGTAAAATCGATAAAAGTTGCCTGTTTTCGCAGCAGTTTTCTTTAACGCAAAAATAAGGAGGTTTCTCATGAAATTTACGAAAAGAATCGGCCTTGCAGTTCTGGTTATGGCTGCATGCATGATGCTGTTTTCCGGAACAACCATGGCCCAGGACCTGCCCGGCAAGGGCAAAACCATACAGCCCGCTGCAGCTACTTGGACCACGGGTTTTTTTCTGGAAGCGCTTTACTCCAGGGCCTGTGAAGAGCTCGGCTATAACGTCGAGGATGCCAAAAAGCTGGGCGGACCCATTTTTTACCGGTCCCTGGCCCAGAGAGACATTGATTTTTGGGCCAACGGCTGGTTTCCGCTGCACGCTGATTTTCTGCCCTCCAACTGGGAAAGAGATATCGTGATGGCCGGCACTGTTGTCAAAGCGGGCGCAGTCCAGGGGTATCTGGTATCCAAAGAACATGCTGAAAAATACAACATCACTTCATTGGATGATTTTCGGCGGGAAGAAGTGAAAAAGGCATTTGATTCCAACGGTGACGGCAAAGCCGACCTTGTGGCCTGCCCGCCCGGCTGGGGATGCGAAGTGACGATCGGCTTTCACATGGATACCTATGAACTGTGGGATGACATCAATCTGATCAAGGCCGGATACAGCGCCAGCATGGCCGATGCCCTGGCCCGTTACAATTCCGGGGAGCCGGTTTTTTTCTACACATGGACGCCCAACTGGACGGTCTACAAGTTAAAACCGGGTGAAGATGTCGTCTGGATCAACGTACCCAAAATCGTTCCCAAGGAAGGGCAGGAAGGATTGGAAGACGCAATGGTGGCCAAGGGCCTGACCGGCGCTGTGACGGATCCGGTCAAGATGGGATTTGTGGCCAACGATATTCGTGTCGTTGCCAACAAGAAATTTCTTGACGAGAATCCGGCTGTGAAAACCATGTTTTCTCTCATGTCCGTGCCTTTCCCGGATATCGCCGCCCAGAACAACAAGATGTTTGAAGGCGAAGACAAGCAGGAAGACATTGAAAGACACGTGGATGAATGGATTGAAAAGAATCAGGACAAGTGGAATGCGTGGCTGACCGCTGCAAAGGCTGCTGCCAGATAATCCGAAGCCCGGCTATTTTCTTGTCCATCGTCGGCAGGAAAGACGATTGCTGCCGGATCAACGTTGATGAAAAAAACCTCCCGGGATATCGCATAAGCCGTTATCCCTGGGAGGTTTTTTTGGAAAACCGGAAACACCGGACGGTCATATAAGGACCCATCCGGATGACATCGAGAGATGCGGTCCGGGCGGCGAAGATATTTGCCAGTTCCGTATTGTTTTTTCAACGACTGTTATTTTTCGAAATGTGTGGTAACGCAAAGCGGACTTCCAGAAAGAATGGGAATCCGCAGTATATTTTTATGCAAAGAGAGAAGGAGCTTTTTAAATGGTATCAAAGATGCGTACAAACAACGAAACAAGCAGATCCTTTTTCAAAATCCTCTGTTTCTGCCTGACCGCCGTTTTTTTCAGTGCGCTTTTCGCAGTCGGGGCAATGGCCGCTGACACTGAAAAGGTGGAAATCGTTTCCGTGGACACCAACCGGATACTGGAAAAACATCCGGCATTCCGTAAGGCCCAGGAGACCTTTCAGGGCGAAATGCAGGAAATGGAAGAGCAGCTTCAGGGCATGGGGCAGGAAGAGAAGCAGATGGCCCAGCAGATGATGCAGCAGCAGCTTCAGCAGCGGGGGCAGGAATTGCAGCAGGGAGCCGTAGATGAGGTCAGAAAGGATATCGCACGGATCGCCGATGAAAAAGGCTACACCTACGTGGTGGACGTAAACGCGCTCATTGCAGGGGGAAAGGAAATCACCGAAGAGGTGATGGAGGCGATGGATATCGCGGAATAACGGAATTGTCTCGCCAACAAAGATATTGGGGCGAAAGACAATTTTGAGATGGGTTATAGGGCATATTCGTAATGCGTAGTTTTATTACGCCGGATATGCCCTTTTCCGTTTGCCCTGCCAAAAAAAGTCCCTTATGCCGGATATCACAATTTGTCCCTAAAACAGTTCCTTGTAAAACAGTTCCATTGCCCTTACATATGTTTTATAGTATGATGTTGCTGTTTTTTGCATTCTTGCATTGACACGAAAAATATTCCCGCTGCATATGGGCCTGCAGGTGCACCCGCGCAAGTGGCACCCCTTGCGCGGTCCTCCTGATCGTTATGCCTGTTGATAAATGCAAAGAATCGTATGTAAAAGGGTGTGCCCAAGCATTTTTAAAAGGAGAAATCAGGAAAATGAAAACATTGGCAAATGAAAAACGGAGAAAGGGTTTTTCTGCAGCAATGGCATTTCTGACAGCATGTTTTTTGATCGCTGCGTTTGTACCGGCTTCCTATGCCCATGCAGCCGGTCATTCTGGGTCCGTGGCAATGGTACCGATTGATTTCGTCAATCTTGCCAGGGATGCAAGTCCCGCAGTGGTCAATATCAGTACGGTCAAAACCGTTGAAGGGAGGGGCCGGGTGTTTGATCATTTTTTTAAAGGCCCCCGCGGCGGGAATGATCCGTTTGACCAGTTCTTCGATCGGTTTTTCGATCAGTTCCATGAGCGGGAATACCGGCAGCGAAGCCTCGGGTCCGGGTTTATCATCGACAAGGCCGGGTATATCGTTACCAACCACCATGTGATCAAGGATGCGGATGCGATCGTCGTGAAGCTTGAGGATGGCAAGGAATACGATGCGGAAATCATCGGCACGGATTCCTCCACGGACCTTGCGCTCATCAAGATTGACGCGGAAAAGGACCTGCCGTTTCTGAAACTGGGCGATTCAGACAAGGTTGAGGTCGGTGAGTGGGTGCTGGCTATCGGCAATCCCTTTGGTCTGGATCATACCGTAACATCCGGGATCGTGAGCGCCAAGGGGCGTTTCATCGGTGCGGGGCAGTACGATGATTTTCTGCAGACGGACGCCTCCATCAATCCCGGCAACAGCGGCGGACCGCTTCTCGATATGGACGGCATGGTCATTGGGATCAATACGGCCATTGTTGCCGGGGGTGACGGAATCGGGTTTGCCATTCCCGCAAGCATGGCGGAAAATATTATTCAACAACTGCGTGAAAGCGGCACGGTCGTCCGTGGATGGATAGGGGTCGGCATTCAGGACCTTGATGCCGATCTCAAGGAGTATTACGGCATTGATCATGGCGTGCTGGTAACCGAAGTGTTTTCCGGCCAGCCTGCGGAAGACGCCGGCATAAAAGCCAATGATATCATCGTCTCGATAAACGGTAAAACGGTGAATTCCGCCCGCAACCTGTCGCGCATGGTTTCGGGGCTTTCTGTGGGGGAAAAAGCGGAAATCGAAGTTTTTCGGGATGGAAAAATCCGGAAAATCGACGTCACCATTGGAAAGCGGGATGATGATACCCTTGCAGGAGCCGCGCAGCCGGCAGAGGCCCTTGGCATCCGCGTGGCCGCAATGACCCCTGAAATCGCCCGGCGCCTGAACATGCGGGATGTTACGGGGGTTATCGTGGAGGAAGTGGAACCGGGCAGTATCGGGGCGAGGGCCGGCATTCGTGTCGGGGACGTCATCCTGGAGGCAAACCGGATGAGCGTGAAAAGTCCTTCCGATTTCAGCCGGATCATCGGGGAGCTGGGAGAGAAAGACCCCATACAGCTTTTTATTCGCCGGGCCCAGAGAGGGTACATGGTTATCACCATACGGCGGTAGACATTTCACATGGGGCAAAAAGCGGGGGCGGATGTTTTTTGCTGCCCCCGCTTTTTTTTTGCCCGGTACGCCTTTTTGCAAAAACCCTGTTGTTCCGCTTTGTTTTCTGGTAAAAAACATCAGACAAAAGACAAACAGCATTGATCTGCAACTGACAACCTTATCCATTGCGGCGTAAAAGTCGATGCAGGACCTTACCGGATCACAAAAAGCCAGGGTGGCGGTGCGAAATTTCAAAACCATCGCCAATGCACTCGCATTGCGCGGTTATTTCCGCCCATCGGGAAAAATGGGGCAGGCCCTTGCGGACTGCCTGATCGCATTGAGCCCTGAAATTTACGGCAGCATGAACGACCCGCGGGTCGTCGAATTAAAAGGGCTGGAATACGTCATTGACCGGCTGCCCAGATCCATCGAAAAAGCCACCCGTTTGATTCTCACTGAAGAAGAGCAGTTTTCCGCCCCGAGTTTCGAAGAAATCTTTGCATTGAAACGCCGGAGAAGCTGTTACCGGATCAGTGAAACCGAAATATGTTTTGTCATCACCAGGGGATTGAGCGAAATCTACGATATTCTGACCCACCTTTCCTTTCTGAATATCGAGGCAAAAAAAATCAGAAATCGCATGACCGACGAGTATGGAAATTTTACCATCGAGTGGCAGGCGCTTGACGATGCGATGGGGAAACTCGATTCCATGGACGACCGGCAGCTCGATAAGGCGATCTGGAACCTGAGCCTGATTCTCGGCCGCTCCTACCAGGAAACCCGGAATACCTATGAGTATCTTGAAGGCAATAGGGTTCAGGCAAACAGCAACTCCGGGCTGTTCGAGATTGTCTATCATCTTGGTACCCGCGTGTACCGGGAAAAACTGGCGGCGGAAAATTACCTGATCGTCTACATGACCCCGTCACTGATCAATGTTATCTCCCACCAGCGATACGGGCAGAAATGGTCCGGCGATATCAAACGGCAACTCAAAGAGCTTGGTCTGGACGGTCGCCCCCTGCATATCATCAGCGCCAATCTTCACAGCGTGGTCAACCTTGTTTACGGCTATGCCGCATCCAAAGAATGCCGTATCGCCCCCGGAAATGCGGGTGATCCGCTTTACTCCTTTATCCTTTGCATCTGCAATCAGAAGCGGGAAATAATCGAATATGCTCTGCAGAACGGGCTTTACGAGCTTCCCGATCGATCCGGGGCCCATATTGATTGCCAGATCATCGACACCGCCCAAATCGGCGCGGTGCCCATGCATCCGGAAGTAAAATTGGCGGCAGGGACCGGTGATGACGCGCCGGTGATCCTTGTCATGGACTATGCCTTCGGCGCGCAGGCGTTCGAGGTAATGGACTGTCTGCTCAACCCTTTTCCCGAGGATCCGGAACAGCCGACGGAGACCCCGATGAATGTCGCCTCCATATCCATCATGGGGAAAGCCGGCATACTGACCGGCAGCAAAGGGGAGATCATGCTGGCAACCGCCCATGTCATTGAGGAAACCTCCGACAACTACATGTTCGAAAACGATCTCGACGCGGCTGATTTCGATGCGGACATGCCGATCCATGTGGGGCCCATGATCACGGTGCTGGGAACTTCCCTTCAGAACCGGGATATGCTGCTTCGTTTCCAGCATTCATGGAGAACGGTCGGTCTGGAAATGGAAGGCGGGCATTACCAGCGGGCCATAAGTGCTGCCATCATCAAGGGGCATATTCCCAGGGACGTAAAAATCCGGTATGTATATTATGCATCGGACAATCCCCTGGAGTCCGGCCAGACGCTTGCCGCCGGGGAAATGGGCCCTGAAGGGATCCGTCCAACATACATGGCCACCAAGGTGATACTGGAACGGATTTTGTAAGATTGCATACTGTGCACAGGCGATTTCACCGGACAATCTAAAAAAAGCGGGGGGCTCCAGACCGGGCCCCCCGCTTTGGTTGTCTCTGCCGCCTTTTTTCAAAGGCGGGCGGAATGGATATTAGTACCGGTAGTGATCCGGCTTGAACGGGCCTTCCTTGGGAATGCCAAGGTATTCGGCCTGCTTGTCGTTGAGCTTGGTGAGTTTCACGCCCAGCCGGGCCAGATGCAGTCTTGCGACTTCCTCGTCAAGGTCCTTGGGCAGGGTGTATACCTGTTTGTCAAGGTCCTCTGTGGCCAGCTTGATCTGGGCCAGGGTCTGGTTGGTGAAGCTGTTGCTCATGACAAAGCTGGGATGCCCCGTGCCGCATCCAAGGTTCACCAGGCGGCCTTCGGCCAGCAGAATGATGGAATTGCCGCTCTTGAGGTGCCACTGGTCCACCTGCGGCTTGATCCGGGTCCGCTCGCAGTTTTTCTCCAGGTAGCTTACTCCGATTTCATGGTCGAAATGGCCGATGTTGCACACGATGGCTTCATTCTTCATCATTTCCATATGCTCGCCCGTGATGACATCGCAGCATCCGGAGGCGGTGACGAAAATATCCCCCTTGGACGCCATTTCTTCCATGGTGGAGACCTCGTAGCCTTCCATTGCCGCCTGCAGGGCGCAGATGGGATCGATTTCCGTGATCACCACACGGGCGCCGTAGCCGCGCATGGATTGGGCCGAACCCTTGCCCACATCGCCGTATCCGCAGACCACAACGGTTTTCCCGGCGACCATGGTATCCGTGGCGCGTTTGAGACCGTCGGCCAGGGAATCCCGGCATCCGTAGATGTTGTCGAACTTGGACTTGGTGACCGAATCGTTGACGTTGATGGCCGGAAAGAGCAGTTCCCCCTTTTTGGCCAGCTGGTACAGGCGGTTTACGCCGGTCGTGGTTTCTTCGGAGACGCCCCGGATGTTTTCCGCGACCTTGTGCCATTTTTTCGGATCTTTTTCGTAGGCCGCCTTGAGGCGGTTGATGATGCACTGGTATTCGTATACGTCGTATTGTTTCTCGAGCATCGAGGGGTCGTTTTCCGCCTTGACCCCTTCGTGGATCATCAACGTGGCGTCCCCGCCGTCGTCCACGATCAGGTCCGGCCCGCTGCCGTCCGGCCAGGTAAGGGCCATTTCCGTGCACCACCAGTAATCTTCGAGTGACTCGTCTTTCCATGCGAACACGGCGGCGGCGCCGGACTTGGCAATGGCCGCGGCTGCGTGATCCTGGGTGGAAAAGATGTTGCAGGACGCCCAGCGGATGTCCGCACCCAGGGTTTTAAGCGTATCGATCAGCATGGCAGTCTGGATGGTCATGTGCAGACTACCGGTGACCTTGAGCCCCTTGAGCGGCTGTTCCGGGCCGTACTTCTCGCGTACGGCCATGAGGCCGGGCATTTCATTTTCAGAGAGTTCCATTTCCTTGAACCCCAACGGCGCAAGAGAAATATCCGCGACTTTGTGGGGCAGGGAAAGATCGATTTCCGGCACAATTGCTTGGTTGTCTTTAGACATTAACATGGTTTTTTCCTTTCGGTATTTTTTTTGCGTACCATTTGTTTGCGGCTGTTAAATCAATGTATCAACATTTTCATATCAAGTTATGTTGATATTGTAATTTCCATTATAGCGACTTTTTCCCCGATGTCAAGAATTAATTTTTACAGCACGGGCGAAGGGTACAGCGCCCCGGCTACCCGGCTACGCAATTGATATTCTTTTTTCGGGCAGGGCCAGCGCTTTTTCTCTAAGCGCATCGAGTACGGCCGGGCCTTCTGCTGCCGGTTCTGTTTTTCCGGACACGAGATCCCGGTATGTCGCTGATTTTCTGCTTTCAGCAGGGGAAAGCGTCACGACATAGCGGAGCAGGCGGTTGTCGGAAAACAGGAATATGTAGACGGGGCCGTAGCTCTCGCCATGTTTTGTTTCTGTTTTGCGCACATAGACCGCCATGCCACCGGAAAGGGGTCCGGAAGGGGATGAAAGCCCTAAGATTTCACCAAAAATGTCCAGAATTTCAATCATATTTTCTGTTTCTTCGTGCGCCAATGCGTCCAAGCCCTCGCGGTAAATCTCTTCAATGTCGGCTTCCGTAAAGGAAAGGTCGAGGTCTTCCAGAATCTCGCGCCGGATGGCCCGGACCGTTTCGCTTTTGGCGGAGACCACCACGTCCTGGTCGTTTAGAATTTTACGGATGTTTCTGAATTTTACCATTTCCGCCAGGATGGGGTTTTTCCGCATCGCCACATCGTCCGCATCCGTGTCGTATACCTTGAGCTCGTTGTCCAAAAGCACGATGCGGCCTTTTTCCTTTGAAAAATCCCTGGCATACATCTCGAGCCCCCGGCGTTCAAGGGGCTCATATCCGGCCATTTCCAAAAGGGCGCGCATATGGGTCTTGTCGATTTTGTATCCGCTGCTGCCGGCCCCGATCGATGCGATCACCTTTTCCGCCAGTTCCTCGACCGTGACTTTTTGCTGGAGGTTTTCTTTAAATGACATTTTGCACCTTCTCTGCTACAAGACGTTGTTGGCGGCTGCCGTTTTACGGCTGCCCTATTTGCAGGAAAAGCGGGTTTTACGTTTTTACCGGTATCTTTTACCATAATAATCATGGCTGGGAAAAAATCCATCATACTGATTCATCCGCCGGCCTGCGTCGCGGCAGGGGCCCCGGCCGGGGTAGCTCGGCTGGCCGGTTTTCTGCGCGCGGCAGGCGCCTCCTGCCGTGTTATCGACCTGAATATTGAAGCAATAATACACCTGGCAGACCGAAAGCTTTCCGCAAGCGATACCTGGACCCGACGGGCAGTGGCCCATGCGGATAAAAATCTGGCGGCGCTTCGCTCTCCCCGGTTGTATGCGGATGTCGACCGCTACAAGCGCGCGGTGACGGATATCAACCGGATACTTCACATGGCCGGGCGGGAGAAGGGGGTGCATCTTTCCCTTTCCAACTACGGGGAAGACCGTCGCCTGCCGGTTCGAAGCCGCGACCTGGCAGCCGCGGCCAACGATTTTGAAGATAACCTCTTTTACCCGTTTTTTGAAAAAAGGCTGGCGGATGCTTTTGCCCCGCGTATGCCTGATATCGTCGGAATTTCCGTCAATTTCATGAGCCAGGCCATTTGTGCATCGGCCATTGCCGGATGTATCCGGCGGCGATTCCCCACGGTCCGGATCGTTTTCGGCGGCTCCCTGGTAACGTCATGGATGAGGATCCCGGGGTTTTCAAATCCCCTCCAAGGGATCGTAAATGACATGGTACCCGGTCCGGGGGAGCTGCCGCTGGGTGCCATGTGCGGCGCGCTTCCCCGCTCTCCCAAGCCGGAGGACGCAGAAACTGGATTTCCCTATGATTTCGCATCCCTTGATCCGGATCGATACCTTTCCCCGCTTCGCGTCCTGTCCGTATCCGCATCCCGGGGGTGTTACTGGCGCAGATGCGCTTTCTGCCCGGAAAGTGCGGAGCAGAACCCCTACCGGCCGTATCTGCCCGAAACGGTGGCCGGAAGCCTTAATGGAACGGCATTTCATGAACCCGGGGGCGCCTTGGTCCATTTTTCGGACAATGCCCTTTCGCCGCGGTTTATGAAATACTTGACCGACAATCCCCCGGGGCTCCCCTGGTACGGTTTTGCCCGGATAACCAGCCATCTTTCCGATACCGGGTTTGTCGAAGGGCTTGCGGCATCCGGCTGCGTCATGCTTCAGCTCGGCATTGAATCCGGCGATCAAAAGGTCCTTGACGCCATGGGAAAAGGAACAACCCTTGCCGCCATGTCAAGGGCGCTTGCTACCGTGAAGGCCGCCGGGATATCCGTATACGGCTATCTCCTTTTCGGCACTCCGCCTGAAAACGAGAAAAGCGCGATGAAAACGAAAGCGTTTATCCTTGCACACGCCGGTCATATCGATTTCTTAAACCTGGCCGTATTCAACCTGCCGGCGCAGGCCGGACTGGCGAAATCCTTGGAGACGCGTCCCTTTTATCACGGGGATCTTTCCCTGTACCGGGAATTTGTCCATCCCCTTGGGTGGGACCGCCACCGCGTGCGCGCATTTTTAGAAAAATCGTTCAAAGCCGACCCGACCATTCGAAAGATTGTCAACAGCGATCCCCCGTTTTTCACGTCCAGCCATGCCCCTTTTTTCAAACTGTTTTCTTCCGATGCCGGACAATAAGTGCAGGAATTGGCACAAGATGCCCATTGCCCCATATTTTTCGCTGATCTCCTCCTTGCTTTTTGGGCTGTAAAGTGCAAAAAAATACGATTGGGTGAAAAATGGTGGAGATGTATGCTCCGCCCGCGAATCAAATTGCAAACAAGGAGAACAGGACATGGTAAAACTTGAAACCAGCATGGGGGATATTGAAATCGAACTTTTCGAAAAAGAGGCGCCGAAAACGGTCGCCAATTTTCTGGACTATGTCAATAAGGGGCATTACGATGGCACCATTTTTCACCGGGTCATCGACGGATTCATGATCCAGGGGGGCGGCATGAGCGCGGATATGACGGAGAAAGCCGTTGGCGCGCCCATTGAAAACGAGGCGGACAACGGCCTGAAAAATGACGCCTATGCCGTGGCCATGGCCCGGACGCAGGACCCGCACAGCGCCACCGCCCAGTTTTTCATCAATGTCAAGAAAAACGAATTTCTGAACCATACCGCCAAAACCCCCCAGGGCTGGGGGTATGCCGTCTTCGGCAAAGTGGCCAAGGGGCACGGGGTGGTCAACAAGATCAAGGGGGTCGCCACCGGGCGCAAGGGAATGCATGATGACGTTCCGGTAACCCCGGTGGTGATCAACAAGGTCTCCGTGATAGAGTAGAAGCTGTTTCAAAATTGTCTTTATGTTGAGGCGGCTTCTCGTTATGCCGGGTCACCTGAATGGACGGGATGCAGGGGAAATATCTGTATAGCAGGATCTTATCGGTATTGGGGTCGGGGTCGGTATCGGGGTCGAATTTCGAAGCCGACCCCGATACCGACCCCCGATAAAAATGGAACCGGTTCGTCGGTCCGCACTATTTGCAGCCAGTATTGACGACTTCGCAAAAAGCCCAATATCTGTGTTGCGCTCAATTTTTGAAGAATTTCACGTACGGCTAAGTACGCTCAATTCTACAAAAATTGCACGCGCCTTGATCTTGAACTTTTTTCAAAGCCGTCTGGTCACGACTTTTATGAAGCCATCGGTATTGTGTAATTGCGAATACAAGGTGAAGAAGCGGATGTTTTTATGAATATGAAAGCACAAACAGTGGCGCTGCTTGCGCGGGTGAGAAAAAGCGCCCCCCTTGTCCATAATATCACCAATTACGTCGTGATGAATTCTTCGGCCAACATCCTGTTGGCACTGGGCGCATCCCCGGTCATGGCCCACTCTCTGGCGGAGATCGAGGAGATGACCGGCATCGCGAGCGCATTGGTCGTGAACATCGGCACCATCGAGGAAATCTGGCTGGAGGCAATGCTTCTTGCCGGAAGGACGGCCAACAAAAAAGGAATCCCCGTGATTCTGGATCCCGTGGGGTCGGGGGCGACAGCCTTCCGCACCGAATCTGTCCGTCGTATCCTTGATGAGTGCCGGGTTTCGGTGTTGCGCGGCAACGCTTCCGAAGTGTTTTCCCTGGCCGGATCGGGCGTGAAAACAAGGGGGGTCGATTCTTCGCTTTCCCTTGCCGATGCCCATGTGGATGCCGCCCGTGGCATGGCAGGGGATCTGGGGTGCATTGTCGCCATATCCGGCCCGGACGATTGCATCACCGACGGCAGCAGGGTTTTTTCCGTAAAAAACGGGCACCCGCTCATGACAAGGGTCACCGGCATCGGCTGCGGCCTGTCCGCAACGGTTGCGGCTTTCTGCGCGGTTGCGGGAAAAGATCTTCTTGAAGCCACTGTCTCCGCCTTTGGTTTTTATGGCATGTGCGGGGATATGGCCGTGAAAATCGCAGACAAACCGGGAAGCTTCGAGGTCGCTTTTATCGATTGCCTCTATTCGGCAGGTGAAGGCGAAATCGCCGGGATGCTTGACATATCGGCGCAGTGACCGGTCCTTAATCGACGGTGAGAGAAAAGGAATAATACCCAAGGAAAACAAATACGGACGTCCGATGACTTTTCAAGCGAAAAAAACATTTGCCATGATTGATTATAACACATGCAACCCCGATAAGTGCGACCCGGAAAATGGCATTTGCGCTGCGGTGGATGCATGTTCCCATAAAGTTATCAAACAGATGGACGGTCCCTTTGAACAACCCATGATATTCCACCATTTGTGCCAGGGATGCTGGGAGTGTATGGAGGCCTGCCCCTTTGATGCAATACACATAAAACGTCTTGGCAGTTAAGCCTGATGGCTTCGTAAAAAGTCCAATATCTGCGTTGCGCTTCATCTTGAGAAATTTTATCACGCCAGAGGCGTGACTCAATTCCTCAAGATTCGCGTGCCTTGATCTTGAACTTTTTTCTTTGCCATCGAAAAAACGGCTTTTTGAGAGTCCATCAAATCTCTCCCTATGTATCGTTTGAGATATTATTGATCTGAATTTGCCGTTTCGGCCCGGGCGGGAATATCTTCGGTTTTTCTGTCATGCCCGTCCGAATATTTTCGTCATTTCCCGCAATTTCGATGCAGAAACCGAATGGATCTGTCCTTTCTCCAGCTGCCACTGCCAGTTGCCGGAAGGGCTGCCCGGCCGGTTGATCCTCGCTTCGCTTCCCAGGCAGAGCAGGTCCTGCATGGGGATGATGCAGCGCTTTGCCCGTGACATGAACGCCGTCCGAATCAATTCCTCGGTAAATTCCACTGCCGTCATGTGCCGGTCGAAGTAGGAGAACACTCTTTTTCTGCCGCTTTTCCCGGCTTCCCCCTCAAACCATCCCCTGGCGGTATTGGTGTCGTGGGTGCCGGTGTACACCACGCAGTTTTGGTCAATATTATGGGGTGCATTGGGGTTTGCCCCCGGATTTTCGTCAAAACCGAAAACAAGCACCCGCATTCCCGGAATATCATATTCTCGAACAACTTCGCGCACATCCGCAGTGATGTATCCGAGATCCTCGGCAATGATCGGCGGGTACGGAAATTGCTTGAACAGCGTGTTAAAAAATTGTCTTGCGGGCGCCTTTATCCATTTTCCGTTGACGGCGGTTTGCTGGCCGGCGGGAATTTCCCAGTATGCGACAAGCCCCCGAAAATGATCGATGCGGAGATGGTCGAAAAGATCCAGGTTGTGCCGGATGCGGCGAATCCACCAGTCAAAGCCGGTTTTCACATGCATTTGCCACCGGTATACCGGGTGCCCCCAGTGCTGGCCGGTTGCGCTGAAATAATCCGGCGGCACACCGGATACAGCGGTGGGGCGCATGTTGCTGTCAAGCTTGAACAGGTATGGGTGGGCCCAGGTATCCGCGCTTTCATGGGGGACATATATCGGAAGATCCCCCATGATGGATATTCCCTTTGTGTTACTCCGGTGCTTCAGGGCCTGCCATTGCTTATAAAACTGGTACTGCACAAACCGGATGAAAAAAATGGCGTCTGAAAGCTTCCGGGATGCGGTTTTCAGGGCGTCCGGTTCCCGCTTGCGGATGGGTTCCGGCCACAGATGCCACTTTGACTGTTTATAATGGTTTGTAAGGGCTGTAAACAGCGCGTAATCATCGAGCCAATGGGCATGCGTTGCGCAAAAATCGGCAAATGCGTGATCCGGCCGAAATCGTGTGAAGGCCTTTTGGAGCAGACGGTTTTTATGGTTTTCACCCGCTTTGTAATGAATGGTCCCTGTCGAGAAAAAAGGCATGTCCGTGAGATCTGCTTTTTCAAGCAAACCGTCCTCAAGCAGAAGTGCCGGGCTGATCAAAAGCGGATTGAACGCAAAGGCGGAAGGGCTGTGGTAAGGGCTGTGTCCGTTTTCCGCCAGGGTGGGGTTGATCGGCAGAACCTGCCACACCATCTGTCCGGCCTCCTGCAGGAAATCAACGAATCGATAGGCTTCAGGGCCCATATCGCCGATGCCGTGGACAGACGGAAGGCTTTGAATCGAAAGCAAAATGCCGCTTGAACGAATTTTCATGGTCGGTTAGGGTCCCATCTAAGCGGTTTTTCCCTTCGCTGCTTTACGCGTTTTCCTCCGGCACGGCCTCAATAAGCTGGAGTACAACAACAGCATAAGGGGCGATTGTCACACGATCATTTGCGGCAAGCAGGGTTTCTGAATCCGTAAATCCGACATCCTGTCCGGTATCCAAAACCATGCGCCACCGAGCCTTCCATCTTTCGCCCACGACAATGAAATCCAAGGGTTCATGGTGGGCGTTGAACATAAGGTAGAAGCTGTCATCGGTTACGGGTTCCCCCCGGGGATTGGGATTGGGTATGGTCTCGCCGTTCAGATAAACGCAAAGGGAACTTGCGTGCCCTTCTCCCCAGTTTTCTTCTCCCATCTGCTGTCCGTCCGGGGTGATCCATATGATATCTTTGACCTCGCTCCCGTGAATGCGGCGCCCCAAAAACCATCGTCTTCGTCTGAATACCGTGTGCTCCCTGCGAAACTGGATGAGGCGGCGACAGAAATGCAGAAGCGTTTCGTCAACATTTTCCCAGTCATACCAGGAGATTTCATTGTCCTGGCAGTACCCGTTGTTGTTCCCATGCTGGGTCCGTCCGAACTCATCTCCGCCCAGGAGCATGGGCACGCCCTGGGACAGCATGAGCGTGACAAGGAAATTTTTTTTCTGGCGGTCCCGCAGGGCGTTTATCTCCGCATCGTTCGCGGGCCCCTCCGCTCCGCAGTTCCAGGAACGATTGTGGTCCTCGCCGTCCTCGTTGTTTTCGCCGTTGGCGTCGTTGTGCTTTTCATTGTAGGAGACCAGGTCATTCAAGGTAAAGCCGTCGTGAGCGGTGACAAAATTGATACTGGCATACGGCAGGCGGGAAGTGTTTTCATAGAGATCCGGGCTGCCGGTAAGCCGGTAGGCGAATTCCCCCATTGTCTGTTCCCGGCCGGCCCAGAAATCGCGGATGCAATCCCGGTACTTGCCGTTCCATTCCGTCCACAGGGGCGGAAAGTTGCCCACCTGGTATCCTCCCTCGCCCACATCCCAGGGTTCCGCAATGAGTTTTACCTGGCTGATAACCGGGTCCTGCTGGATAATGTCAAAAAAGGACGACAGCCGGTCCACGTCGTGCAGCTCCCGGGCAAGGGTGGATGCCAGGTCGAAACGGAATCCGTCCACGTGCATTTCCAGTACCCAGTATCGCAACGAATCCATCAGAAGCTGCAGTGCATGGGGATGCCGCATGTTGAGGCTGTTGCCGCATCCGGTATAATCCATGTAGTACCGGGGGTCTTCAGCAAGCCGGTAGTAATAGGCATTGTCAATGCCCTTGAAGGAGAGCATCGGGCCAAGGTGACTCCCCTCGCCGGTGTGGTTGTATACCACGTCGAGGATAACCTCGATGCCGGCATGGTGCAGCGACCGGACCATCTGCTTGAACTCCGATACTACTGCGCCCGGACGTGTTTCCGATGCATATTCATTATGGGGGGTGAAATATCCGATGGTGTTGTACCCCCAGTAGTTTCGCAGTCCTTTGTCCACCAGGTGCTGATCGTGTATGAACTGGTGAACGGGCAGCAATTCGACCGCAGTGATGCCCAGCGCCTTGAAATAATCGATGATTGCCGGATGCGCAAGGCCGGCGTAGGTGCCGCGAAGTTCAGGCGGCACTTCCGGATGGCGGGCGGTCAGCCCCTTGACATGGGTTTCGTAGATGATGGTTTCATGCCACGGAATTTGAAGCCGGCGGTCCCCTTCCCAGTCGAAATGGGGCTGGTGCACCACGCATCGGGGCATGAACGGCGCACTGTCGGAGTCGCTTTTCACTTCGAAACCCGCATCGAATGGATACGGGAATACCGCTTCATCCCACTGGACCTGTCCTTCAATGGCTTTTGCATAGGGATCGATAAGCAGCTTGGCCGGGTTGCACCGGTGGCCGTTTTCCGGCTCCCACGGCCCATGAACCCGGTATCCGTATCGCTGGCCGGGTTCGACGTCCGGCAGGTACCCATGCCAGCAAAAGCCTGTGACTTCTGGCAAATCGATTCGGGTTTCATTTTTCTGCTCATCGAACAGGCACAATTCCACGCGCTCGGCAATTTCGGAAAAAAGGGAAAAGTTGGTGCCAGATCCGTCGAACACGGGGCCGATCGGGTACGGTGTCCCTGGCCAGACTTTCATGGCATCTGCTCCTTTATTGTTTGGATTGCCGCATGATATTCATGCAGCAGAAATACCGCTGTTGCCGACTAAATAAGTAAAGAATAATGGTGCAGATATGGGGATGCCATGCAAATTATGGTATTTTTTTGTTTGGATCGTTTTTTACCGGAAAGGATGCGGCCGTCATGACCGGCATTTTTTTTGGGTTTTCAGGTGGCGGCGCCAGGGTGGCATCATTATTATTGGTATACATTACAGACGACTTCGCAAAAAGTCCAATATCTGCGTTACGTACAATTTTTGAAGAATCTCACGTACGGCTAAGTACTTTCAATTCTTCAAAAATTGTACGCGCCTTGATCTTGAACTTTTTTCAAAGCCGTCTGAGCACGACTTTTTACAAGAGCATCATTACAAGCCATCTCAAAAAAATCTTTTTTTTGAGATGGCTTGTACACCATATAATGATGATCGTTTCTTGGATTGGAAAACAACATGGCCGATCGATTGTTTGACGCCGTCATTTTCGACCTGGACGGCGTTATCACCCACACCGCCCTGCTTCATGTGCGGGCATGGACACAGTTGTTTGATGCGTTTCTTCAGGCAGTCGCCGAGCGGGAAAATCAACCGTTTACGCCTTTCACCCGAGAGGACTATCTTTCTTTTGTGGATGGAAAACCTCGTTATGACGGTATTGTTTCTTTTCTGGATGCAAGAGGGGTCGTACTGCCCTACGGGAGTCCCGACGATCCCCCTCACAAGGAGACGGTATGCGGGCTTGGCAACCGGAAAAACGACATATTCAACGATCTGTTGCAAACCGAGGGCGTAACGGTTTTTCCCACCAGCGTGAAACTGATCGAAACGCTCAAAAAAAAAGGCGTAAAAATCGGGGTGGCCTCTTCGAGCAAAAACTGCCGGAATATTCTGGAAACCCAGGGGCTGCTGGACCTGTTCGATGTCCGGGTGGACGGTGAAGTTTCCGAGAAATGGGGACTTACCGGAAAGCCTGCGCCGGATATTTTCACCGCTGCGTGCGACCGTCTGGGCGTGGACTATGACCGCGCGGTAGTGGTGGAGGATGCGGTATCAGGCGTTCAGGCCGGGCGGGACGGACGATTCGGCCTGGTAATCGGCGTTGCACGGGAAATTGACGGCGCCGTGCTGATGCAAAACGGGGCGGACCTGGTGGTGGGCGATCTGGGGGAAATCAGCGTGGCGGACATTGAGCGGTGGTTTGAAACAGGGCTTTCCGCCGACCAGTGGTGCATCACCTTTCATGACTATGACAAGGAGATGGAAAAGACCCGTGAAGCGCTTCTTGCCGTTGGCAACGGCTACATGGGCACCCGGGGGGGCATGGAAGAATCCTCTTCCGGGCAGTTCAATTATCCCGGCACTTACTTGGCAGGGGTGTTTAACCGACTCACATCCCGCGTGAGCGGCAAAGACATTGAAAACGAGGATTTTGTCAACTGCCCCAACTGGCTGCCGGTCAATTTCCGGATAGGCGACGACCCCTTTATGGATATCAACCGCGTTGCCATTGATTCTATTTGCAGGCGGCTTGACCTCGGCACCGGCATCCTGCACCGGGACATGGTGGTAACGGATACGTCCGGCCGAAAAACACGGATTGTATCAGAGCGGTTTGCAAGCATGGACGACCCGCACATCTGTGCACTCAGATACCGCCTGACCCCCCTGAATTATCAGGGCGCCGTCACCGTATCCGCGGCCATTGACGGAACGCATATCAATGAAGGGGTCGAGCGCTATCGGGATCTGAACCAGAAACATCTGGAGTCCCTTTCACAGACCGCCGGGGATAATCGGCTTTTGCTGACGGTCAAAACCACATCTTCGAACATAGAAATCGCTCTGGTCGCCGGGATTTGTGCAAGCGGCGCACCGGTTGCCGCCGTTTCCCATGAAACCTCACCGGGCCGGGCGGAAATATTGTATACCTTTGATGCCGGGGAGAACCAGGCATTCATTTTGGAAAAACGGGTGGCGCTGTATACATCGAAGGATGCCGGCGTGGACGACCCTTCGGAAGCCGCGGGTGCGGCAATGCGCCAAATGCCCTCCTTTGATGCGGTGAAGCAGGCCAGCACAAGCCGCTGGGCCGCGCTTTGGGAAGAGATGGATATCCGGCTGACGGGCGACCGGTTCAGCCAGAAAATGCTACGGCTTCACATGTACCACCTCATGGTGAGTGCATCGCCCCACAACGTTCAACTAGATGCCGGGATGCCGGCGCGCGGCCTGCACGGGGAAGCTTACCGGGGGCATATTTTCTGGGACGAGCTTTTCATCCTTCCCTTTTACGACCTTCATTTTCCCCCGGTCGCCAGGTCGCTGCTCATGTACCGATACCGGCGCCTGGACAAGGCAAGAGCGCTTGCCAGGGCCGAAGGGCGAAGGGGCGCGATGTTTCCCTGGCAGAGCGGCAGCTCCGGCCGGGAAGAAACCCAGGTGATTCACTTAAATCCCATGACCGGCAAGTGGGGGCCGGACCACAGCGCGCGCCAGCGCCACGTCTCTTTGGCCATCGCCTTTAACATCTGGCAGTATTATCATATCACCCGGGATACGGAATTCATGGAAGCCTTTGGCGCGGAAATGTTTTTCGAGATCTGCCGGTTTTTTGCAGATATGGCCCGTTTGGATCCGGATACAGGGCGTTTTCATATTGACGGCGTCATGGGTCCGGACGAGTTCCATGAAAAATATCCCGAAAGCGACAGCGGCGGCCTTACCGACAACGCCTATACCAACCTGATGGCCCACTGGGCGCTTGTAACCGCCGGGGAGATTTATGCAGCCATAAGCGGCCCTGCCAGAAAATCCCTTCATGCGGGGATCGGCGTCGATGCCCGGGAAATTGAGCAATGGCGAAATATTGCAGCCAGGCTCAACGTGGTCATGACAGACGATGTTATGGCACAGTTTGACGGCTACTTTTCCCTTGCAGAATTGGACTGGGATCATTACCGGGGGGTGTACGGCGATATTCATCGCCTGGACCGGATTTTGAAAAAAGAGGGGAAATCGCCGGATCAGTACAAGGTTGGCAAGCAGGCCGACGTGCTGATGGCCTTTTTTGTTTTGGGAGACCGGAAAGTAGCGGAAATCCTCACAACCATGGGATATGAACCGGGAAAAGATTTTTTCGGGGAAAACGTCGCCTATTACATGCCCCGCACTTCCCATGGATCGACCCTGAGCCGCGTGGTGCACAGCGCCCTTGCCGCTGCGCAGGGGGACGCCCGCACGAGTTGGCAGTTTTACCAGGAAGCCCTGGCGAGTGATTATTCCGATATCCAGGGGGGTACCACCGGCGAGGGAATTCACACGGGGGTCATGGCCGGGACCGCTCTTCTTGCCATGACGACATATGGCGGTTTGAGAATCGACGGCGAGACACCCCGGATTCATCCGGCACTGCCTGGATTGTGGAAAAGAATCCGTTTCGGCATATGGTTTCGCAATGTTCGCTATGAATTTGACATTACCCGAAGTGAAGCGATCATGCGAAAGAAAATGAATACAGATCATTAAAAAAGGATACGCATCATGCTGGGAGACGTATTGTTGATCGAGGACAAGCACCGGGAAGCGGCAAAGAGGATCAAGGAAAAGCTGCTGGCAGGCGATGCCCCCAAGCGGGTCGTCGCCATATCCGGAGAATCCGGATCGGGCAAATCCGAGCTTTCCCACTGCCTGGGCAGGGCGCTGAAAGACGCCGGCATACGGGCAAAGGTGCTGCACAGCGACAATTATTACCATGTCCCGCCCCGGGACCGGAACAGGTGGCGGCAGGCGCACGGTCCCGAAAGCATCGGCCTGGATGAATACAACTGGGCGGCCATCGAAAAAACGATCGAAGATTTCAAGGGCAGCCGGAAGTCTGAAATGCCGTGCATTGATCTCGTAACCGACCAGGTGGACACGCTGATCACCGATTTCAGCGGGATCGATCTTCTGGTGCTTGACGGTTTGTATGCGATCCATTCCCGCGGGGTCGATTTGCGGGTATTTATCGACCTGACGTTTCACGAAACCAAGAAGGCCCAGTTGCTGCGCGGCAAGGAAAAGGTGGACGACTGGCGGATGACCGTCCTGGAGCAGGAGCACCGGGTGGTGTCTTCCCTGCGGGAAAAAGCCGACCTGATCGTGAACAAGTCCTATGAAATCGAGGCTGCAAAGGGGTAGCCCGGTGCCATGAAAAAAATTCCCCGGGCCACGTACCGGCTCCAGTTTCACAAGGGATTTACTTTCGACGATGCAGCGGCCGTTGCCGAGTACCTGTCTGCCCTGGGCGTCAGCCACATATACGCGTCTCCGTATCTTCAGGCCGCGCCCGGAAGCACACACGGATACGATGTAACGGACCATTCCCGTGTTAACGAGGATCTCGGCGGTGGGGCGGCCCATTGCCGCATGTGTCGAATGCTCCGGGAAAACGGCCTGGGGCAGGTGATAGACGTGGTACCCAACCACATGTCCGTCAGCCCCCCCGTTTGCAACCGGTGGTGGTGGGATGTTTTAAAAAACGGCCCCCAAAGCCGCTTTGAGCCGTTTTTCGACATTGACTGGGATCCGCCGGAAAAGCGACTGAACGGGAAAGTGCTGCTGCCGGTTCTCGGGGACCATTACGGCCGGGAGCTTGAACAAGGAAAGATCCGGGCGGCAGTCCGGTATGCGGAAATGATAGTCGAATACAGGGAAATGATCTTCCCGGTGTCACCGGCTTCCCATGCCGGACAGGACTTGTACGAACTTGCCGAAAGGCTGTGCGCCGATAGAAACGCGATGGATAATTTTCTCCAGGAGCAGCACTACCGGCTGGCCTTCTGGCGGTCAGCCTCCCGGGACCTGAACTACCGGCGCTTTTTTTCCATAAATGACCTGGCCGCCATTCGGATCGAAGGAGACGACGTTTTTACGGAAACCCACCGGCTGATCTTCCAATGGCTGCATAAGAAAACCATCGACGGGCTCCGGATCGATCACCCGGACGGACTTGCCGACCCGGCTCAATATTTCCGCCGCTTGGCAGCAGCCGCCCCGGATGCCTGGATCGTTGTGGAAAAGATCCTTCACCCCGGGGAGGATCTGCCCGCCGAATGGCCGGTGGCCGGCACCACGGGGTATGATTTTTTGAATCTCACCGCCGGACTATTCATCGATCCTGCCGGAGAAATCCCGCTTACGCGGTTTTATGACGCTTTTACCGGTGAAACAATCGCCTACGAAGATCTGGTTTATCAATGCAAGCACCAGGTCATGGACGATCTGTTGGGCGCGGATGTCAACCGGCTGGCGGAGATTATGGTCCGGATCTGTGAAAGACACCCATGTCACCGGGATTATACCCGTTATGAGCTCAAGAGTGCGATAAAGGAACTTCTTTGCTGCATGCCGGTATACCGGACCTATGTACGAAGAGGATTCGCATTGCGAAAAACCGACGCCCGCACCATCGAAGATACGGTATCCATGGCAAAAATCCGGTGTCCAAGGATTGATCCGTCCCTGTTTGCCTTTATCGGGGATCTGCTTTGCGGCCGGATAACCGGAGAACGGGAAGAAGAGCTTATGGTTCGGTTTCAGCAGCTCAGCGGGCCGGTAACGGCAAAGGGGGTTGAAGATACGGCTTTTTACCGGTACAACCGGCTCTCGGGTCAAAACGAGGTGGGGGGGGATCCATCGGTTTTCGGGGTATCGCCTGCGGTATTCCACGAAAACATGCGCATGCGGGCAAGCCGGCATCCCGCGGCCATGCTGGCCACGTCCACCCATGACACCAAGCGGAGCGAGGACGTGCGGGCCCGCCTGGCGCTTCTTTCCGAGATGCCTGCAAAATGGGAGAAAGCCGTCAGGGACTGGTCTGCCGCAAATGCGGTTTACCGCCGAAACGGCCTGCCGGATGCCAACATGGAATATCTGCTTTACCAGACCCTGGTCGGCGCATGGCCCCTTTCACCAGGCCGTGCAGCGGCATTTATGGAAAAGGCGGCGCGCGAGGCCAAATGCCATACGTCATGGGAGAACCCGGACAGCGCGTACGAAGCGGCATTGCGGGCCTTTGTCACCGGTATTTTGTCGGATGACGCCTTTTTGTCCGCGCTATCGGCCTTTGTGGGGCCGCTCGTTTATCCCGGGCGCATCAATGCCATGGCACAGGTGCTGATCAAACTGACCGCCCCGGGGGTGCCGGACATATACCAGGGAACCGAATTGTGGGATATGAGCCTTGTGGATCCGGACAACCGGCGGCCGGTGGATTATTCTCTACGAAGAAAACGGCTCCGGTCGGTTGAAAACATGACGCCGGAGCAGATCATGGCGGCAATGGATACGGGTCTGCCCAAGCTGTATTTGATCCGCCAGGCGCTTTGGCTGCGAAAGGAAAATCCGGCGATTTTCGCCCCGGAATCCGGGTATTCGCCCGTTGATGTCCAGGGGAAACAGCAAGAGCATGCCATCGCTTATCTGCGGGGAGGGCGGGTGGCGGTGATCGTTCCCCGCCTGGTCATGGGATTTTCCGGAGACTGGGCGGATACGAAGGTCGAGCTGCCCCGGGGTCGTTGGCAAAACCGGTTCACCGGCGAAACCGTCGAAGCGGATGCGGTGCGCAGCGGACCGGGTGTTTTCCTGGAGCGCATACTGAAGCGTTTTCCCGCAGCGCTGCTGGTAAAGGAGGCATAAGAATATGAATCCCATCCGGGTCTGGGCGCCCACGGCGAAAACGGTGGCCGCCCGTATCGGGGAGAGCATCATTCCCCTTGACGAAGCTCCCGGCGGCTGGTGGCGGCTTTTACAGCCGGTTCCTCCGGGCACCGATTACGCCTTTGTCATAGACGGCCAATCGCCCGTGCCCGATCCACGGTCCCCGCAGCTGCCCTACGGTATTCACGGGCCGTCCCGGACCGTGGACCACATGGCGTTTGCGTGGCAGGATGCAAAATGGCAGGCCCCGCCCCTGTCATCCGGTATCGTCTACGAGCTTCACACGGGGACGTTTTCGGAAAAAGGAACCTTTGACGGGGTGATCGACCACCTGGATGCGCTTTGCAATTTAGGGATCACCCACATCGAACTGATGCCGGTCAACAGTTTTTCGGGCGCCCGGGGGTGGGGATATGACGGGGTCGGCCTGTGGGCCCCCCAGGAAAGCTACGGCGGCCCGGACGGAATGAAACGCCTGGTGGATGCCTGTCATGGTCGGGGACTTGCGGTGATCCTGGACGTGGTTTACAATCATCTCGGCCCTGAGGGCAATTATCTTGCGCATTTTGGCCCCTATTTCGCGGACCACTATACATCCCCGTGGGGGAAGGCGGTCAATCTTGACGGTCCTTACAGTTACGAGGTCCGCCGTTTTTTCATCGACAACGCGTTGATGTGGCTGCGGGATTATCACGTAGACGGGCTTCGCATCGATGCGGTGCATGCCTTTGTGGACATTTCCGCCATCCATTTTCTGGAGGAAATGGCCTGCGCGGTCAGACGTCTGGAGGCGGAAACCGGAAGGCATCTTGTGCTGATCGCCGAAAGCGATCTTAATGATCCCCGTATCGTAAAGCCGGTCGAGTCGGGCGGATACGGTCTGGACGCCCAGTGGAGCGACGACTTCCACCATGCCCTCCATGCGGTGCTTACCGGTGAAAAAGACGGGTATTATTCGGACTTCGGAAAACTCGGGGATCTCGCCCGGGCGCTTGAAAGCGGTTTTGCCTATGACGGAAGATATTCCGGCTTCCGGAAAAGGATTCACGGCCGGCCGGTCTGTGGATTGTCCGGAAACCGGTTTTTGGGGTATATCCAGAACCACGACCAGATTGGAAACCGGGCCTTAGGAGAGCGGATCGGTCACCTGGTCGGCCCGGACCGGCTCAAGGTCGGTGCGGCCATTGTTTTTTTCGCCCCGTTTGTCCCCATGCTGTTTCAGGGAGAGGAATGGGGCGCATCCACCCCTTTTATGTATTTCACGGGTCATCAGGATCCGGACCTGGGTGAGGCGGTCAGAAACGGCCGGTGCCGCGAATTTGAAAGCTTTGGGTGGCGCCCGGAGGACGTCCCCGATCCCCAGGCGGTTGAAACCTTCGAAAAATCGATTTTACAATGGAATGAAACGGAGCAGGAACCCCACCGGTCCATTTTGAAATGGTACCGGCAGTTGATCACGCTCAGAAAACAGGTCCCGGATTTGAAAGACGGCCGCATGGACCGGATCCGGATCCGTTGGGACGATTCAGCCCGGTGGCTGCTCATTGAACGCGGGCGGCATTTGCTTGCCTGCAACCTGAGTAAGGCCCGTCAGCTCGTACCCCTATCGGCCGAAAAAACGGGCTTCCTTGTGCTATGCTCTGCCGATGGCATCGAATGCAGGGCCGACGGTTTGCTCCTTCCGCCGGACAGCGCAGCGATCACGCATTCTGTATTTTGACACTCCGATAAACAAATCGTTTCCATTGCTGCACCGGGAATGCCATGGCGCTGCCGTGGGAACGCCGCCTGGACCTTACGATCCGATGCCGCATTCTTTCATGATTTCGGAAACCCTTTCGTACACATCTGAAAAAATCAGGAGCCCGACGATTTCATCATCCTTCATCACGAAGAGAGAGTCGTGGCGTCCTATCACAAACAGGTGAAATGCTTTGTCGAGGCGGTCGTCGATATTGATGGCCTGTTTTTTCAAACGCATCGATTGGTACCACCAAATCGGCAGCCTTCATTTTTTCCATATTTTTTTCTCTTTCTGAAATCATGCAGATAATGTCTCAAAATCGACAAAAAAGGTCGCGTGTGACCAAGGAATAATGAAAAAACGGTAAATGGCAATAGAGGATAGGCCCTTTTGCCGGTAACCATTTCCGATCTCCGTCTTCTATAATTTGAACCTACCGGGTAATCTGCCGGTACTTGATCCGGTGGGGACGGTCGGCCGCTTCGCCCAGTCGTTTTTTCCGCTCTTCCTCGTAATCCGCGTAATTGCCCTCGGACCAGATGACCTGGCTGTCCCCTTCAAATGCCAGGATATGGGTGGCGATGCGGTCCAGAAACCATCGATCGTGGCTGATGATCACGGCGCAGCCGGCAAAATTTTCCAGGGCTTCTTCAAGGGCCCGCATGGTGTTGACATCCAGGTCGTTGGTGGGCTCGTCAAGGAGGATCACGTTCGCCCCTTCCTTGAGCATGAGGGCCATGTGGACCCGGTTGCGTTCGCCGCCGGAAAGCAGTTTCACTTTTTTCTGCTGGTCCGTACCGGTAAAATTGAACCGGCCCACGTATGCCCTGGATTTTACCGCGACGTCGCCCAGCTGGATCACGTCGTCGCCGCCGGAGATCACTTCCCAAACGGATTTTTCCGGTTCAAGATTGTCCCGGTCCTGGTCCACGTAAGCCAGCTTGACGGACTCCCCGATGCGAAGACTTCCGGAATCCGAAGTTTCCTTTTCGGTGATCAGCCGGAAAAGGGTTGTCTTGCCGGCGCCGTTGGGTCCGATAACGCCTACGATTCCGCCGGGCGGCAGGGAAAAGGACATGTTCTCAAACAGCAGGCGTTCACCGTAGGCTTTGGAAAGGTTTTCCGCTTCCACGACCACCTTGCCCAGCCTCGGCCCTGGCGGGATGAAGATCTCCATGTCCTTTGCAGCACTCTCCCCTTTCTGGGACAAGAGGGTTTCATACGCCTTGATCCGGGCCTTGGACTTGGATTGCCGGGCCTTCGGCGACATGCGGATCCACTCCAGTTCCCGCTCGAGCGTCTTGTGCCGGTGGGATTCGGCCTTTTCTTCCAGCCGGAGGCGCTCCTGTTTCTGTTCCAGCCAGGAGGAGTAGTTGCCCTTGAAGGGAATGCCCCGCCCCCGGTCCAGCTCCAGGATCCACCCGGCCACATTGTCCAGAAAATACCGGTCATGGGTCACCGCGATGACCGTGCCTTCGTATTTCTGGAGATGCTGTTCCAACCAGCCGACGGTTTCCGCATCCAGGTGGTTGGTGGGCTCATCCAGCAGCAGGATGTCCGGTTTCTGCAGCAAGAGCCGGCAAAGCGCAACCCGCCGTTTTTCGCCGCCGGAGAGCACCGCTGCGGGAGTGTCGCCGGGGGGGCACCGGAGTGCGTCCATGGCCATTTCCAGCCGGGAATCAAGGTCCCAGGCATCGGCGGCGTCCAGTTTTTCCTGGACGTCTCCCTGCCGTTCGATCAGCTTGTCCATTTCATCATCGGACATGGGTTCGGCGAATTTTTCATTAATGGCGTTGTACTCGTCCATGAGCGCCACCACCGGGGCCACCGCCTCCTCGACGACCTGGCGCACGGTTTTGTTCTCGTCAAGGGACGGCTCCTGCTCCAGGAAGCCCACGGAATACCCCGGACTCATGCTCATTTCCCCGTTGTATTCCGTGTCCGTGCCGGCCATGATGCGCAGAAGCGTGCTTTTTCCCGCCCCGTTCAGCCCCAGCACGCCGATTTTGGCCCCGTAGAAGTAGGACAGGGAAATATCTTCGATGATGGGCTTTTTGTTGTGATACTTGCTCAGGCGATGCATCGAGCATATGATTTTATTGGGCTGGTTCATGAATCCTCCTTATATTATCCAAACAGGGTCTGTTTTTTGCCGGTCTTTTGATAACATGCTACAGGATATCGCATAAATCGGATGTGATATCAATTTAAAGCATATTTTTTCGAAGCAGTGATAACGAAACGTCAATTTCATTTGGGAGGGGTGCCGGTGCAGCCTTTGGCAACTGTGAGGCCTTGGGATCGCTCTACGGCTCGTTGCGCCGCATCCTGCAATCAAAAACAATGCAGGATGCGTTGCGAAACTTCGCCAAGAGCGATCGCCAAGCCCTCCCAATGTTGCCTTCAGGCCACACCGGCACCCCTCCTGAAAGGAATTGGTCATTTTTGACGGCTTCGTAAAAAGTCCAATATCTGCGTTGCGCACAATTTTTGAAGAATCTCACGTACGGCGAAGTACGATCAATTCTTCAAAAATTGCACGCGCCTTGATCTTGAACATTTTACAAAGCCGTCTGAAAACGACTTTTACGAGTTCATCATTTTTATAGCGCAGGATTCAGGGGGATTGCGATATAGATGTGCTCTGTTCATCGTTTTACAGGCAAAGAGTGTCATGCACAGACGGTACGCATACGAGAACCCATCTCAACATTCGGATTTTGTTCCATCCGCTATTTTGCATTTCGATTATCCAACAAAGATCTTGAAACAAAATCAGAATGTTGAGATGGGTTCTATCCACGTAGACATGCATTTTTCAATAGGTACGACGCCGGGGAGCGTATTGCAAAGCGTTCAAGCGGACATACACGCATCTGGCACATATAAAATGACCAATTTCATTTGGTAGGGGGTGGGGTTGCCCGTAAGCAACATTGGGAGGGGTTGGTAGACAGCGCATGGCGAAGATGCGCCATGCGTCCTGAATTGTTTGAGTCCCGCCATCGGCGGGGCGAGTTTTCAGGACGCGGCGGATCAAGCCATAGCGCTGTCACCAAGTCCTCACAGTTGCTGAGGGCAACGCCTCCCCGCTGCCCAATGAAATTGATCCTTATGTTTTCATGA
>JAABTJ010000050.1 GCA_011389935.1 Desulfobacteraceae bacterium
GTGTTCCCGTGCATACTCCTGCAGCAGCATGAAGGATTCGAGGATGGCCCCGGCCACCCGGTCGTGGGAAAACGGCACAACATAGGAAAAAAGGAAGGCCGCCAGAATAAGGAGAAATTTGTTTCGCTGCGTCATTTTTATCGCCCCTTCATTATTTCGATATGGCCAGGCTTCGGTTTTATACACAACGCCCGGCTGGTTCAGCCAAGGGCTGTTTTCCGTGCCATAACCGCAATTTTTCCTTAAATCGTTAAATCGTAATATATATATTAGCTTACGAGGTGTCAAGAAGGAAAGGCGAAGTTTCTTTTCTTGACTGTCGGGTTTCACGCCTTACTCTATGCGTACAGACAGGGCGGGGAAGTGGAAAATGAGCAATCAAGCATATGTGTCACCATAAAGGGGATTGAAAGATGAATGCAAAAATGGACGATATTATCCGGTCTATTGAAAACGTCTACGCCGACAGACTATTTGTTGATGCAAGGCATTACATCGAGGTCAGTATCGGAAAAGAAGCGGCGAAAAGCGGCCATCCGGACCTTGCGGAGGAATATAAGGATGCTTATGCCATTGTGCCGTTGAAAGAGGCGCTGCCGGGAATGAAGGTGCGCATCGACGGCAGAACATTTGTGAAATACCGGCAGTTCGACTCCGGGATAGCCGTTCCCGGATACGTTGCAAAAGCCGCCGGCCTTAGCCAAAAACCCTATACGCCCAATGATTCCATGATACTGAACTTTACAGAATAAGGGCTGCCTTTTCAAAAAATCTTTACCTTGCCTGATCGGACCGCAGTGGGCGAATCCCTGCCATTTGTGATGGGTGATGTATTTTCTTTTATAAATAGAAATAATCTATATATAATATAAAATTTATAGATATTAACAATTTGACCTATTATCCGGTTGGTTTTATAAGGGTGAGGACATACAGCCCAAAAACCATTACAAGCCATCTCAAAAAAATCTTTTGCCCCAATTTCTTCGTTGGCGGTGAAATTTAAATCCTCGGGATACTGGAGTATGCCTCCGGTTTCAATTTCACCGCCGCCTTGATCTTGAACCAAAATCTTTTTTTTGAGATGGCTTGTAGAACCTATCTCAAAATTTCCGAATGTTGAGATGGGTTCTACTTCAACCAGGGTTTTTTTATGAGCAGCAATAGACCGGCAGAACCACTGCCGGGGCAGCGGGCAGAAATGGATAGGTAAAGAAAAGCAAAGGTAATCTTTTTTCAGGCAGGTAATGAACGGTGAGTGGACGAAGTCCGATACATGTCGGGCATGGCCCGGCAACAATTGCCATGTGCAACTTTCTTGACGATAACGAAGCGCTCCGGTCTTTCGCGCTTGACAACGATTTTTCCGGAATTGACTGGTCCTTTGACCTGGAAAACCTTCCGAAATCGCCGAAAGACGAATCCTTTTGGGTCCGCAGCATGGAAGCACTTTCTCCATTTGAAATCCGCTACCACTGCCCTTTTTTACTGCTGGACATCGGGCATGAGGATCCTTTGGAGCAAAAGCGTGCGGTGGACGTTTTCGCGCGGATTATCCGCCTGGTTTCAAAGGCGGGGGGCAGGTACCTGACCATTCACGTGGGGCTTGGCCATGATACTACCCGGAGGCTTTTATGGGAGCGAACCGTCGAAAGCCTGCGGGCGCTTGTGCGATACGGAGAAAAATACAACATTGTCCTTTGCCTGGAAAACCTTGCCTGGGGATGGACGGCAAAACCAAATCTTTTTGAAAAACTCATCCGGCTGACCGGCGCAGCGGTTACTTTTGACATCGGCCATGCCCGCGCCTGCGATGCGGTTCGCACACAGGAATATGCTTTTGAGGATTTTATCACGCCGCATATGGATCGAGTGCGCAATGCACATATCTATCATGACGAAATCGATGGAATTGGCCATATCCCGCCGGACAGTCTTTCCGATATTTCAGATCGCCTGGAACTGCTTATGCGCTGCGGCTGTAGCTGGTGGACGCTGGAAATTAGGGAGACAGAAGGCCTAATGAAGACAAAACAGGTGGTCGATAGATATTTTGATAAGGCCGCCGGAAATATTGAAACCCGGACGGCGGCCCGGTAAGCTCTTCAGGGAACAAGCTGCCCCTCACCCCCCGTAATCTGCAGCCTCCGATTGGGCGATCATCTTTGTGAATGCCCGTCGCGTTGGTTTCCCCGTAAAGAGTTTCACCGTTTTTCCGTTTGATCTGGGGGAAAGGATTAATACCGGTATTTTCTGTTTTCTTGACAAGGAGTGGCAAGCCGGTTATAACTCCTTGACATATTACTAGTGTTGCAACCATTCAACCCGCACACTTATGGAGCGGCTGGCAGAAAGCCGGGAAAAGACCATGCAACGATTTGCCCAGCTGGAAAGAAAAACAAAAGAAACTGAAATCATAATAGAGTTGAACATTGATGGCCGCGGAGACCACAATATTTCCACGGGAATCGGGTTTTTCGACCATATGCTTGCGCTGTTTGCCGTCCACGGATTTTTTGATCTAACGGTGAAGGCATCCGGAGACATCCATGTCGATTATCACCATACGGTTGAAGACGTCGGTCTTGTTATGGGGGATGCCATCCGATCCGCGCTTGGGGATAAAAAAGGCATCGTGCGCTACGGGTACGCCGCCACGCCCATGGACGACGCGCTGTGCACGACGGCTATTGACATTTCCGGCCGCCCTTACCTGGTATATCTTCTGCCGGCATCCATTGTTCCGGCAAGTGGCTTCAATGCGCATCTGGCCAAGGAATTTTTCAGGGCGGTTTCCATGGCCGCCGGCATGAACCTGCACATCGAGGTCAGGTATGGTGAAAACGACCACCATGTGACCGAGGCGGTTTTCAAATCGTTTGCCCGGGCGCTTGACAGCGCCGTCCGTTTCGATTCGAGAATTTCGGACGTCCACTCGTCAAAGGGGAAACTGTAGCGTCTCCCCACGGCAGGATGACAAAGCATTCCGATTTTCGTTCGGGCACCATACACGTCTTATCCGATCGGAGTTATATATGATCATCATTCCCGCAATTGATATCAAGCAGGGGCGTTGCGTCCGACTTCTGCAGGGGGAAATGGACAGGGAAACCGTTTTTTCCGATGACCCCGCAGCCATGGCCGTTCGCTGGGAATCCGAGGGCGCATCGCTCATACATGTTGTGGATCTCGACGGGGCGGTTGAAAAACGCCCCAAAAATCTTGATGCCATTCGCAAAATCGTGGAAAAGGTCGGAATCCCCATACAGGTCGGCGGCGGCATTCGGGATGAGGAAACCCTTCGCATGTATTTCGACCTTGGTGTGGCCAGGGCGGTTATCGGGAGCGAGGCGGTCAACAATCCCGCACTGGTTGAAAGCGCATGCCGGTTGTGGCCGGGGAAAATCGTCGTCGGCATTGATGCCAGAAACGGCAGGGTGGCCATCGAAGGATGGACCCGGACCACGGATGTTTCGGCCATTGAACTTGGAAAACAGTTTGAAGACGCCGGCGTCGCCGTGATTAACTTTACGGATATCGAACGGGATGGCATGAGAAGCGGCCCGAACATCGAAGCAACCCGCCAGCTTGCAAGAGCGGTCAACATCGATGTGGTGGCTTCCGGCGGGGTTTCTTCCATCCAGGACATCAAAAACCTGGCCCCTTTGGAGGCGGACGGGGTTGTGGGTGTTATTACGGGCAGGGCGCTCTACGACGGGAGCCTGGACTTGAAGGCCGCCATGGCATGGCTTGAAAGTCGCTAAAACCCGGTATCACTAAAACCCGGTTGACAAAAATCATCGCGTGAATTATATTTGTTTGATTTTTATAGATGCTGCCATGGAACGGGGAGCATTGTTGGTTTGCCCGTGAAAATCGCCGGAACAATTACCGATTGGCCGCATAATGCCATGGTACCCTGGATGACTTCTCAACAGCCGTATGCCCTTTTGATTGCGTTTTTCCGGAAACATTCCAGCCAGAAAGCGTTTTTGGTTACAATTACCGGAGGTAAACTGGTTGGCCCTGAACATTCCTGAAGACAAGCTGTCCGAAATACGCAATGCCGCGGATATCGTGGATGTGATTTCCTCCCGCGTCATCTTGAAAAAAACGGGCAAGGATTACAGCGGGCTTTGCCCGTTTCATACGGAAAAAACGCCTTCTTTTACTGTCAGCCCGGCAAAACAGATCTTTCATTGCTTTGGGTGCGGTACCGGCGGCAATGTGTTTAATTTTCTGATGCTGTATGAGAATATGACCTTTCCCGAAGCCGTGGAAACCCTTTCCCGGCAATACGGCATTCCGCTGCCTTCCCGTAAGATGACCGAAAAGGAAAAACAGCAGATCTCCCAGCGGCAGCACCTGCAGGAAATCAACCGGAAAGTAATGGACTTTTACAGGGATATACTTCTCAAGCGTCCGGAGGGGGAGCATGCCCGCAGGTATCTCGCAGACAGAAATACCCGAAGAGAAATCATCGACAAATTCGGACTCGGTTTCGCTCCCGGTGGATGGGACAGCCTGGTGCAGTTCCTCAAGCGACACAAAATCGCCATGCCCATGGCTGAGAAAGCGGGCCTTGTGGCACCCAGGCAAAGCGGCGGATATTATGACCGGTTTCGCAACCGGGTGATCTTTCCGATTTTTGACGCCACCGGACAGGTGGTTGCTTTCGGCGGCAGGGTGTTGGACGACGCCAAGCCCAAATACCTCAATTCCCCGGAAACGCCTCTGTACAATAAGCGGCGCGTTCTTTACGGGCTTAACGCGGCAAGGGAGAAATGCCGCACGGAACAATCGGTGTTTGTGGTGGAAGGATATTTTGACCTGCTGAGTATGCATCAGTTTGGTATCGGCAATTCCGTGGCCACCCTGGGTACGGCGTTGACCAGCGAGCATGTCCGCCGCTTGAAGGGGTATGCAAAAAAAGCTTTTCTGGTGTTTGATTCCGACGAAGCCGGCATCAAGGCCGCTCACAGGACCACCGGGATCTTTATCGACGAAGGAATGGAAGCCGCGGTGGTGCTCCTGCCGACGGGCCATGATCCGGATTCGTTCCTGTTTGAATTCGGAACCGCTGAATTTTTCAAAATTGCCGAACAAGCGCTCGGATTGGTCGATTTTCAGATACAATCCGCCATTGAGCGAAACGGGATTTCCCTTGAGGGTAAAATTCGCATTATCTCGGAATTGGCCCAGCCGCTTGCGCAGATCGCGGACAGTGCTGCACGATCGATTTATGTCCGGTATCTTGCCGAAAAGATCTCCGTGGATGAAACCACCGTCCTGGAAAAAATCGCCGGGGCACAGGAGAAACCAAAAGCCGTGGAAAAACCATCCGTTCCCGGCACCCCGACTGTTGATCGTTTCGAAGCCCGGGTTATCGCCATGATGCTGCAATATCCGGACATTTTAGGCGAGATCAGGAAACAGGGGGTGCTCGAATATTTTGAAGACAAGAAACTGAAAAGCATCGGTGAGCGCATACTTGGTATATATCCCCACGAATCTGCTACCATTGCGGAATTCATTAACCGCCTGGAAGATGAAAGCCAGGAGAAGTTGGTTGCCTCCATTTGCATTGAGGATGCCCCGTGGGGGGAGCAGAGCTGCCAGATGCTGCTGTCCCAGTTCTTCAACACCAAGGGGCGCCGGAAAAACGATCTGCTGGATCGCATCCGGGCGGCGGAAAAAAACGGCGACCAGGATCTTGTCATGCAGCTTTTGAATGAAAAACAAAACCGGATGGCAAAGCGGCAGTGACAATATGCCAAGCGATGCTTATTCTGTTACATAAATCCTATAGGAGGCTTTTTATATGGCGAAACGATCCGCAAAACAAGGGGATAAACAAGCCGCTGAAAAAGACAAATTCAACGAATTGATTACCAAGGGAAAGGCGCAGGGATATCTTACCTACGACCAGATAAGCGAGGTGCTGCCCGAAGAAATGATGTCTCCGGAGCAGATCGATGAAACCCTCATGTGGTTTGACGATCTCGATATTGAGGTGGTGGAAAAGAAAAAGCACAAATTCTCATCCGAATCCAAGAAAAATGGAAGTGATTCGGTGGTGGAACCTGCTGAAGTCGAGGAAACGAATGCGTTTCGATCCGTCAATGACCCGGTCAAGATGTATCTGCGGGAAATGGGGATGGTTACCCTTTTGTCCCGGGAAGGCGAGGTGGAAATCGCCAAAAAGATCGAGTTCGGCGAGCAGGAAGTGCTAAAGGCGATGCTCGAATCCACTCTCGGCGTGGACAGCATCGTCAACCTGGGGGAGCAGATTGCCGCAGGAACGCTGCGGCCCAAGCATGTGCTTCGCGATATCGACGAAGGGGACACCATTGTTGACGAATCGCTGCAGATAGAAAAATTCATCGAAACCATCGACCAGATCAAGGCCATTGACGCGGAAAATCATCAACTGCGGGAGCGCCTTTTTGCCGAGGATATGCCTGCGGACGAACAGCGCCGGGTCAAGCGCTCCATCCGGAGGCGGAACAGGAAAATCTTTGAACTATTCAAGGACTGGCGCCTGGAAAGCGACGTGATCGAGGAGATTGAAAGAAAGATCTCCGAACAGGTGGAGTGGTTCGATACGACCACAAAGGTTTTCTGCGAGTGCGCCGGCGTGTTTGAGGTGCCGATTACCGAGGTCCGGGAGCGTATCATGGTCGGGAACGGGGAAGGCTTTGTTGCATGGGCATGTACGTGCATTTCCCAGGACCCTGAAGAGGTGAATAACATATACGAAGACCTGGTCAAGATCCATACGCAGATGGAGCTTCGAGAACGCGAGATAAAATCATCGGCGCGCGGACTGAAGCGCATTATGGCGCGGGTTGAAGAGGGGCACCAGAAAGCAAAGGACGCCAAAGGGGAACTGGTTCAGGCCAATCTCCGCCTTGTGGTCAGCATTGCAAAAAAATATACCAACCGGGGCCTGCAGTTTCTGGATTTGATCCAGGAAGGCAACATCGGGCTGATGAAGGCCGTTGACAAGTTTGAATACCGGCGCGGGTACAAGTTCTCCACCTATGCCACGTGGTGGATACGCCAGGCCATAACAAGGGCGATTGCCGACCAGGCGCGGACCATACGGATTCCGGTTCATATGATTGAAACCATCAACAAGCTGATCCGCACCTCGCGCTATCTTGTCCAGGAGATGGGACGAGAGCCCTCTCCCGAGGAGATCGCTGAAAAGATGGAAGTGCCCATTGAAAAGGTCCGAAAGGTGCTTCGCATTGCACGCGAGCCCATATCCCTGGAAACCCCCATCGGCGAGGAGGATGACAGCCATTTGGGGGATTTCATAGAAGACAAGACATTCATGTCGCCTTCCGATGCGGCGGTCAATCTGAACCTTTCGGAACAGACCCGCAAGGTGCTGACCACCCTTACGCCGCGCGAGGAAAAAGTGCTGCGCATGCGCTTCGGCATCGGGGAGAAGTCGGACCATACCCTGGAGGAAGTCGGCAATGATTTTGATGTGACCCGTGAGCGTATTCGCCAGATAGAGGCCAAAGCGCTTCGGAAGTTGCGACATCCTACGCGAAGCCGCAAGCTGAAGCATTTTATCGATTCATGAAATTGCGGGGGTCCACATTCCCCTTGACAAACCGGCGGCAAGCCGTTAGGAAGCTATCTTACAGTTTGCCGGGAAGTCTTTTTTCCAAGAGAGTTGCCGAAAGATCCGCCTTTATTTAAAAGGGCCCATAGCTCAGCTGGAAGAGCCACCGGCTCATAACCGGTCGGTCCCAGGTTCGAATCCTGGTGGGCCCACCATACGGCAGCAGGCGCGAACCCGGAAGTAAACCAAAAAAACAATATCGGCATGCAGCAATTCCATCAAATAAAAAAGCCAAAACAAACAGGCGTGGTCGAGTTTGCCCACGCCTGTTTTGTCCTGTTGCTGTATCGATGCCGATGCATTCAATAAATCGGGGGTAAATTGCCTACAGTCGCCGACATAATGCGCATCATGGATCAAATGGCACCGCGGCGGCTGGCGGAAAACTGGGACAACGTCGGTCTTCACTACGGGGATCCGGATTGGCCCGTTTCAACGGTTTTTGTTGCCCTTGATCCCACTGCAAATGCGATGGAAGCAGCGATATCGGCGAACGCCGATATGCTTGTGACGCACCATCCGCTGATTTTCAAGCCTGTAACGCACATCCATACCCAAACCCCTGTCGGCCGCGTCATCGATCTTGCCGCAAAAAATCGTATCGCGGTATTTTGCGCCCATACGAATCTCGATGCAGCAGTGGGGGGGATAAACGACGTTCTTGCGGGAAAAATCGGGCTGAATGTCATCGGCTCCCTGTCGGCGGATCCGGAAGTGCAGCGGTATAAACTGGTCGTGTTTGCGCCCCCTGGTGATATGGATCGCATATTCGATGCCGTATGGAAGACTTCGGCCGGGAAAATCGGGAGCTATAGTCAGTGTGCATTTTACAGTAACGGTGTGGGGCAGTTTTTTCCGGGCAACGACAGCCGGCCGGCTGCAGGAACTTTCGGCCGTCTGACGCGGACAGATGAAACCCGCATTGAAATCCCCGTAAACCCTGAGGACATCGATGACGTGATCGGCCGCATCAAGGCAAGCCACAGCTATGAAACCGTCGCCTACGATATATACCCGCTTTACCGGGAAGAATCCGGTGAAGGGCTTGGCCGGATCGGTGAATTTCCGGAAACGCGTACCCTTTTGGAGGTTGCAGGCGCTGTCAAGCGGGCGCTCTCTTTGAAAGTGGTAAAGATTGCCGGACCAGAAGGCCTTGCAGTGAAAAAAGCGGCCGTCTGCTCGGGCGGCGGAACCGGGATGATCGGCGACTTTCTCGCCTCGGATGCACAGGTCTATATCAGCGGAGACCTGAACCATCATGTTGCCTTGGATGTTGTTGCGAACAATCGCGGCCTGATCGATATCGGGCATTTTACCTCCGAACGCCTGATTGTGCCCGTGCTTACCGCCCGTATCGAAGCCGAGGCGGCAAAAGCGTCGCTGCCCGTTCGCGTGGTTCCCTGGAATGATGAGCCGGATCCCTTCGGATATGTCTGAACCATGGGCTTCTTGGTGAAAATCGTTAGAACCTATCTCAACATTGTCTTTCGGCCCAATATCTTTGTTGGCGTCTCATTTCAAATCCTCGAAATACGCGAGTATGTCTGCGGTTTGAAACAAGACGCCGCCGCGATCTTGAACCGAAATCCGAATGTTGAGATGGGTTCTA
>JAABTJ010000051.1 GCA_011389935.1 Desulfobacteraceae bacterium
GCAGCGTTCACAACAGATATCCCCAGCAGACCGCCGGCAGCCAAATCCTGCTGCATGAATCGGTGGCACAAAGCGCTACCCGTAAAAACTTACGAGAGCGCGCGGCTGTAAGAGCACGGCGATGCATATTTACAATTTTGAGAAAGGTTCTACGCGCAATCAGTTCCGCAGGGGGAATATCAGCACCCGGCTCTTGGGCCGGGAAAACAGCATCTGACCCTCGCTTTGGATCCAGAGCACCGCCAGCGCCATATGCCCGTCATTGCTCAGGTCGGCGATACACAGATCCCGGATATGCCCTTCATACGCCCGGGTCTTCCACTGCTCGCGAAGACCTCCATCCTGCCAGGTCAGGCTGATCACCTCGCCTTCCGTATAGGTTCTCGTACGCCCCAGGCTTACGGGTGACAAACCTTTATTCCGGAAGGTGATTACACCCCCCGATCCGTCCGGTGCATCGTAGACAAGGATTCTCCCGGAAAGATAATATAGTTCATTTATGTCCCCTCTTCCTTCCCGCGGACCCTCCAGAAACTGGGTGCTGCCGCCGTATTGACGGCTGGAAGCCCACACCATATCCCCGTCCGGGGCCATCACCCGCAGCCGGTCCTGTCTGTCGAAAGCAACCGTCACAGCCATACTGTCCGGTTTTCCGGCAATACGGCCGGTAGCCAGACCCAGGAGATTGATTTCCCGGCCTTTGCCTATGAAGGCCCCTGCCGGCTTGTAGTCGCCGTCAACAGGTGCCAATCGAACGATTTCTTCCTGAAACGGGTTCGCCTCAAGCTGGTGGCGCTGCCCCAAAAGAAACATGCCGGTTCCGGGATCATCGGCCGTCCTGTAAAACCAGGGGGCATTTTCAAGGATTCTTTGATACGCGCCGTCCCGGTATTCCAGCACAAAGGAGCGCAGCAGGTTATCACGGTTGTTTTTGGCGGTGACAAAAATCTCCGCCCTGCCGCTGCCGTTGATATCGGCCACATCCACGGCCATGCAGGCCGTGTTGGCCGGGGCGTCAATAGTTTCGAGCAGCCTGAAGCCCCCTTCTTCCACCCGGTAGATAGTTACCGCGTCCTCATCCACCAGGACCGTCTCGATCAAGCCGTCGCCGGTGACGTCGCCGGCGGCCAGCCCGGTGATATTGCGCTTCATTTCAGGGCCGGACCAGGTATCGGGGAGATCCCTTCGGAGGGGCTCGGCCGCTTCAAAGCCCGCAATCGGAGGCTGCGGACCTTCCTCTTCCGGCTTTTCGGCCTCGTCCATTGCGTTTTCCGGTTCCGATCCCCCCCCAAGGGTGCCGACCATATCGCTGGCCATGGCATCAATACCCGGGATCAACGCCTGGATGTCCGGACCGGATTGGGAAAAAGAACCCAGCATGCTTTCACCGGACACCTCTACAAGGGAGGCGTCCAGGCTCCAACTCTCCAAAAGCACGGTCAGGGAACCGTAGAGCACGACATCCGCGTTGACCTGACGCCCTATGGCCGCAGCCCCGGCCGGGGCCAGCCCGGCGGGATCGATATCCATCTCATGGATCCGGGAAGGATTGATCAGGCGGTAGCCCCGGGACCGGGAAACCCTGGAGGCAAACATTTCCGGAAGGGCCTTTTTCAAATACCCGTACTGATCGCTGCCGTGCACATCAAAGGGCAACACGGCAACCGTCTTTTCAGCCCCGGCGGCATCTTCGCCGTTTGTTGCCCCGCTGGCGAAGCAGGGGATCGCCAGGACAATTACCGCAACCGTGAGATGGATCCATTTCCGCCATGACACCCGACAGCAATCACGCATGAACAGCCTCCCGAACCAGATAAATAAAAAAAAGAAAACAATCAAAAGAAGTGCGCAAACGGCTACAGGTCGATCCACATATCCGCTTCATTGCCACAGGTGCTGCACACGCCGTGCCCCTTTACCTTCTTTTTTTCACCGGCTTCCGGCGCTGAAGGGGGAGTTTCATCTTCGTATTCAATATGGCAGGTAATCAGCATTTCCGATTCGTTGCCGCATTTTTCGCATTCGCAAACCTGCTTGATTTTTTTTTCCGGCATTGGTTTTCTCCTTTATGATGGTTTTGTTTTATGCAATAAAAACTATACCGGCATAATCCCAAGGTGTCAAAAATTACTGCGCCTTGCGCTGCAAAATTTCCGCGCAAAGAAAAAATGAATGATAAACACGAAAAGAATATGCAGCCAATGAAAAAAACCAAGATCATTGCAACCATCTCCAGCAAGGCATGCTCCGTTTCGCTGCTCAAGGAGATGTATGCGGCCGGAATGAACATGGTGCGTTTGAACACGGCGCACCAGTCGCTCGAGGATGCCCTGCCGGTCATTGAAAATGTGCGGGCCGTCTCCGAGCGGATCGGCATCATGATCGACACCAAGGGGCCGGAAATCCGCACCATGGGGGGCATGGATCCGTTGCATGTAAAAACCGGGGACGTGGTGAGTGTAACGGGGAGCTGCGATATCGCCCGCTCTTCGAAATGCGTGCCGGTCAGCTACGACCGGTTCACCGAAGATCTCTCCGTAAACGACCGGATTCTTATCGATGACGGGCATATCGAATTGCAGGTGCAGAAGAAATTCGAAAACGAACTGCAGTGCATGGTCATGAACGACGGGGTTATCATGGGGAAAAAAAGCATCAACGTCCCGTCGGTCAATATCCGGCACCTCCCCTCCCTGAGCGAAAAGGACAAGGATTTTATCGCGTTCGCTGCAGACCATGGCGTCGACTTCATCGCCCATTCCTTTGTCCGCAGAAAAGAAGACGTTTTGGCCATCAAAGAAATCCTGGCCAGAAAGAAGAGCCCGATCAAGATTGTTGCAAAAATAGAAAACCAGGACGGCGTTGAAAACATCGATGAAATCCTGGACCATGCATACGGTGCGATGATCGCCCGCGGTGATTTGGCCATCGAAATACCGGCGGAGAAAATCCCCCTGATCCAGAAGCGGCTGGTCAGAAAATGCATTGCCCGGAGAAAGCCGGTGATCATCGCCACCCAGATGCTGCAGTCCATGGTGTCGTCTCCGCGGCCGACGAGGGCGGAAGTGTCCGATGTCGCCAACGCCTGCCTGGACGGAACGGATGCCGTCATGCTCTCCGGCGAGACGGCCAACGGGATATACCCCCTTGAATCCGTAAAAATGATGGCCAAAATCGCATCGGAGGTGGAATCCAGCGGCAACACTTTCATCGATACGGAATACGACATCCACAATACTGTCACCAGCTACCTTGCCAAGGCGGCGGTAAAAGCCTCCATCCGCCTCAACACAAAGGCGTTGATCGCGGACACCATTTCCGGAAGGACCATTTTAAGCCTGGCCGCATACCGGGGGGAAAGCCCCATCTACGCCCAGTGCTACGATAAACGCGTCGTTCGCGAACTGGCGCTGTCTTACGGGGTACATGCGAACTACATGGTATCGGATCTGACCACCCACATGTTTCTGCAAAGCGCGCTGACCCGTCTGCTGGAGGAACAGCGCTTCACCGAGGATTGCCTCGTAACGGTTCTGGCCGGAAATTTCGGGTCGGATTACGGGGCCTCCTACGTGGAGATCAGCACGGTAAAGAACCTTCTCAAGCGCCGTTGAGCCCCCTTTTTCCGCAAGGCATGTAAAAGGCCTTTAACGCAGAAAGCATTGTCGTTGAAGGGGTTTTGACATCGCGTCTACCTACCGCTTGAAGGCATCGATCAGGGAGAACACCCAGGGGCGGAAAGCCACAATAAGACCCGTATTTTCGATCTGATCCGGGGGGAGCGTCTTGTCGAGCGCTGTGAGTTCATGATACGCTTTAAATAGGCGGTCGATTTTTTTCAGCATCACGGAACGGGAGTCATCCGACAACTTGCCGGTTTCAAAGCGCAGGTGTTCACCCGGCCGGTCGAATGACCCGTTGAGCAGTTCATCCTTGATCTGTTTTTTATACGTTTTCTCGATGGGGCCGTTTTTGCGCCATGCAATATTTCGGGGGGCCAGCAGCCGGACCCGGTTTTCCGGATGAAGCTCGATCAATTTCAACCGGTCGAGTTCGAAGAGAAACTGGAGCGACTCTTCCCGGGATATCCGGTAATCGGCAATGATACTGTCCGGATTCCGCCCGCTTACTAAAAGGTAAAAAAATACCAGCAGCCCCGGGTTTTCCGACAGTCTCCTCTCCTGTTCCAGGGTAAGCTCGCCCGGGCCGTCCTGGGCATCCATGCCGAGCTTTGCAAGATCATAAATCGTGAGATCCAGCATGGCGCATATTTCCTCAAGACGCTGCAGTGAAAGGGTCTTTTCGGAAAAGACCCGCTTTATGCTTGCCTCACTCAGGTTCAGCGCGCCTGCGACATCCCGGTAGGTAACCCCCCTGGCCCGGAGGCATTTTTTCAACGTGTCGATCAACCGGCCGGTCTGGCTCATCTTCCCCCTCCTGAACAATGCGTATCGAATCCAATCCATCATCCCATGCACAGCCAATGTACATTTTTTGCCGGACACCTGCAAGCCGGATTCGCCGGTTTGAACCGAGCCCGATTTTTTAATCGTTTTATATCAAATGGTTATACGTTTATTCAACAACTGGCACGGATTTTGATAAGAATTGGGGAACAAGGGGGACGGATGAATTTGTGGAAGTCGTTTCAGGCAATACATCGGGTATTGATATAATATACTTTTTAAAATGGTATTGTATATCATGCACCATGCATTATGTTACAGGCAGAACGATATTCATGACAGCGCCTGGCACCCTGTACGGGCACGGCGTGCCGTGTCCCCTTAACAGTAAAAAGCTTCACAACAGCATGTATATCAATGCAAGAGGTTGCCAAAGGAGTAGGAATATGAATACAAATACGAAAAAAGAGGCCGTTGCGGCTGTTTTTCCCGGGCAGGGTTCCCAGCGGCCGGGCATGGGAAAAGATTTCTACGACCATATAGACATCAGCAGAAAAACCTACCAGGAAGCATCCGATGTTCTGGGGTGGGACGTGGGCGCACTTTGCTTCGGGCAAGACGAGCGGCTGCACCTGACCGAATACGCCCAGCCCTGCATCCTTGCTACTGAAATCGCAATGTTCAGAGGGCTTCAGGAAATGTACGGATTTTCGCCGACGTATTTCGGCGGACACAGCCTGGGCGAATACACGGGGCTTGTGGCAGCGGAAGCCATCCCTTTTGGCGAAGCATTGCAAGCGGTCCAGACGCGCGGACGCCTCATGCAGCAGGCAACCCCCCCGGGCACCGGGTCGATGGCGGCCGTCATCGGCGACAACCTGGATATGGAAAAAATCCGCAGGAGCCTTGCCGATCTCGACATTGACGTGGCCAATATCAACTCCACAAGCCAGGTGGTCATATCCGGTGGGGCACAAAGCATCGAAACAGCGGAAAAACGGCTGATGCTCGCTTTCGGTCCTGAAAATACCGCAGATACATTCCGTTTTGTCCCCTTACACGTCAGCGCGCCTTTTCACAGCCGCTTCATGCTCACCATGAAAGATACCTTCCGGGAGGTCCTGCATGCTGTTTCCGCGAAACTCAACGCCGGCAATGCAACCCGGGTAACCTCCAATTACCTGGGCACCTTTCATTCAGGAAATACGGCAAAAATCATAGAAAACCTTGTGGCCCAGGTCAGTGGTGCGGTAAAATGGCGGGACAACATGACGGCCTTGACGGAAAAAGCCAGGATCATTTACGAGATCGGCCCCAACCGGCCGCTGAGAAATTTTTTCGCAAGCATCGACATTCCCTGCCGGTCGATCACTTCGTTTTCGTCGGCAAAACGTGCATTTGCAACAGGAGAATAACCCATGCGATTTGCGCCTGATCTATGGTCGATCATTATTGGCGGGTCCAGCGGTTTCGGTCTTGCAGCCGCGCAGAAACTCGCCGCCCACGGCATGAACCTGTGCATCGTCCACCGGGACCGCAGGGGGGCCATGCACGCCATTGAACCCGCTTTTGAAGATCTCAAAGCCAAGGGCGTCCGGGTGATGACCTTCAACCTCGACGGGCTTTCTGCCGACGGCAGGACCAGGGTGCTCGATTCCCTTGCAGCAGAGATCGGGGAGAAAGGGAAAGTCCGGCTTCTCCTCCATTCGGTCGCTTTCGGCAACTTGAAACTGCTCGCACCTTTTAAAAATAGCGGTGCGCAGCAAAAGGCACGCGAAAAACTCGCAAACCAGCTAAACATGCCCCCCGAAGCGTTCTCCCGCATCATAGAGGAAGCCTTTGAAAACGATGAGTACCGGCTCTATCCCCTTATGGACCCGCCTGCCTACAACGACCGGCAATTTTTGGATGAAAGTGATTTTTCAAGAACCGTCCACGCCATGGGGCACAATATTGTCGAGTGGACCACCGACATATTCAACCGCTCTCTGTTTGCCGATGACGCAAGGGTGCTGAGCCTCACCTCGGAAGGAAATACCATTGCATGGCGCGGATATGCGGCGGTTTCGGCCGCCAAGGCGGTATTGGAATCGGTTTCCCGGTCCATGGCCGTTGAATTTGCCCCCTACGGCATCCGCTCCAATGTGATCCAGGCAGGCGTTACCGACACCGCCGCGCTGCAGGCCATCCCCGGAAGCGACCGGATCAAGGCCCAGGCGGCCCTTCGAAATCCGTTCGGCCGCCTGACCACACCAAAAGACGTGGCCGATGTCATTTTCCTGCTCTGCCTGGACGAGGCCGCATGGATCAACGGCGCCCTGATCTGCGCAGACGGCGGAGAACGAATCGCGTAGCACCCATCTCAAAATCCGAATGTTGAGATGGGTGCTATCCAATCCCCAAAAAATCAACAGATAGTATATCCATGAAATACTCACAATTCCTGGAACAGGACAACTTTGACTTTGAAAGCCTGCTGGCGTTTGCCTACGGGAACATGATCGAGGACCCCCCGGCGGACTTTGATGCCAGGCTTCCGGCACCCCCTTTTCTGATGATCGACCGGATCGTGTCTCTTGAGAAAAACGGCAGCCGGGGAAAAATCATCGCGGAGCAGGATATCCGGCTCGATGCGTGGTATTTCCAGTGCCACTTTTTAGGCGACCCGGTGCAGCCTGGATGCCTCTGCGTGGACGCCGTGTGGCAGTTGATCGGTTTTTACTGCGTGTGGCGGGGCGCACTGGGCGCCGGACGAGCGCTCGGGTGCGACCAGGTGGCATTCAACGGCCAGATACGCCCCCACAACCGGGTGGCCCGATATGAAATTGACATCGTACGCTTCCAGGGCATGAAGAATTCAGGGGCAAGCATGGTCATTGGCGATGCCGAAGTGTTTATCGACGACGAAAGCATCGCCACGATGAAACGGGCCCGTGCGGGTGTATTCAAAAACATCACGTACCGGGATTATCCCAAAAAATCTGCAAACGCCCTTGGCGGCGCAAGCGGGAAATAAAATACCAGCAAAGACGATATCATGAACGACAAAACAGACAGCAGCAAGGGCGATAAAACAAACCCGGACCTCCCCGTGGCCATTGTCACCGGCGGCGCAGGCGGCATTGGGGCCGCATGCTGCAGACAACTGGCAGAATCCGGTTTTTGCATCGGCATCCACTACCGAAGCAGCCAGGCGGCCGCGGAAAAGGTCTTGTCCGCCATAGGCGGGAAGGGGTTTCTCCTTGCGGCCGACCTTTCCGATACGGACCAGGTGGAAAACATGGTCCAGCAGATCAAAAATATATCCAACCGGGTGGACGTCCTGGTCAACAATGCCGGGGACAGCATCAACGGACCCATTGCGGCAATGAAGATCGGAGATTTCGATGCCCAGCGGGCAGCGCTTAGGGGCGCATGGTTTCTGACCAAACGAATACTGCGGCTTTTCATGCTGCGCCGGTCGCAAGGCAGGATCATCAATATTTCAAGCGTCGTCGGGCACACCGGAAACGCGGGGCAGGTCCCGTACACCATGGAAAAAGCCGCCATGGATGCCATGACCAAGTCCCTTTCAAAGGAGCTGTCCGGCCGCAATATCCTGGTAAACTCGGTGGCGCCGGGGTTTATCGAAACCAACATGACCGGAAAGCTGCCCGAAGAGGTCAAAAAGAAAATTTCCGAAAACATTCCCCTGGGGCGGATCGGACGGGCCGAAGAGGTTGCCGAGGTGGTGGGATTTCTCGCCACAAAGGGGACCTATATCACCGGGTCTGTAATTCATGTGAACGGAGGCATGTATGGCGGCTGATATGATCATTTCCCCGGGCCAACTCCTTGAACTGGTCCCCCAGCAGCCCCCTTTCCG
>JAABTJ010000052.1 GCA_011389935.1 Desulfobacteraceae bacterium
CCAGCTCTCATATGCGGGAAGGATGTGAGCAGCATCCCTTGTATGCTCCGGAACCGAGAGGTCCTGGACCAGATGCATCAACTGGCCGAGGCCCCTGAAGGTTGCCGCGAAATATTTATCCCGATCCCCGGCATCTGTTGCTGTGAGTGCGGCATGGTAGTAATTTCGGAGATCTTCCCAGGAATAATAGCCCCCCGGACTTTGCTGACCAGACGGCATCTGGGCCCATAGAATCGAAGATTGCCCTTGTAAGAGCCAGCCCCCGAGGAAACCGGAAAACCCCGCGTTTTCAATGTCCGGCGCAAGCGGATCGTGAAAATGGTTCACGGATCGAAGATACGGCATATACCAAATGGGGAGGTCTTCCCGCACCCCCCCTTTCCCCAGCCATTCAAATACTTTTTTTGTTTCATACCAAATTAATGCTTCATCAACGCCATCGGAAGAATCCAATTCAAATATCAAATAGTCATCTAAGTTAAACCCGTTAATTTTATTGGTCCCGATAAATTTATTGATTTCATTATGAGTTTTTGTTTCAAGGGCGAAAAGGTTCTGGACACAAAAAGTGCAGAATAACAATACAAGAAAAACTATTCTATTATTTCTCATTTCTCCTCCATCCTCTGTTTTGCCGCAACCATTCGCTTTCATTTTTTATATAGTTATTAATAATAGGCAAATCTTCTTGTTTTGCGCCTATCGGGGTTGAGATCCTGCTCGACCGCCGCCGCTCATCCCAAGTATCTGCGGGTTTGAGATTAATTACACCATAGGTAATAGTTTCTACTTCCTTTTTAATGCCAAATTCTTTTTCTTCTTTTTTACCGATTTCTTCCGTAAAAAAGGTATCAGGCCCGAGAATCCACAAAAAATCTCTCCCGGACCAGACCGGGCTGCTCCAATATCCCGGCTTATAAAAAATAAACCGGGTTTCACCTGCCTTGGCATTGGGGGCTACAAGGGTGGTATATGAAGGAATTCGGAAAAGCCCGTTCTCATCCGTCAAAGTTTCCCTCCAGTTTATTGCCCTTGAGTCTGGGCCAGCAGGTCCGCCAATAATTTCATATTTCCAATATACCGCCACCACCGCAACCCCTTCAACAGGTTCTCCCGATTCTGCATCCATCACCCTGCCCTCGTATGCAGGCTTATGAAAAAAAATCCATGCAGCGCATTCGGGCGCAAAAATAGAACCGGTAAGAAAACACGCCGTGAACAAAATTGCGCAGGAGCGCACGACGGTGCGGCTGCTCAAAAATTGTAGATACGCCATATCCCGTCCTCTTCGCGTATGAACACCAGTTGATAAGAATAGATTTTCCCGTCCCGAACCGTTGTCAGGTCATAAACCGCCCGGTCCCCGGTGGCCTCCACAAAAGAGATCGGCCCCATATCCCCTGCCACCTGATCAAGGACGGATGACAGCGCGGAAAATCTCTGATGATACATGGACCGGGAAGCGCCTGAAAAAAATTTGACTGCTTCGTCGACATCCCCTTCCGTCAAAGCGGACTTCATCTCATTCCACTTGGGCTGCAGCATTGCATCAAGTTCCGCTTCACTCAAAACCTGGACCGAGACCCTGCCGGTGTGGACATTCCCCTGATCATCCACTGCTTCCGCCATAATCAAATATATGCCCGGACTGGTCAGGCGGACATTGAACCGGTTATCCTCCTCCCCCTCGGAAATAACCACGCTGCCGGGGCCCGTTCCCCAGACATAGGGGTCGATAACGTGGAAAGAGCCGTCCACCGTAAGGATCGTCTCAAAGGGGGACACCCCGATTTCCGGGTTCACGGAGATGCCGATGCTGTTTTCATCGGTTACGGCATTAATTGACACCGACGTCTCCGCCGTATTTCCTTCGCTGTCCGTGGCCATGGCCGTGATAACATTTTCACCCGTCTCCAGGGGAATATGGTTGGCCGCAAACCGGTCCCCGTCCACCAGGGCGGTGATGCCATCCACGACGACCCCCACCTCGTTTCCGGACGCGCTGGCAATGGTGCCCTGCACCATTGCCGCAGGTTCGTGTATCGTATCGTCATCCCGGGGCGAAGTAATGGATATCTGAAGCGGAATCGATGTGACCGTCAGGGTGACACTGTCGGTGGCCGTGCCTTCGGTGCCGGCGGCAGTGATAACATACGTTGTGGTTGTTTCCGGAGACACGTATATGGAGCCGGTTTCGTCGACATACCCGATTCCGTTATCGATATGCACGCTCTCTGCATGGTTCGATGTCCAGCTCAACAGGGCCTCCTGGCCGTCATCAATGCTGTCCGGGGTACAATCGATATGCACCGAAATCTCCTTTCGGAAAATGTCAATGGTCAGAAAAGACCCCGGTGCTCCCCTCATTTCAACCCGGATTTCATTTTCCGCAGCCAATGCCACGGTTTCTTCAAGAATAATGTATTTTTCCTCCTCGAAATCTCCGGGTTGTGCAAGGAGCTGCCCATTAAGATATATCAAAGCGCTTGTTACCCGGTATCCGCCGTCCTCCTTGCCGCTGGAAACGCGTAAAACCGCCCCTCCAGGTGCTGCATCAAAATAATCCGTATAAACATCAGGGCGGGCCGTTGTACGATAGTAGGTTTCCGGCCCGAAGATATTCCCGGCGGATGCGGAACTGGTGAACGTCAATAAGACAACAAAAATCAGACCGGCAACCTTGACACAGGTTCTCATGACACCTCCAAAATGACAATTGTTATTGAATCGCTATTCTTCTGACGGATTTTGAAACAGATAAATTGCTTGCGCACAAATATGGTTTGGTAAGTGCAGGTTGCATACCATTCCCGCTTTATGCATTGTGTTTTTTTAACAAATTGATTTTACAGGTATTTATTTTGAAAAGAATTGGCAGGCAGATGAAGAAAGGCTCTTTTTGTTACAAAATACGATTTGTGGGCTGTGAGAAAATGTGACGATTTGAAGTGAAACGGGACAGGGGCTGGTTTTCATCGCGGGGTGTGGGGGGGATGCGACCGGCTGCGGATCATGTCCAGGTCCAGGGGAAGGACCTTTTCCGGGTCTGCATACAGGGATATCGCGTCCTGGGGGCATTGCTGCACGCATAATTCACAACCAAGGCATTTGCCGGGCTCATACGATCTCTGACCATCGACAAACACGATTGCCCCAAACGGGCATGTCTGCTCGCATTTGCGGCAGCGGCCGCACCGATCTTCGTCATACCGGACCGAATAGCCGGACGCGGCGGTCATGGACAGGGACTTGTCGATTCCGCAAGCCAGGCGCGTCGCCTGGAGGCTCACACAGGAGTCCGGGTGGCAGTTGCATATCACGCCGGTGCTGCCCCCCGTTGCCACCTTTAAAAACGCCTGGGTGATGTGCCCGGTTTTGCGAAACCGGTCGATAATGGCGAGGGCTTCCTCCTGGGAGACTTTTCGGGGATTGTACTTTCCGCAATGCTCCAGCCAGAAAGAGGCCACGCCTCTGCCCACGGCAATACAGGAATTGAGGTCCTCCGGTGCGGCTCCCGTGGCTTTTTTACAGGGGCAGTCCATGACCGCGATAAATTCGGGCTCCTGGAAAATGATCCGGGTGGCGTATGCATACGGAATGATCCGCTTGTTGCCGACCGAATCAATGTGAACATCCTCATTCAGCGCAAAAATCTTGCGGGTATCTTCATAGGAAAGGACCTTGGAGTGGTACCGGTTAAAAACCATTTTCCCTGCCGGCACCAGGGGCCTGCACCAGGTCAGGTATTTCAGGGATCTTACAAACAGGCCCAATCCCCTGACATAGGGGTAATAAAACAGAAAATACAGATAGTTATGGACAAAACGGTCTACCCGCCAGCCGTGCTTGCCAAGCATGATCCGCGTTGATTGCTTCATCCGGGACCCTTTCTTTTGCAATGGTCGAGACTTGGCTTGCCAAGCAGATGTCAATCCGCCTGCTGTTTTTTATGATCAGGGCCTTTGTAGATCCTGCGAACCTGCAAATCCGAAACCACGCGGCCGAATGCCGGAAAGACCCTTTCAAATCCGGTGAGGATGCGCGTGGCGACTCCCGGGGTGATCTCGTATCGGTTTTTCAAAAGGCCGCTGATGATCTCATCGGCCACAGCGTCGGCAGTGAGAATCGGTATGGTGCCGGCCACTTTCCTGTTTTCTTCGGTGCGGCAGGCGTTGAGTTCGTCCACCATGGGGGACTCGAATTCCGCCGGGTAGACGATATGAATGGAGACGTTCTGATGCTTGAGCTCGGCCCGAAGCGAACCGGTCAGGCCCCGGACCGCATGTTTTGAAGCACAGTAGGCGGTATATCCGAAAACGCCCGTCAAACCGGCCACGGAGCAGATATTGACGATTTTACCGCCCCCTTTCTCCTTGAAATAGGGCAAAACCGCCTGGATGCAGTAAAGCGTGCCGAAAAAATTGATATCCATCACCTCGCGAAAAGTATCGGCCGTCTGGCACTCAAAATATCCTTCCCGGAGAATCCCCGCGGAATTGATCAGCACGTCCGGCGGCCCTGCCTTGTCCGCCACGTCCGAAAACACCTTTTCCACGGCGCGTCTGTCTGCAACGTTGCAGGGAAAGGTGTCGATTTCCGCCCCGGGCGGTCCGTTGCCGATTAACTCCTGCCTTGCGTCGGCCAATTTTCCGGAATCACGGGCAAGCAGCACAAGGCGGGCTTTTTGCGCAAGCAGCCGCCGGGCAAGGGCCTTGCCGAGCCCGGAAGATCCGCCGGTAATGAGGATCACTTTTTCGGCAAACATGTTTTTCTCCGATTCGCGGTGGTTCCGTAAACCCGGCAGGGAGATTGAAAGTTGCGGCTTCGCCGGGCTGATCAATGTCCCTCGTTTTCGGGAACACGATTCCTACATATCAGAGCCCGCAAAAAATGTCCATGCGAAGCATTGCTTCCAATGGGGCAAAAGACGACGGCAGGTCCCATCAATGCAATGATTTGCAATGATTTGATTGACACTGTGCGCTGTAGCGTGGTAATATAAAGAATTTTAATGGTATTAATATATAATAATATTGACATCTTGACTGAAGAACTGAAAATCGACGCAATCGTGCGCCACTCTCTGGGGCTCCATGCCAGACCCGCAGCCATGATCGCAAAGCTGGCAATGAAAGCCAATTCCGGCATATGGCTGACCGTGAAGAGCGAAACCGTTGATGCATCCAGCATCATCGACATCCTTTCCCTGGCGTGCACGGACGGCGACCGTGTTACCATAGAGGCTGAAAACGCATCAGATACGGAGATACTCAGAGAAATCCGCTCGCTTTTCGAAAAGGGCTTTGATGAATAACCACGAATACGACCCATCCGGCGAATTCACATTAACCGGCATCAGCGGCTCCCCGGGCATCTGCATCGGGAAGGCCTACCTGGTGGACAGGGAGGGTGTGGATGTCATTGAAAAATATTTCGTCGGCCAGCACGAGGTCAATACAGAAATCAACCGTTTCAAAAGCGCCGTAAAACATGCCCGGGACGAATTGTCCGCCATAATCGAAGACATTCCGGAGGAATTACGGGAAAACACCTATATCCTGGAAACCCACCTGCTTTTGCACAAAGACAAGATGCTCTATGACCGGACCATGGAGATCATCAAAAAAGACCAGGTCAACGCCGAGTGGGCGCTGAAAAGGGCAACGGCCCTGGCGGTCAATATGTTCAAGCAGATTTCGGATCCGTATCTCGGGGCGAGAGCAGCGGATATCGAGCACGTGTCGGACCGGATCATGCGGCAGCTTACCGGCATCCGCGACGTCAATATTTCAAATATCGACAAACGGGTTATCCTGGTTGCGACCCACCTCACCCCGGCAGAGACGAGCCAGATCCAGCTCAACCGCATCATGGGGTTTGTCACGGACAGGGGGGGGAAGGCCTCCCATACAAGCATCGTTGCACGCGCACTGGACATTCCGTCGGTTCTCGGCCTTGAAACCGCGACTTCCGTGATTAAAAACGACGATGTGATCATCGTCGACGGTAACAAGGGGACCGTTATCGTCAACCCCTCCGAAGAGACGCTTATTGACTATTCGGACCTCCGGCGCCGATATGCCCTGCACCGGGCCGATATCGTCCGGACGGGGGATCTGCCTGCCGAATCCACGGACGGCCTTGTTTTCCGCGTCATGGGGAACATCGAGCTGCCCGAGGAAATCGTCGGGGTCAGGGACAACGGCGGGGAAGGCATCGGGCTGTTCAGGACCGAATTCCTTTACATCGCCCGAACCAATTTTCCGGAAGAACAGGAATTGTTCGAACAATACCGGGAAACGGTCGAGCTTATGGCTCCCCACCCCGTAACCATCCGAACGCTGGATATCAACGGGGACAAGGAAATCCCCTCCATGCCGACTCCTGAGGAGGTCAATCCGGCGCTCGGGCTTCGGGCGATCCGGTTTTGCCTCCGCAAGCCCGACATATTCACCACCCAGCTCCGCGCCATCCTGCGTGCGGCGGCGCACGGTACCATTCGGCTGCTGCTGCCGATGATTTCGGGATGCGAAGAAATATCGGAGTCCATAAGGCTTCTCGACAAGGCGGCGGAGTCCCTTGAAAAAGAGGGCATCGAATACAACAGGGACATTGAAATCGGCATCATGATTGAAGTGCCTTCCGCAGCCATTCTTGCCGATGCAATGGCGGAAATGGTCGATTTCTTCAGCATCGGCACCAACGACCTGGTTCAGTACACCCTGGCACTGGACCGGGCGAACCCCCACGTGGCGCATCTTTACAGTCCCCTGCACCCTGCGGTGATCCGCCTGATAAGGCATATCGTGGACAGTGCCCGGGAAAAAAACAAGCCCACATACATTTGCGGGGAAATGGCGGCCGACCCGATCAACCTGCCCGTCATACTGGGCCTTGGCATTGAGGAGCTGAGCATGGCGCCGCAGTCGATCCCGGAAATCAAGAACATGATCCGGCGGATCAGCGTCGCCGATACCGGCCGGCTGATGGTGGATGTGCTGAAAAAGAATACCGTCTCCGAAATACACGAATTGATCAAAAACCGCTTCGGGGATATACTCTACAGCGATATTTACGCATCATAATGGGCTTTTCAAAAAGCCGCCACAGGAATCACGCACATACCCGGCATAAGCAGACATGACATCCGAACACGTCAAAACCGTCACCGTAAACCGCAAGGCCCGCCACGATTTCCATATCATCGAGGAGATCGAAGCGGGCCTCGTCCTCAAGGGGACCGAGGTCAAATCCCTGCGCCAGGGGAAGGCCAACCTCAAGGACGCCTACGGCAGATTCGACAAAAAAGGTGAACTTTACCTTTACCAGATGAACATCAGCCCGTATCCTTTCGCCTATTATGACAATCACGAGCCGGAGCGCCCGCGAAAACTGCTGCTGCACAAGTCCGAGATGAAACGCCTTTACGGGAAAATCAGGGAGAAAGGATTTGCCCTGGTTCCGCTCCGGGTATATTTCAAGCAGGGCAAGGCCAAGGTCGGGATCGCCCTGGCGCGGGGAAAGCGCCTCTACGACAAACGGGAGGCCATAAAGGAGCGGGAGAACCGGCGCGAATTGGACCGGGCCATAAAAAAATACAAGTAGAGGGGATTTTGGCTGAAAAAAACCGTCCCTTGACAAAACCCCCGCCCCGGCTTATTGTACATATACATTATCACGGCTTCCACTGAACAGCCTTTACGATGTTTTTCCACAAAACAGGGGGGCGAAACGGCTTCGACGGGGATATGGAAGCAATGGTTGCATACCGAGGTCCGCTGACTCGTTAAAAAGGCGGTGCTTAAACACAAAAGCAGACGATTATAACTACGCTGTAGCTGCTTAAGGCGGCTACCGTTCTTCCGGTTTTTTCCTGCGATTCCGGTAAGAACGTCATTCAGCAGGATAGCCGATAACCGGATGCCTGTTCCGGTTCAGGCGAAATTCAAACAGGATTGCGGTTCAGGTATCCCGCCTGAAGGAGCCCTGAACAGCGAAATCTAAAATTCAGGACATGTATGTAGACGCCATTGTGGAATATTTTCGGACGCGGGTTCGACTCCCGCCGCCTCCACCAGCAACACTGTAAATTCAATAATTTATGATCAATTATTGAATTGTGATACCTAAAGTGACACCAAAAAGAAAACGGTAGGCACAATCCTAAGAATTATCGTGCTGCGATGAACATTAGACCCC
>JAABTJ010000053.1 GCA_011389935.1 Desulfobacteraceae bacterium
CATCTCAACATTCGGATTTCGGTTCAAGATCGCGGCGGCGTCTTGTTTCAAACCGCAGACAACCTCGCGTATTTTGAGGATTTGAAATAAGACGCCAACAAAGATATTGGGCCGAAAGACAATTTTGAGATCGGTTCTACTCAAAAATGCTGATATCGCCGAGACCTTTCCGGATGACTTCCGGCTCTTCTTCGTACAGGGAAATGACGCTTGAAGGCTCTCCCGGTACAGGGCCGCCGTCTATTACCATGTCGATGGTATTTTTAAAGTAGTCATGTATCAGGGACGGATCGTTGGTGTTCTCCCCGCCGGGGAGGGCCGCAGATGTCGATATGATCGGGTTCCCCAGGTTTTTTACCAATTCTATGCAGATATTGTGGTCCGGTACCCGTATTCCGGCCGTTTTTCTCTTGGTGAGCATTATTTTTGGCACCATGCGCGAACCCGGCAGGATGAATGTATAGGGTCCCGGAAGAAGCCGTTTCATGGTTTTATAGGCATAGTTGGATACTTTGGCATAATCGCTGATGTTGGTCAAATCAGAGCATATAAAGGAAAAGGGTGTTTTTTGATCCCGGTTCTTGAGGCGGTAGATGGTTTCAATGGCTTTTTTGTTCATGATGTCGCAGCCGATGCCGTAAATCGTGTCGGTGGGATAAGCGATAATGCCGCCGTCCTTGAGGATTTCGACCGCTTTTGCAATAAGGCGCTGCTGGGGGTTTTCAGGATTGATTTTAAGGAGCATACGTGGCATCCTCTGCGCATATATGTTGCGGTTAAAAAAGTGATTTTCCATGATCTGTATTCAACAGGTCTGCTGGCAGGTTCGCTGCCCCTGTTTCATCTGCCATAGTATAAAATTTTTTCATTTTCAAACAAATGCAAATTTTTTTTTGAGGCACGTATTATTATCAACACTCGCAAGAGGCCTTTTTGCGAAACGAGTATACTTCTGCGGAGGAAAATGATGAAAAACGATAGAATTGAAGAAGCCTATTCCTTTGATGATGTGCTGCTGCTTCCGGGCTATTCGGATGTGGTGCCGAGCACGGTGAGTACGTCGACCCGGCTGACCAAAAATATCGAGCTCAACATCCCCCTGCTCAGCGCCGCCATGGATACGGTTACGGAAGGGCGGACCGCCATAAGCATGGCCAGGGCCGGCGGCATGGGGTTTATTCACAGGAACATGAGCGTCGAGAGGCAATGCCGGGAAGTCCGGCTGGTCAAAAAATCCGAATCGGGAATGATCATCGACCCGGTCACCACGCAGCCGCACGTTCCCATCCGCGATGTATTGAAACTGATGCAGCAGTTCCAGATATCCGGCGTCCCCGTAACCGATGGCAGCAAACTCGTGGGTATCGTAACCAACCGGGATCTTCGTTTCGAAACCAAGCTGGATAAAAAGGTCAGCGAGGTAATGACCAGTAAAAACCTGGTCACGGTCCGGGAAGGGATCAGCCTTGAAGACTCGAAAAAGCTGCTTCATGAGCATCGGATTGAAAAGCTCCTGGTGGTGAATGCCGAAGGGCGGCTGACCGGGATGATCACCATTAAAGATATTGAAAAAATTAAAAAATATCCTTATTCCTGCAAGGACGGCCTCGGCCGGCTGCGGGTCGGCGCCGCGATCGGGGTAGGGGAGGATATGGTCGCACGGGCCGAAGCGCTGGTCAAATGCGATGTGGACGTGCTGCTGATTGACACGTCCCACGGGCATTCCGCAAACGTGCTTCTCGCGGTGGAAAAAATAAAGAATCTTTTCCCGGACATCGACCTGATCGCCGGGAATGTCGGCACGGCCGAAGGTGCGGAAGCGCTGGTCAAGGCGGGAGTGGATGCGATCAAGATCGGCATCGGTCCCGGATCCATCTGTACGACCCGGATTGTCGCCGGTATCGGCGTTCCCCAGTTGAGCGCTATTTTACAATGCCGCCCCGTATCCGATAAAACCGGCATCCCGATTATTGCGGACGGCGGGGTCAAATATTCGGGAGATCTCACGAAGGCCATCGGCGCCGGGGCGCACTCGGTAATGATCGGCGGACTATTTGCCGGAACCGAGGAAAGCCCTGGTGAAAAGATAATTTTTCAGGGGAGAAGCTACAAGTCATACCGGGGTATGGGATCCGTCGAGGCGATGCAGGAAGGAAGCAAGGATCGGTATTACCAGGGGGACGAAGTGGAAGCGGACAAGCTGGTGCCGGAGGGGATCGTCGGCAGGGTGCCGTACCGGGGGACCATCGGGGAGAATGTCTACCAGCTTATCGGCGGGCTGAAATCCGGTATGGGGTATGTGGGGTGCCATTCCATCGAGGAGCTTCGGAACAATGCCCGGTTTATCAAAATCAGCCCGGCTGGTTTGCGGGAAAGTCACGCGCATGATGTGATTATAACCAAGGAAGCCCCCAACTACAGCCTGGACTAATATATCCAACATTGATGGACCCGTAAAAGTCGATTTTGGACGGCAAAGTAAAAAGTTCAAGATCAAGGCGTGTGCAATTTTTGAATAATTGAGAGTACTTAGCCGTACCTGAGATTCTTCAAAAATTGTGCGCAACGCTGATATTGGGCTTTTTACGAAGCCGTCAACATTCTGAAACCGGAAACGTTTTACCCCCAGAGGTTTTCATGGCTGATACCAGCGGCGGTTTTGTTCATCTTCACGTCCATACCGAATATTCGCTTTTAGACGGCGCCATCCGTATCAACGACCTGATCGAACACGCCAGGGAATGCAACATGCCGGCCGTTGCCATAACGGATCACGGCACCATGTTCGGCGTCATGGATTTTTACCTGCAGGCCACGAAAGCGGGCATCAAGCCGATTATCGGGTGTGAATGCTACGTGGCCCCCCGGAGCCGCCACGACAAAACCCCGGAGGACCACCGCGGCATGACCCATCTGGTGCTTCTTGCCGAAAACATGGTCGGATACCGAAATCTGTGCCGACTGGCTTCCACGGCCTCCATCGAGGGATTTTATCACAAGCCGAGGATTGATAAGGCGTTGCTGGAAGCCCATCACGAAGGGCTTATCGGGCTGTCTGCATGCCTCAAGGGGGAGATTCCGGGCTTGCTCCGTGAAGACCGGACAGAAGAGGCAGATGAAGCCGCCCGGTATTACCTGTCCCTTTTTGGAGAGGGCAATTTTTTCCTGGAAGTCCAGGAAAACAAGATCGAGGAGCAGAAAAAGATCAATGCCAGGCTCCTGGAAATGAGTCGGCGTTTTTCGATTCCGCTGGTGGCCACTAATGACTGTCATTATTTGAACGCCGGAGACATGCGTGCCCATGAAGCGCTCATGTGCATTCAGACCGGAAAAACCCTGAAAGACGACAACCGGATGAAGTTCGGGGAAGGCGAACTGTATTTCAAATCTGTCGAAGAAATGCAGTCGGCCTTTTCCGGCTTTCCGGGCGCTATAGAAAACAGCGTTGAAATCGCGAACCGTTGCAATGTTTCGTTCGATGTCGATTCGCATCATTTTCCCCGGTTCAACCTGGATGCGACAGAATCCGAGGCAGCGCTTTTTGAAAGAAAAACCCGGCAGGGCTTTGACCTTCGGATGAAGCGGCTCAAGGAAAAAAATCCCGGTTTGGACGAGGCGGTTTATCGGCAGCGCATCGACTACGAAATCGACGTGATCAATGCCATGGGATTTCCGGGCTACTTCCTTATCGTTGCCGATTTTATCGAATATGCCAAAAAGCGAAAAATTCCCGTTGGTCCGGGGCGGGGCTCCGCAGCCGGAAGCCTCGTGGCGTATGCCCTTGGGATAACAGATATCGATCCGATTGAAAACGGGTTGATTTTTGAACGCTTTTTAAATCCTTCCCGCAGTTCTCTGCCTGATATTGACGTGGATTTCTGCATTTATGGCCGGGATGAAGTGTTTCACTATGTTGTGGACCGCTTCGGCGGGGCGGATTACGTTGCCCAGATCATAACGTTCGGCCGCATGAAGGCACGGGCCGTGATCCGGGATGTGGGGCGGGTGCTGGACATCCCCCTTGCGGAAGTGGACGAAATCGCTAAGCTGGTTCCGGAGTCGGTAGGCATGACGCTGGAAAAGGCCCTGGAAATGGAGCCGAAGCTCCGGGAAAAGGCCGCTTCCAATCCCGTGATCGGCGAGCTCATTCAAATATCCCGGTCCCTCGAGGGGCTGAACCGGCATGCATCGACCCATGCGGCGGGGGTTGTCATCGGGGATAAACCCCTGGTGGACTATCTTCCCTTGCACAAGGGGAAACGCGGGGAGATCTCCACCCAGTTCGATATGAAAATGGTGGAGAAGATCGGGCTGGTGAAGTTTGATTTCCTGGGACTGAGAAACCTGACCATTATTGCCGACACCTCTTCTCTCATCGAAGCCCAGGGGAAAACGCCGCCGGACCTGGAAAATCTGGACCTCCATGACCGGCCTACCTACGAATTGCTTTCCAAGGGGTTGACCACGGGGGTGTTTCAGCTGGAAAGCACCGGCATGAAAGGGCTCCTTGCGCGGATGAAGCCGGAAAGCTTTGCCGAGGTAACCGCCCTGGTGGCGCTGTATCGTCCGGGTCCCATGGGGAGCGGCATGCACGATGATTATGTCGAGCGCAAGCACGGACGCCAGGAAGTGAAATACCTGATCCCGGAGTTGGAGCCGATCCTGAATGTGACCTATGGCGTTATCCTCTACCAGGAGCAGGTGATGAAGATCGCCGGCGATATCGGGGGTTTTTCCATGGCGGAGGCCGACAGTCTCAGAAAAGCCATGGGGAAGAAGATCGCATCGGTGATGGAGCAGCAGGAGGAAAGGTTTGTCAAGGGGGCCGTGGCAAACGGGGTTCCAGAGGACAAGGCCAAAGAACTGTTCCGGCTCATCGAGACTTTTGCCGGCTACGGTTTCAACAAGTCCCACAGCGCGGCCTATGCCATGATCGCCTATCAGACCGCCTACCTGAAAACCCATTTCCCGGTTGAATTTATGGCTGCAGTGCTGACCTCGGAGATGAATTCCTCGGACAACGTGGCCAAGTATATTGCCGAATGCAGGAACATGGGAATCGATATCCTGCCGCCGGATATTAATGAAAGCGATAAAAATTTCACCGTTATCCACGACAAAATCCGCTTCGGGCTTGCCGCCATCAAAAACGTCGGCGAATCCGCCATCGACTCGATCATCGAAATGCGCAGCGAGCGCCGGTTTGACTCCCTGTTTGATTTCTGCCAGCGAGTCGATCTGCGTCGGGTAAACAAGCGGGTTGTGGAGAGCCTTATCCAGTGCGGCGCCTTTGACGCCACGGGGTATCACCGCGCCCAGTTGATGGCCGCAGCCGAGGACGCCCTTGAATACGGACAGAATGTCCAGAAGGATAAAAACGATCCGCAGATGTCGCTTTTCGGGAAAGCGGGAGAAAGGGATCCCATCAATCTGCCGACAATCCCGGATGTCCCCCCTTGGGATGAAAAGCAGATGCTGGAATTGGAAAAAGAAGCCATCGGTTTTTATATTACCGCCCACCCGCTGGACGAATATCTCGATATCATAGAGAAATACGCCAATGCCGGAGCCCTTGCGGTAAAAGAAGACGGCATCAGGGACGGCCAGGCGGTCCGGGTCGGGGGAATGGTCAAAAGCATCAAGACGATCACTACCCGAAAAGGGGATCCCATGGCGTTTTTGGAACTGGAAGACCTCCAGGGTTCGGTGGAGATCACGATTTTCCCCAATCTGTATGCCACGGCCCAGGACCTTTTGCACGTGGACGCACCGCTGTTCGTCCAGGGGGCGGTTCAAAAAAACGAGCAGAGCGCGAAAGTCCTGGCCGATGAGATCGTGGCGATTGACAAGGCGGAGGAATACTGGGCCGCCAGCCTTCATATCCACCTGGATGCTGCCGTGTCCGATGAATCGACCATTGCGGATATCTACCACATTTTACACAAGTATCCCGGCGGCTGCCGGGCATTCCTGCATGTGACCATCCCTGAAAAAACCGAAACCATTATTTCCCTGCCGGAAGAGATGAAATTCAAAGCCGGGGTGGAGCTGACCAGGGAGATCAATGCGCTTTTGGGAGAAAAAGCCCTGGAGACGCTTTGCACGCCTGTCCGTGCCGCTGCAAACGGCAATGGCAACGGGAGAGGAAAAGGGAGCTGGAACGCGAAGAAGGGGAATGGGAAAGAAAAGCGGCGCAATAACAAAGGCCGGAAAAATGCGGGATAGGTTGCGCATTCAACGGGAATTCGATCCTTACCCCCCCGGCGGCCGGCGGCTGGCTTCCGGCTGCCGCTGCTGATTTCCGGCCGCTGAAATTGAATCCTGTAAACACACAATGGAGTTGATAGCGATGAACGTACCGTTGCTGGATCTGAAATTGCAGTATGCGTCGATAAAGGATGAATGCCTCAAGGTTACAGAAGACATATACAATTCCCAGCATTTTATCCTTGGCCCCCATGTGGAGGCCCTGGAATCGGAAATCGGCAGTTATTGCGGCGCCGATTATGCCGTGGGGGTCTCCTCCGGCACCGACGCCCTTTTGATATCATTGATGGCGGCCGGCGTGGGGAGCGGGGACAAGGTGTTGACATCCCCGTACACTTTTTTCGCAACTGCGGGCGCTATTGCCAGGGTTGGCGCGATTCCCGTTTTTGTGGACATCGATCCGGATACGTACAACCTGTCGCCGGAAAGCTTGGACCGGATCATCGAAAACATGCCCGCTGAGGAAAAGCGCCGTGTAAAAGCGATCATCCCGGTACATCTTTATGGCCAGTGCGCGGATATGGATGAGATCACAGCAATTGCGCAACAAAATGAATGGCTGATCATCGAGGATGCGGCCCAGGCAATAGGGTCGGAATATAAGGGGAAAAGAGCCGGCGCACTTGGTGAGTTCGGGTGTTTTTCCTTTTTTCCGTCCAAGAACCTGGGTGGTTTTGGCGACGGGGGTATTGTTACGACCGGTTCAAGGCAGTTTTACGATATGCTCGTTATTTTGCGGGTTCACGGAGGTCATCCGAAATATTACCACCGGTATATCGGGGGGAATTTCCGCCTTGACGCCCTGCAGGCGGCGATCGTTTCCATCAAGCTGAAGCATCTTGACACGTGGACGGCCGGAAGGCAGGCCAACGCAGAGCGCTATCGCCGCATGTTCGAGGACGAGGGATTAACCGATTATATCAAGGTTCCCGTGGAAAAGCACGACCGGCATATATACAATCAGTTTGTCATTGAGATCCCCGGGGAAAGGGACCAGTTGAAGGATTTCCTGTTAAAAAACAACATCGGATGCGAGATATACTATCCCGTTCCTCTTCATCTTCAGGCGTGTTTTTCCTACCTGGGGTATAAAACCGGGGACTTCCCCCATGCGGAATATGCTGCCGGGCACAGTCTCGCCATTCCAGTGTATCCGGAATTGACGGAACCCCAGCAGTCATACGTGGTGGAAACGATTAAAGCCTTCAGAAACGGCAGCCGGTAGCAGGGTGTTGTGCAGCCGGCTTGAAGGGGAAAACGGGCAGGCCAATGCTTCCGGGGGTGGTTTCGGGCGGCGCCGGACAACGCTTGCAAAACACCCGTCTCCGGTGTAATGCGTTGATATTGCATCTGAAAGTTTTTGCCCCCGAAAACCTTTGTCAAATGGGAAAAATAAAGATAAAAAATGTTACAATTTTATGTTGACAGGAAAGATTCCAAGGTGTAGAAAGCGGGAATTCATCACGAAAGCAATATCAGTGGTCGCTTGGTGATAAAAGCTGTCTTTCAGGAAAAAGTTGTGAAAAATGAATTTTTCGATTGACAGCACAAAGCAAAAAGAATATATATGGAAATTGTTGCTCAGCGGGAAGTTCGGGCGACAATGCAGGGTTTGACGGACAGGAATCAACCCTTGATCTTTGAAAACTAAATAGTGGCAAGAAAGCGGGTCGGGAAGAGAAATTGGTTCAATTCATTTAAGCAGAT
>JAABTJ010000054.1 GCA_011389935.1 Desulfobacteraceae bacterium
AGAAGAAAGAGCATCAGGCAGAGGACCTGTGCGGTGCGGCGGAAATGCGTCATGCAGCGATCTCTTTTACATCGAGGTTTTCGATGTCCATCCGGCCCAGTCCGCGCTGGTGCGCCAGGCGAACATGCTTTACCTGGTCGGGCGTATATTTCCGGCCGTACCATTCAAAGGCGGAAACGGCATAGGCATCCGCTGCCACCATGTCCGCGGATGCGATGATGGTGTCCGGCGTCAACACCTTGCCCGGCCCTCCCGGCCCCCCCGTAGAGAGCACACGGGTGGCGTCGATCACGGTAAGGTCCGCCCGGAGAAGAGAGGCAAGGTCCGCGATGGCGGCATGCAGATCGAGCCGGTGCATGATCCGTCGGTTGTAGATCAGCCCCATCATGCCTTTCATGGAAAGACTGACGCCGGCGCCGGAATGGGATTTTGCAACCGGAGCGGCGATGAGCACATCCGATGCGAGCACTTCCCGCATGACATCGGTGCTCTTGAGCGTTTCGGCATTTTCGATGCTCACTTCGGCAAACCGTCGCCGGGAGGATACCGTGTGGACCATGTCCCTGTCTATATCTGCGCAGGCTGCCCGGATGCCGGAGGCTTCCAGGCACTGTTCCGCAGGGGAAAGGGGGTTGTCCAGTACCAGAACCCTGTCAGCCCCGGCTTCCCTGCACATGGCGGCAATTGTCCTGACCACTTCCGGATGGGTGTTTGCGGCGCGTTCAGGGCCGGATGCAAAGCTCATGTTCGGCTTGATAACCACCCGGTCGCCTTTTCTGACAAAGGCCTCCATGCCGCCAAGCATTGCAACGGCCGCCCGGACGGCGCTTTCCGCACCCCCCCTTGCCACGGCGATATCCGGCGTTTTGCTTTTGCCGGAAGTTTTTTCAGGGGCAGCGATTGCCGCTGCCGGGGGCAGAAGCAGGGAAGACCCGGCAATCCATGCCATGGAAGCTGCCTGGTACTTCAGAAACTCTCTCCGGTTGATTTTTTTCACGATGCGTCCTTTCGGGTTTCGAAAATATATTTCCGGTTTTACCGGTTGCCCGCAGAAGCGGCATTCATTAAAAATATGAATGGAAGGCGCAATGTGCAATGAAAATCGCAAGAATGGCTATGGGGAACCCCGCCGTCATAACAAAGGCTTCTCGCAGGCGCGCAACAGTTTGTTTTTACGACTATACACCACCGTAAAATTCGGATATATAAACAGGTAAGAACCATTATGGCGAACCAGGGAAAAAAGAAATGACGGCAAACCGGAAAAATTGTTCCATAGAACATCTCTATGCGGTTTTAAACTCCACGCATAACGGTATCATCGCCGTAGACAATGAGGGCGTGATCACCTTGTTCAATAAAGGTGCGGAAAAAATTCTGGGTATCGCCACTAAAGACGCCCTGGGGCAGAAGGTGGACGCTCTTTTCAAGGTGCCCTCCCTTCTTTCCACGGTACAATCCGGGGTTCCGGACGTAGGGCGAAGGGTCGTTATCAATGGACGAAGCATTTATTCCAACCGGTCCCCGGTTTACAAAAACGGGGCTCTCATAGGCGCGGTGGCCATATTCCAAGACACCACCGATATCGAGAAACTGGCCCGGGAGTTGGCGGTGGCGAAGGATTCGGTGGAAATACTGGAGACAATCCTGGAAACCACCTATGACGGCATCGTCGTGGTGGACAAGGAGGGGAAGATCACCAAGTTCAACAAGGCGTACCAGAATTTTCTCGGCATCGAGGAAAAGGATGCCCTGGGAAAGCCGATTCAAGACGTTATCGAAAACACCCGGATGCATATCGTCGTGAAAACCGGCAAGCCGGAAATCGGCGAAACCCAGAAGATCCAGGGGCATGAAATGGTGGTCATGCGGATTCCCATTTATAAAAACCGGGAGGTCGTCGGGGCTGTCGGCAAGGTGCTTTTCAGAGATGTCAAGGAAGTCCGTTCCATGGTGGAAAGGCTGGATATCGCCACCAAGGAATTGAAGTATTACAAGGGGGAGGTAATGCGGCTCAAGGGGAGCCGCTATAATTTCAAGAATATCATCGGGAACTCTCAAGCGCTTGTCCAGGCCAAAGAATTGGCCAAAATGGCAGCATCGAGCATGTCCAACATTTTGATACGGGGGGAGAGCGGTACCGGGAAAGAGCTTTTCGCCCATGCAATCCATGATTGCAGCCTGCGCCGTTACGGGGCCTTTATCCGTGTCAACTGCGCGGCAATTCCGGCCGGCCTCCTGGAGTCCGAACTTTTCGGCTACGAGGGGGGTGCATTTACCGATGCAAAAAAAGGGGGGAAGCCGGGCAAGTTTGAACTCGCCCAGGGGGGAACCCTTTTTTTAGATGAAATCGGGGATATGCCCCCTGAAATGCAGGCCAAGCTGCTGCGGGTACTCCAGGAAAAAGAAGTTGAACGGCTGGGGGGCGACAGGGTTATCCAGCTGGATATCCGACTGATTGCCGCTACCAACAGGGATCTTGAGGAGATGATCAAAAAGGAGGAGTTCAGGCAGGACTTGTATTATCGGCTGAACGTGCTGAAAATCATAATTCCGCCCTTGCGGGAAATCAAAGAAGACATAGAATTGCTCGGCGAAAAAATTCTCCTGGAATTAAACGAGGAATTGGGCACCAGCGTGAAGAAAGTGGATCCGGACGTGATCGAGATTCTCAAGGCCTATGACTGGCCCGGCAACATGCGCGAACTCAAAAATGTCCTTGAACGGGCGGTGGCCGTCAACATGGGCAAAGACAGCACTATCCGCAGAAGCCACCTTCCCATTTACCTGTTGGACCTGGATAAAACCAAAACCGAGCCGGGTTTTTTGGAGTTTAAAAACCCGGATGAATTCAGTCTTCGGGAAATCCTTGAAAGCACAGAGAAAACGGCCATTGAAAGCGCCCTGAAAAAAACGGGCAACAACCGGAAAAAGGCGGCAGAGCGGTTGGGTATACACCGGTCCGGTTTGTACCAGAAAATGAACAAGTATGGAATAGATATCGACAACTGAACCCCCCAACGTTTTCCCATGACGATGTGTCTATATAAATAGGCATGCCTATTTATATAGACACATCGCTTTTTTCTTGTTTCTTCGGATTTTTCCTTTTTTTTTGTCTATTTGGATAGACATATTCGTTTTCCCTGCGCTTTTCTTGAATGTATAAATCATATCCGATGCAGCAATGCCGGCCCTTTTTGCTGGCCGGAGCATGGTGGCACAGTTGTTGCTAAATGAATAATAGACCAGAGGGCTTCCTTCCTGCAAAAACATCGGGCGATGGGAGACGCTTTTTACGGGTTCATCGCAATTGCAACTGCAAAGGTCTTCGGAAGGAAATGACGGTTCCGGTTGGACGGGATGTAAATAGGAATAGATAAAAGCCACGGAGAGCTGAATATGGGCCAGGAGCCAAAAGAACCGGGAAAAAAATCAATGCATCCCATGCTGTCTTCGCTGCCGCCGTTTACAGCGCAGAAAGGAAAGATCGTTTCCTGCGAGGAGGCCATCAGCATTATCCGGGACAATGATACCATCGCTACCGGCGGTTTTGTGGGCACCGGGTTTCCGGAGCACATCGCCGTGGCTTTGGAAAAACATTTTCTGAAAACCGGCGCACCAAAAAATCTTACGCTGGTGTATGCCGCCGGCCAGGGGGATGGCAAGGACAAGGGATTGAACCACCTGGGGCATGAAGGCTTGATCCGGCGGGTTATCGGCGGGCACTGGGGACTGGTGCCCAAGGTGCAGAAATTGGCTGTTGAGAACAAAATCGAGGCCTATAACCTCCCCCAGGGGGTGATCTCCCACCTATACCGGGATATTGCCGCAGGCAAGCCACGGACCATAACCACTGTCGGTATAGGCACCTTTGTGGACCCCCGCAAGGGCGGGGGGAAGCTCAATGAGCAGACTGTCGAAGACCTGGTGGAGCTGATCGTTTTTGACGGCAAGGAATATCTTGCGTATCGGACGTTTCCCATCAACGTGGCCATATTGCGGGGAACCACGGCCGATACCCTGGGCAATATCACCATGGAAAAAGAGGCCCTGAACCTGGAGTCCCTTGCCATGGCCACGGCCGCCAGGAACAGCAACGGGTTTGTTATCGTCCAGGTGGAAAGGATCGCTGAAAAAGGGACCCTCAACGCGCGGCAGGTGAAAATACCGGGAATCATGGTGGATTGCGTGGTGGTCGCCGACCCGGAAAATCACTGGCAGACCTTCGGTGACCGCTACAACCCTTCCTTCAGTTCAGAGATAAAGGTTCCGCTGCATTCCATGCCGAAAATGGACCTGGACGCGCGCAAGATCATTGCCAGGAGAGCCGCCATGGAGCTTGAAGCCAACAGCGTGGTGAATCTGGGTATCGGCATGCCCGAAGGCGTTGCCAATGTCGCCAACGAGGAAAACATCCTGGATTTTCTGACATTGACGGCGGAACCCGGCGTAATCGGTGGGATTCCTGCAGGGGGGCTGAACTTCGGGGCAGCGACCAACACCGAAGCGCTGATCAGCCAGCCCGAGCAATTTGACTTTTATGACGGCGGCGGACTGGACCTGGCCTTTCTGGGGCTTGCCCAGGCGGACCGGCACGGCAATCTCAACGTGAGCAAGTTCGGCCCTCGTCTGGCCGGTGCAGGCGGTTTTATCAACATCAGCCAGAAAGCCAAAAAGGTTATTTTCGTGGGTACATTTACCGCAGGGGGGCTGGATGTTTCCATTCATGAAGGCGCTTTGCGGATCAACCAGGAGGGGAAGGCAAAAAAATTCGTGCGCCAGGTGGAGCACACCACGTTCAGCGGCGCCTATGCCCTGCAAAACAATCAGCCGGTGCTGTACATAACGGAGCGCTGCGTGTTCAAGCTGACCGAAAAAGGCATGGAGCTATTAGAGGTCGCGCCGGGTGTGGACCTGCAAGCCGATATCCTTTCGCTGATGGAATTCGACCCGATTGTTACCGGCACGCCGTCTCAGATGGATCCCCGGATTTTCAGGGACGAGTCCATGCAGCTAAAGAAGGATCTGCTCTTTTTGTCCATAGACAAGCGCTTGAGCTATGACAGGCAGCGCAACCTGTTTTTCGTCAACTTCGAAGGGTATGCGATCAAGAGCCGGGCGGATATCCGGCAGGCGGAGGAAAAGGTGCGGGAGATTCTGGAGCCCCTGGGGCACAAGGTGTATACGGTCGTCAACTATGATAATTTTCACATCGATTCCGATCTGATACCGGAGTATACCCAGATGATCAAGCGGCTTTCGGATGACCTTTATTCCGGGGTAACCCGCTATACCACGAGCACGTTCCTTCGTGCAAAGCTGGGGGACGCCCTGCTTCGATTCAATATCACGCCGCACATATACAAAACAGCGGATGAAGCCTTGGAAGCGCTCGACATGGAACAGTTATAACGTTTTCCTGTGTCGCAAAAAGGCACCCAAATATTGGTATTGCCAATTTTTCAACAAGCGGTTACCTTGGGGGCAAGATGTTTGCCTCGTAGCGCGCCTTTCAATCTGGTTTTTATATAGTTCAATAAAATCAATCTGTTTTTATTAAACAGAAATTTTGCTTGACAACCAAATCCAATTTTGGAAGGTTTGACATATGGAGTTACCAATTTATTTTTTTTGAGGAAGCATTGCCGTTTTTTTTCTGCCGGTCTTTTTTTTCACAAAATAGTGAACACCATTCATTTAAGTGATTACCTTTTATTTGTATGAATTGGTTTTCATCGACCCTGAACAGCATGAGAAGGGTCAACCTGTCCTTAACCAGAGGTGCTGCAGCCGGTTTTGATTCCAAAGTCGGGGCAAACATCTATCAAAACCCAAACGCTTGAGGAGGTAGTTATGAAACGCATTCTTTCCTTTTTTATCATTTTTTTTCTTATGCTTGCTATACCGATGGGGCAGAGTCTGTTCGCTCAGGAGGGCAAGTTCGGTGAAGATCCGCGAACCAAAGAGGCGCAGCGGATTGATTACAAGGTGTCAGACAAGAAGGTCCGATGGACGATGGTCATGCCCTGGTCCAAAGGCCTTCTTTTCTATGACGTTGCCCAGCATTTTGCCGACTCCGTGCGCCTGGCTTCCGCGGGCAGGCTGGATATACGGGTTTTTGCCGCAGGCGAGATGGTGCCGGCCATGGAGTCGTTTGATGCCGTCAGTTCGGGTTCGGCGGATGTAGGACACGACTGGCCCGGATACTGGAAGGGTAAAAACGAGGCTTTTGTGGCGTATGCGTCCGTGCCTTTCGGACTGGATGCCGAAGGCTACAATGTCTGGCTCTATGAAATGGGCGGCGCCGAGATGATGGATGAGCTTTACGGCAAGTTCAACATGAAGGCGTTCCCCGGCGGCAACGTCGGTCAGGAGCTTGGCCTTTTCTCCAACAAGCGTGCGACCGCGATGAAAGATTTCAAGGGTCTGCGCATCAGGACCCCGGGATGGTATATGGACATCCTGACGCGGCTGGGTGCTTCCGTTACCCCCCTGCCCGGCGGTGAAATCTATCTGGCCCTGGAGCGCGGCGTTATAGACGCGGCGGAATTTTCAACACCGAGCATTACATATCCCATGGGTTTTCACCAGGTCACGGATTACGTCATCATGCCCGGTGTTCATCAACCGTCCTGCCAGAGCGCCCTTTTTATCAACAAGGATTCGTGGGAAAAACTGCCCCGTGATCTCCAGGAGATTGTAAAGCTTGCCGCCAGGGAAACCCAGCACTGGAGCCTGGCCTGGAGCGAGCACCTCAACGCCCAGGCCATTCATCGGCTGGAGAAAGATGTCGAATTTGTAAAAATGGACAAAGACGCCAGGGCGCAATTTGCTCAGACGACGAAAGCATACCTGGACGAACTCAAAGAAAAGTATCCTGACGTAAAAAAGGCCCTGGATGGCCAGGATGCGTTCAAGGAGCTTTTTGCCAAATGGCGTGATCTGCGAAGCGGCGTCGAGCCGTATCCCATCGAGATGTACATCGACGGAAAGATGGGCGACCACTAATATACGAATAATATACTAAATCGATATTCATTCAGTTGGCAGCAGGAAGAGGAGCAATCCTCTTCCTGTCTTGCTTTCCTTGTCAAGCCCAAGCACAACCAAGGAGCGCTTTGACATGATAAACAAAATCTGCAAAGGGATCGACCGTTTCCAGGACTGGTTCGGTTACCTGACGGCCATGCTGATTTTCCCCTTGACGGCTGTTATCATCTACGAAGTGATCATGCGGTATGTATTTAACAAGCCGACAGCGTGGGGATTTGAGCTGACTACCTATATTTATGGCATCCATTTCATGCTCG
>JAABTJ010000055.1 GCA_011389935.1 Desulfobacteraceae bacterium
TTGGAGTCGGCAATGCCGGCCACGACCGTAGTTTCAGGCATCAGCCCCAATGTCTCCGCCACATCCGGCGCCAGCGGCCCCACGACCCCGTTGTTTGCGATAAGCGTAGGAAATTTTGAATGGTCCAGCCCGCATTTATCCAGAAGTTTTTGGCAGTATTGACGCGTGCCCCACTGCCGGTTGTCTGTAATCATAAACGGCGCCATGGTTTTCTGGGTGGCGCAGATTTTCCCGGCCATCCGGGAAGTCAAAAAATCCATGGGCTCAAGGAATTTGTGCGTCTTTTGATAAACATCGGGCCGTTCGTTTTTAATAAACAGCACATGCCCCAGGGAGTCCACCCCGGAAAGGGAGGGGACAAGGCCCGTCAACCGTATCCACGCGGGAATTTTAAAAAGGCTGTACCCCTTAATGCTCGGAAAACCGCCGATCAACTCGCGGTTATACCGACCGCCCCGCGTATCCAGCCAATGAACGGCATTCATTACCGGCTGGCAGGCGTCGTCCACCGGCACCGCCAGCGACCATTGGGAATCGCAGCAGACAGCGACGATCTGTTCCATCGGCACGCCGGATTGTTTCATTGCCGCCCGGCCGGTGCGAAGGGCGCTCTGCCACCAGCTTTCAGGGTCCTGTTCCGCACCGCCGTTCGGAAGCAAATGCGTCTTAACGGGTTCGGTTGCAACGGAAACGACAATGCCGGCATTGGAAACCACCGCTGCCTTGATGCTGCCGCTGCCCAAATCAAATGCCAGGACATACCGGGCGGCCTTTTCAGGGGCCGATGATGAAGCGCCTTCGGGCTGCATATACCTACTCCCCGTTGATCGACGCCATGATTTCGTTTTCGCGCTTATGCACAGTTTGTTCCATCTTGAGCCTTACAACGGCGACCATTCTTTGTTGCCACGAAGCGTCCTGGATTACAGCCGCGAGACCTCCGACCAAAATAAATAGACACCTGCCTCTAACAATCCCTCCAGAATTTCACTTAGGCTTGCGCTCGTTGGCTTTCTGCCGCCTGTAGGCATCTATCAACTCCAGAATTGTACGGAAAGCGTTGTCGTTGGCCCGCACAACCGCTCCTCGGGCGACATCCTTAAGAATATGGCGACCAATCATCTGTCGACATCGGATTGCCTGTCATTTTCAATTTCCTCAGACATGCTATGCCCTCTTTTGAAAGATGAATGGTAAAATTCAAATAGTGTAACGGTATTTTGCATTACAGAAGCAAATTAGTGTAACACCCCTTAATTATTACGAACAACCGGATGGCTCCCAATATACTGATAAAGATAGTCAGCAGCTACCCATGACCGATCAAATAATTCGGGTAATGGCCACTATTTATCTCAGAAATCTCTTCATCTAAAGCAAGCACTTCTTTCCCGTTCTTACTACTCTCTGTCAGCACAGGTTTTTGAAATGCCTTCAAAAAACATTGAATATCATTGCGAAATTCCGCCAACGATTCGCCCATTGGCACAACAGATGATTGAGTCCAACCTTCGATCATGTTTTCATCGTCGCAATAAACTTCATGAATCTGGTAGGTGCTCGAATCAGATTCCTTGTGATATTTCCGAATTACTCTGTAATTCCAATGTGACATTTTAAATTCCTATGTTCTGGCAGCCAACGTCGAATTCAGCCGCGCCGTATACGTCGGCTGGAATGACTTGTTAAATCACATGATCAAGGCATCCAAGACGATAATTCCGCATATCGTGGCTAAGATGCCTTCATTCTCTTGTAACAGGGCTTTCTTAATAAATTCACGATAATCCTCTTTTGCTTCGAGTAAAACCGCCGACCAGTTGACTTTGAATTCGAAATCACCGGCCATGCGCCACTCCCTTTCATGGGACCAGTCTATGGTGTTGTTCGTATCACTCATATCAAAAGAAACGAGTCTGTATAGCTTAGACTCATCTATATAGGCTTTCTCTTCTTCCACCCTGTCATAAATAACGGGCCGACACCCATTCTGAAAAAGATAGTACTTTGAAAAAACTAATCCACAACCGGAGTAACGATGCCGTGTGTGCTGATCTTTACTTAGCTCTTTCTCAAATTTCAGATTTTGCGCTATGGAATAAACCTGTCGCTCATCCTGGATTTCCATTTTTTATAGTCGTACGCCATGAATATAGCCGGCCAATGATTAAACGCCCGAAGGGGCGTAATATAAAGCGCCTCTTCGGCATAAATATTGGGATATGGTACTTTTTTGCAGCATAGTACCAATATGGCTGATGTTATGCAACCATTTTAATTACATATGAATCTGAATTTAATGAAAAAGCATACGATATGAACACACCCTCTATTCGTCCGGCAATAAAACGAATGGAAGCATTATCTCTGCTGTATAATGGCCAATGAAATTATCATTGACAGCACCACGCAGCCGATGAATATATGGATACCCGGCCGGTATCCGGCCAAACGCGTCACCGTGGGTACTTTTTAAAGGCAGGAACACCAGGATATATCATATGAACACAAAGGATTACCTCACGCGCATTGGATATACAGGAACGCTTGAACCAAATGCAGAAACATTGAAACAGCTTCACCGGGCGCACCTGCTTTCCGTTCCCTTTGAGAACCTGGACGTCTTTCTTGGCAAGCCCATCGTTCTTGATGTCGAAGCGTTCTACGACAAGGTTGTCCGGCAGGGGCGCGGGGGGTTTTGCTTCGAGCTGAACAGCCTTTTTGCCTGGCTGCTCACGCAGCTTGGTTTTACCGTGACGATGCTCTCTGCGCGGATATTTTATGACGGATCGCCCGGCCCGGAATTCGATCACATGGTGCTGCGTATCGAAGCGGAAAAACCTCTGATCGCAGACGTGGGTTTTGGCGATTGTTTTTTGGAACCGTTAGGGTTTGACGAGGAAGCGGCCTGGCAGCAGGGATTTTTCTACTTGCTGGAACAATGGGACTCACAATGGGTGATGAAGCGGCAGGAAGCGGGATCAAAATGGGCGCCGCAGTATGTGTTTTCACTGACCCCCCGGCGACTTCCGGATTTTGCGGGGATGAATGAATTTCACCAGCGTTCGGCGGATTCCATTTTTACGCGCAAGGTAGTTTGCTCAAAGGCGACGATGGAGGGGCGCATCACCCTTTCCAGAAACCGGCTGATCATAACGAAAAAAGAACGCCGGGAGGAACGGATGGTAAGGGGCGAAGCAGATTGGATAGATCTGCTGAAGCAGTATTTCGGGATCTGCCGATCCGCTTTGCCTGCAATTTAGAATTACCGCCGGGAACATATCTTTTATGCCGTGGTTTCAGATCAGTCCCGTTGAAAACGCGATCATGAACTGGGCTGCATAGTACATGGGCAGGCCTGCGGCGCGGTTGAAAAAGGCTTTTTTGACAAACCGCTGGCGGGCGACGAAGATGTCGGAAAAATAAAACAGCACTGCCCCGCCAAAAACCAGGGTCCTGGCAGTAGCGCCAAGGCCGGTGTTGCTGGTGAGCGCGGCGGCGGAAATGACCATGGCGGTGATAATCACGACATAGGCGATTACCGGGCCGAACATATCCCCCAGGCTGGGGCGCAGCCACAAGAACACGCCTGTGCTCAGGCAGAGGCTGACGGCAGCGGCGATCCATAAAAACGGCCCGGTGACGCCGAAGCTGGAAAACGCGATCACGTACATGACATGGCCGGCAAGAAAGGCCACCAGCCCGGCGGTGAAGATCTTTCTGCTTTGAAAAAAGATCAGGCAGACATCACCGATGAGGCACAGGATCAGCCCGGTCAAGATGAGGTGAAAGTAGGTTGACCCCTGGTGCGGCTGGATCATTGCCGCGGCAATAAAGAGCAGGGATAAAAAGGGTTTTGTCATCAGCTGGCCGGGGATGGACTCCTTTTTTGCCGAAAACAGGAGCCCGGCAAGGAGCCCCAGTGCGGCGGGGATGAGCAGATAATTCATGTTGCCTCCTGACAGGGATCTAAGGTTACGAACCATCGAGAAATACCGCTACAGCAGCTTTGCTCCCGGCGGCACGGGTTTGTCCGGTACGCACAGTGCGACATTGCCCTTTTCGTTGTGAAAACCGGTCACCAGGCACTCGGACATGAGGGGGCCGATCTGCTTATTCGGGAAATTCACCACCGCAACAACGAGTTTGCCCGTCAATTCTTCCGGGGTGTAGAGGTCCGTGATCTGGGCGCTGGATTTCTTCACGCCCAGTTCCTCTCCAAAGTCTATGCAAAGCACATAAGAGGGTTTTCGCGCCTCTGGAAATGCTGCCGCGCTGATGATCCGGCCGACGCGAAGCTCCACCTTTGTGAAGTCCTCCCAGTTTATCGTTTCCATGGATATCGTTTCCATGATGATTTTTTCCCGATAGGATTCTACTCGTTACCGATTTGCCGGGCAATTTGTCCAACGCATTTCCGGAAAAACCGCCCCGCACCCCATGCCCGGCCAAACGGGTTTCCAGCGGCGTCAGTCTCTGCCCTGCAAAAAAATGGGGGAGAGCCAGTCCACCATGCGCTTGGGAGAAAGGCGGAGCAAGAAAATATGGACCAGCCAGCTCCGGAATCCGGGCACGTACAGGAATTTTTGCTTTTCAAATGCCTTTACGGCTTTTTCGGCAACCCACTCCGGCTTTTTCAACCCGCTGATGGCAAACCAGCGCAGGTGCCTTGGAAATCCGCCATGACGCAGAATATCGGTGTCCACGTAGGGCGGGTTCAGGGTGCATACGGTGACACCGGTCCCCTTGAGCTCCGCACGAACCCCTTGGGACAGGCTCTGGAGCCCGGCTTTTGTAGCGCCGTAGAGGGTTTGATAGGGGGTCGGCTGGAGCGCGGAAACGCTGGAGATGTTTAAGATGGAGCCCCTTTTCCGGGCGATCATGTCCGGCAGGAAAAGGCGCATCAGCCGGGCCGGGACATTGAGGTTCAAATCGACCATCAGTTTCAGCTGGTCGGGATCCTGTTCCCAGAATTTGCCGTATATGGCGATGCCGGCGTTGTTGACCAGGATGTCGATGTCGCCGGTTTCCTGTTTTACGGCCTGGTACAGGGATTCGGGCCCCTCGGGGGCGGCAAGGTCAAGGGGGAAGCACCACGTGTCCACGTGAAAGGCATCCCGTATGTCTTTGACGACATCGTTTAGCAGGGTTTCTTCCTGCGGCAGGCTCCCCAGGGCCAGGTGCGCGCCGCGCGCGGCGAATGCATGAGCAAGGGCCTTGCCGATGCCGGTGGACGCGCCGGTGATCAACACTTTTTTTCCGGCAAAATCGATTTTACCCATTATTTTCATGCTCCGTTTTATGGTTGAGCGTCTCCCACCGCCACGCCGAACAAGGGGGGCATGACCGGATAGCCGATGGTCGCGTGGGGGGTTGTCATTTCCCGGGCCATAGCAATGGCGGTGTCCAGGTCTTTTGCCGGGACAAAGCCGATCTTGCGGGCGGTGTCCGGCTGCCTGGCACCGGCCAGGATCACCCCTTTGACCTGCCGCAGGGCCATGCCGGCCCAGAACCAGTTGATCAGCGCGTGGGTGCCGTGGTAGGCGAAGCGGTTTCGGTATTTGTCCAGGTATGTTTCGTCGTCGGCATACACGTCGGCGAGCTGCTCCCAGCAGGCTTCGGGGTCGTAGAATTCGGGCAGGTGAAGGTTCCAGAAATCCACGTACGAGGGGTGGTGGAAGGGATGGAATTTTTCAATGCCCGGGTTGCAGGCGATAATCACGCCGTTGGTGCGGACCAGGGGGCGCCCGGCGTAGAGCCCCCGCATGTATCCCAGGACCACGCTGCGCAGAAGGATCGGGTTGAACACGGACAGGGCGCTGTAGGGGCTCAGGTTCGGCACCCCGAAGATGAGTATGTCTACCGGTGCTGCCACGGAGACGTTCTGCTGGGACTTGACCTGTTTCAGGGTCCGGGGGTGGACCGCGTCCACATCTCCGGCCCGGACGCCGATGAGCTGGTAGTCTGCCCGGAGCCGGTTGCGCACGAGACGCTTGATCCCGCCGGGGGATGCCGCAGACATGGCGAACAGGGAGCGGGTTGCGGCTTTGGCCGCCAAAGGCGGCGTTTTCCCCCGGTAGGGGGAGAGCAGCCCGGCCATGGGGCCCGGCCAGAGCTTGTTGTTGATCACGGTTTCGATCTGAAAGATGTCGTATTTTTCGCGCACCACCTGCCCCATTGCAGAAAGGGCATGGTGCATGGGGCTGTGATCGGGATCCATGATGGAATCCACCCCGTTCCACTCCCGGGGCGTGTGGTGGCAGCGGATGCTGTCAAAGGCGCCCATACCGACCATGATGCTTTTCCACCCGCCGTTCATGGTGGTGAAATTGATGTTCACGTAGATCGTGATGTCGGGCTCGTCAATGGCCCGGTTGACCTCCACGGCCATGCCCTCGGGCGTCTGCCCGATGCGGATCAGCCGGTCCGGGTCGGTGGCGTCGTGGTTGGAAATGGCAGACGCCCCCACGGAATGGATCACTTTTTTGCCAAGGACAATGGATAGCTCGTCCATGGTCCATTTCCGGTGGAGGCCCACTGCGCAGATCAGGCGGATGTTTTCGGACTTGACGCCGGCTTTTTCCAGGCGCGCCAGAAGATGGGCGATGACCTGGCCGCGAATGTCGTTTCGCATGAGGGGGACGGGGAGACACGGGTCGTCAAATGCGATGGTAACACGGCTTCGGCTGTTTACTTTCGATTCAAGCGGGTCCGTGCCCAGGGGGTCATCAAGGGCCTGTGCGATCAGGTCGCTGGCAGGGGCGGCGGGCGGGATCGGGGGGTTGGGATAAATAAAGCGGGTTTCTTCGGGAAACCTGCCGATCTTTATGTCGTCGCCGTAAAAAATGAGCTCTTCGGTCCTTTTGGACATAATGGCTTTCCTGCGTTTGGCGGACCATCGGTTAGAAGCTATCTCAAAATTAGACTGACAGTTATGTACTACATTATCCGTTCAGGGAAAAAGCAAAATTTTATTGCTTGGCAAAAATTTTGATTGGTTTATACTTTCCGGCATGTCGAACAAAATAACTAATTTTATCGCCATCGTCATCGCACTTGTCTCGCTGGTCCTG
>JAABTJ010000056.1 GCA_011389935.1 Desulfobacteraceae bacterium
TGCAGGATGTTGCGAAACGAGCCATAGAGCGATCCCAATCGCGCACAGTCGCCAGGGGGAGCACCCCCTACCCCCCAAAGGAAATTGACCTTTTCCGTATTACGGTTGTTTGGGCGGCGCAAACTCTTTCACGGCTTTTTCAAACCGGAAATACGCATCATCCGGGGGGAGCGGCGAATATCTCAGGACGATATAAAGCCCTGTGATTTCGCCGATGGCGGATGCCAGCTCGGGCCGGGCCGCGGCCGCTCTTTCCGCAAATTCGCCCGGCCCCTCCCCGGACCGTTTTTCAACACCCGCCCGGGACATCTTCTGTAAAAATTGCCTGTAGTGTTTTTTCACGTGATCGGGACGTTGTTTTTTTCCGCGCAACTGGACAAACAGATAGACGGTGAAAAACAGGAACACCGAAAAAATGCCTGCCAGCAGCAGCACCAGCGGCCCGGTCCGGTAGGCATCCGTAATGCCAAGCCGTTCCAGCAGCGCTTTCTGCTGCTCGAAAGAATACCCTTCAAACCAGGCTTGCCAGTTTTTCGAAAACGCGTCCCATCCGAACCTGGCCTGCTGGATAAAAGCGGAAAACGGCTGCAGGTATTGATCCGCAAAACGCCGCAGTTCGCCGGGCGAAAGACCGCCCTCCGGGCCGCCGGCAATTCTCCCCGGCGCAACCACGGCTGTCGGATCGACCCGGAACCACCCTTTTTCTTCATTCCAGATTTCGGCCCACGCATGCGCATACGACTGGCGGACGATCAGGTAGTTGCCGAAGGGATTGATCTCGCCGCCCAGGTATCCGCCCACAACCCTGGCAGGAATACCGGCGGATCGCATCAAAAAGGCAAAGGCCGATGCATAGTGTTCACAATAGCCGCTTCGTGCGTCAAAAAGAAAATCATCTACCGGATTTCTTCCGGCCAAAGGAGGGGTCAATGTATATACGAAATCGTGCTTTCTGAAATAATCCAGCACATTTCTTGCGACCTCCTCCGCTCCTCCGCCGGCATTTTCAGCCAGGCGCGCGGCAAGCGCACGGCTTTCCGGGTTGCTCCCGCCGGCAAGCCGGGTATATGCATCTGCCGGAAAATCCGTTTTCCCGGTATGATCGCGTATATCGGAGGCCATGGCATACCGCTTCGTCCGGTAGACGGGTTTTCTTGACAGCACGGTAAAATCCTCGTACATCCGGCCGTCTTCCGGTATCTTTTCCGGAAAGTCCATGGCAAAGAGCCATCGGCTGCGATGCGGCTCCAGTATGACGCTGTACCCCGTTGTGCCCTGTTTCTCCTGTTCCGGAGGCGGCATTTCGCTGAGCCGCCGCTGCTGACGCCACGCGGTTCCGTCGAAGTGAACGAACACGATACCGCGCCAGTAAAGATGTTCAAAATCCGGAATGTCACCATCGAATTCCACACGGAATGCAACCGTGTCGTCCTCCACAAGTCGGGACACGCCACCCGGCCGCAGCGTTTCTGAAAACCCCGTAACCCCGGTATCCGATCGGGTGATGCCCACGAGACTTCCCTCCAGCCGCGGAAAGAGAAAAAAAAGCGCCAGCATTACCGGCGCCGCCTGCGCCAGCATGACGGCGCTCAGACGAAAATGATCCCGGAAGCGTCCGGCGGGATCATTGATACGGACCAGGACCGCCGTGGTCACCAGAACGGAGATAAACATGTAAACGGTCATCAAAAGCGTTTCTGATTTCAAAAGACTGGTAATGACGATGAAATAGGCCAGGAAAACCGTGACCATACCGTCCCGGTGCGTTGAAATTTCAAGGGGTTTGATGGCCGCCATAATGACAAGGAGGCTGATATAGGCGCTGGCATCGATGCGGGCACGAAATGTAAGCAGTAACCCGATAATGCCGATCACGGCAAGCACGTTCCGGAGCAGCCGGGACGGGACGGGACGGTTGTATTTCATGCAAACGAGTGTATATGTCCACATGAAGGCGCACCAGGCAATAACCCACAGGGGCAGGTCGGTCACATGGGGGAGTATGGCGACCAAAAGGGCGAAAAGTATCGACGGGATATATTCTTGCCGCTCATTCATTGGATTCGTTTTCTTTGAAAAGCGCCAGGGCGCTCAGACACCGATGCCTGTGGACATTCCCACTCCCCGGCGATATGGTTTTTCCGGGAAGCGCAAGGCCGTACTTCCTGTTCTCCCCGTTTGCCTGGAGAATCATGGCGCATAATTTTGAGAGTCTTTCTTCCGTGCCGTCCGCGTGTACTTTGCTGAAATCGAAGAGAATGGCCGACCTCCCGGCCGGGGTGTCGAAATCCTTCGTCAGAACGTCCTGCCCCCGGGAAAGCGCTTTCCATGCGATATGGCGGAAAGAATCTCCGGGCTGGTAGGTTTTTAATCCCCGGTAATCATCCGGGCCGGAAACGCGGTTTCGTTTCCGGCCGTTTCCCCCATCGTCCGGATCCCGGCTTATCATGGACGCATCCAGCGGAAAGGGGTATACCGTGCACTCGCTGTTGGGGCGCAAGACGGCCCACGCCCGGAAAATACCCAGTGGATAAACGGTGGACAGGGTAAATGACCCCGGTCGAAGAATCCCCCTTTGGTGCGTCGGCACGGAAACCGAAATCGTTTTGTCGGCGCCGGCCGGAAAATCAACCGTTTGTGTGTGGGACTGCCTCCCTGCAAAAAGCGATATCCCCTTGCGGACATGACGACCGGTACGCAAAAAAACCCCGAAAACCGCATCGTTGCCTGCGAAAACCGGATCTGCGGAAACCGAGAGCACGGAAATCCCCAAAAGGTTGCGATAGGTATGGATCATGGAGACAAGGACGATGCCCCCCAGCAGGAAAACAAGTAAAAACCCGAGATTGTTGTTGTAGTTGATGGAACCGGCAAGCATGGCGATCAACACCAGGATGAAAACAAACCCCTGGCGGGTGGGGAAGATGTATACCTGGCGGCGGTCGAGAACGACCGGAAGGATCGTCTGCTTTTTGGACCTGAAAGGCAAATAGAACACGGTTTGACCACGAGATGGTTATAGTGGGACAAAAAGGCTATACCGGAACAGCCACCTCTGAAAAAAGGGCCATCAGGCGGTCTTCCGGGATCTCTGCCCGATCGCTTCTGCTGCGAAGCCTGTGACCGGCCACCTGGTAGAGCACTGTTTTAAGATCTTCCGGCACGGCGTACGACCGCCCCTGCATGTAGGCCCATGAACGGGCGGCCATGGAAAGGGCGATGCCCGCCCTCGGGGAAAGTCCGATATGAAAGTGCGGCGCATTCCGGGTATAGTGAATAATATCCTGCAGGTACTCGAGAAAATGATCCGACAGGTGGACTCGGCTGATTTTTTCCTGTATGTCGATCACATCGTCCTTTTTCATGGAAGGCGTTATGCCGGACAGGGCCCTTTGCATCCCTCCCCCCCTGAGAATGGATTTCTCGGCGTCGCGGTCCGGATAGCCCACGGTGATGCGCATCAGAAAGCGGTCCATCTGGGATTCGGGCAATGGAAACGTTCCGGCGTATTCAAGGGGGTTCTGCGTGGCGATTACGAAAAAAGGGGGGATAAGGGTTCGGGTCTCCCCTTCCGTGGTCACCTGCTCCTCCTCCATGGCTTCAAGCAATGCGCTCTGGGTCTTGGGCATGCCCCGGTTGATCTCATCGACCAGGAGCACCTGGGTAAATATGGGACCATGGTGAAAATAAAAACTTCCGGTATTCTGGTCAAAAATCGAAACCCCTAATATATCGCCGGGGAGCATGTCCGAGGTAAACTGAACCCGCTGAAAGGAAAGGCCGAGACACCGGGCAAGGGCTTTTGCGAGGGTGGTTTTGCCAATGCCGGGTCTGTCTTCGATCAAAAGATGCCCCCCTGCAAACAGGCATGTCAGCGCCAGCCGTATCTGCGGTTTTTTTCCAAGGACAACCGCGCTGACGCGTTCAACAATCTGTACAAATGGTTCCGTAACCATACCTGACACTACGCCTTATCTTTCATATTCTCTGCAAAATCAAGCATCCGCCGGATCGGGACAACCGCCTTCTCCCGTATGACCGGATCGATCAAAATTTCATTCTTGCCCGTTTTAAAGCTTTCCGCAAGGCTCTGAAGGCTGTTCCTGCCCATCCACGGGCATTCCGCACAGGCCTGGCACGTGGCCCCCTCCCCTACTGTGGGCGCCTCAATAAGCATTTTATCCGGGGCCGCCTGCCGCATCTTGTAAAAGATGCCCTTGTCCGTTGCCACGATGAACTTTTTGTTGGGCATGGTAGATACCGCTTTGATCAGTGCGGTTGTCGAACCCACGAAATCAGCCAGTTTGATGACGCTTTCCGGGGATTCCGGATGGACCAGAACGGCGGCGTCCGGGTGCAGTTTCGCAAGCCTGAAAAGGGCCACGGATTTAAATTCTTCGTGGACCACGCACGAACCCGGCCATAGCAGCATGTCAGCGCCGGTGGTCTCCTGGATATAGCCCCCCAGGTACTTGTCGGGCGCCCAGAGAATCTTTTCCCCGCGCGCGGCCAGGTGCCTGACAATGGGCACCGCAATGCCGGAGGTCACCACCCAGTCGGCCCGCGCCTTTACCTGTGCACTGGTGTTGGCGTAAACCACCACGGTATACTCCGGGTGCCGGTCGCAGAAATCAACGAACGGTTTCGCGGGGCAGGCCTCGTCAAGGCTGCATGTAGCGGTAATATCGGGCATGATGACCCGTTTTTCGGGATTTAAAATTTTGGCGGTCTCCCCCATGAAACGCACGCCTGCAACGACCAGGGTGCCGGCCTCCTGCCGGGCGCCGAACCGTGCCATCTCCAGGGAATCCGCCACGCATCCGCCGGTTTCTTCCGCCAGCGCCTGGAGATCCGCATGGGTGTAATAATGCGCCACCAGGACACCGTTTTGCTCGGCCAGCATGGCCTTTATATCCCTTGTCAGGCTTTCCCTTTCCGCAGCAGTCAGCGCCGGCCATGACGGATGCTCAGGCACTTCCATAGGCGGTATATCCGGGAGCACCTCCGGTTTGTTCTTGGATAAAGACATGGCTTTCTCTTTGTTTTTTATCCCTTGTTTTTCACAGGGCCCGTTGTGGTGATGCCGAAGCACCATGCATTGCGCCTAAAAAGAATCAAACGGCTTTTCTTTTTTACAAGGTAAGATCACACCTTGCAGAATACAATCATGACGCCCCAAAAAGTGGCGAAGCGCAATTGGAGCCGGTAACGGAACGGCGCACATGAACCGGAGAAAAACCCGTACAGATATTTTTCCGGAATTTTTGTTTGTATCACACGGGCATGGTTATTATATTAAGTAGTACGCGAACCAACGTTATCTTATTCATTACCCCAATACAACGCGATCATGTAAAGGAGGCAGCAGATGACCAATCAAGGGAGTTCAACGCCCCAACATTGCCCGGGCTTTCAGTCTTTCAAGAATCTGAGCGCATTTACCTGCAAATGCCCGGAGTGCGGCGCAGAAATCGAAATTTTCTCGGATGAATTCGACCGTCCACATAAATGCCCGGGCTGCAGCAAACCCGTCGATTTTACCCAGTGCAGCATAGAAGGATCCGGAAAAACCAAGGAACCCCGATAGTTCGGACATAAAAAAGACCAGATAAAGATCACGGAGAATTCGCACCTCGCGTCTTCTCCGTGATCTTTGCGGCTGAAATCCTGCCCGGCTAGCTGTTGTTTGAATGGTTCTTATACAGCGGCGACATGTCGCGCAGCGTTTTTACGGATTCCTGGATGGAGGCGAAAAACCGGTCCATATCCTCGCGCGTGTTGTCGATCCCCCATGAAATAACGATGGTACCCTGTGCATCGGCGTGACTCAGACCCAAAGACATCAACACGTGCGATGCCCTGAGGGAGCCCGTGGCGCACGCCGATTTCGTGGAAACCGCCACGCCGTCACCGTCCAGCATGAGCATCACGCTTTCCCCTTCGATGTACTTCAGGGAAATATTCAATATGTCGGGCAGGCTGTATGACAGATTGGTATTGATCAGGTATTCATCGAGATACTCCGGGAAATGCTCCAGAACGTATTTCTTGAGCCTCAAAAGGTGCTCCCCGCGGGCATCCATGTTCTTTATCGCAATCTCAGCGGCCTTTCCCATGCCGATGATGCCGATCACGTTTTCCGTCCCCCCCCTTTTGTTATGCTCCTGGACGCCGCCTTCAAGCAGGGGGAAAATCCGGGTCCCCTTTCGGATATACAATCCGCCGATACCGTGGGGTCCATAAAAACGGTTGGATCCAAAACTCAGCAGATCCACGTTCAACTCGTCCACGTCCACGGGTACGACACCGACCGAATCCACCGCATCGCTGTGGAAAAGCACCTTCTTCTCCCGTGCAATCGCTCCGATTTCCTTTATCGGCTGGATGGTTCCGGTTTCATTGTTGCTGTGCATGACCGAGATCAGGATGGTCTTGTCGGTGACGGCCTTTGCCACATCATCCGGATCCACCCGTCCGGTTTCATCCACCGGCAGGGACGTAACCTTGAACCCTTCGCCGGATAACCGTTTCAGACTCCGTATCACGGCATTGTGCTCGATATTCGTGGTTATGATATGGTTTCCCTTGCTCCGGTTGGCCATTGCGGCGCCTTTAATGGCATGATTGACCGATTCCGTGCCGCCGGAGGTGAACACAATTTCTTTGGCGTCCGCAGCGCCCACAAGCCTCCGGACGCTCTCGCGGGCGGCATCAATGCGCTCGGCGGCCGCCTCCCCGGCCTGATGCTGGCTTGACGGATTGTGCAGGTCGCTGTTGATTGCATCGATCATGATCGCCTTTACTTCCGGCAGCAACGGCGCAGCGGAAATATGGTCAAGATTGATCAGGTTCAATTACACCACCTCTTTTTTCATGGATTTAATGTTGATGCTTTCGTAAAAAGTCGATTTGGGGCGGCAAAGTAAAAAGTTCAAGATCAAGGCGCGTGCAATTTTTGAAGAATTGAGGGTACTTATCCGTACGTGAGGTTCTTCAAAAATTGTGCACAACGCAGATATTGGGCTTTTTACGAAGCCGTCAAGCGT
>JAABTJ010000057.1 GCA_011389935.1 Desulfobacteraceae bacterium
TTGACGGCTTCGTAAAAAGTCCAATATCTGCGTTGCGCACAATTTTTGAAGAATCTCACGTACGGCGAAGGACGATCAATTCTTCAAAAATTGCACGCGCCTTGATCTTGAACATTTATAAAGCCGTCTGAAAACGACTTTTTACGAGTTCATCAAATTTTTACGGGAAAAAAGAATTGTCTCTATCTCTAAAGGCCTGTTTCGTGATATGGTTCTTCGCTGTCGGCTTCTGTTTCTGTGCGGATTGGGGGTATGCGGCCGCGGATACCCAAGCGGCGGATCAGGCAGCACGGGAAGCGGAAAATGTCCGGGAAGACAGGGTTTATCTTTATTTCGGTGAACCCGGAGGGCGCTACCTGACCGGGGCAGTCCGCAATATCGAGGACCCGGGCGATATCGCAGCGTTTTGCCGAGAGCTGGTCGTGGCCCTGATCAAGGGGCCGGGAAGGGGGGCGGAAGGCGCCCTGATTCCCGTGCTGGATCCGGAGACGCCGGTTCTGGGCGTATACATCGACGATGCAAAGACCGTTTATGTCGATCTGGCCAAATCCGTCCTCCGTTTCCACCCCGGCGGCGTACGATCGGAGCTGCTTACAGTTTATGCCATTGTCAACACGCTGGTTGTAAATGTCGACGAAGTGGATCGCGTCAAGATTCTTATTGGCGGTAATGAAGCCGGAACCCTTGCCGGACATATCGATATCAGCCGTCCGGTAAACGCACATATGTTGTTGGTGAGATGAAAACGAATAGTAAAATCCAGAAATTGCGAAATATCGGCATCATCGCGCATATTGACGCCGGCAAGACCACCGTGACCGAGCGGATTCTTTTTTATACCGGCCGCTCGTACAAAATCGGGGAAGTTCATGACGGGGAGGCGGTCATGGACTGGATGCCGGATGAACAGGAGCGGGGGATTACCATCACTTCCGCGGTGACGACCTGCCGCTGGGAAGACAAGGATATACAGATCATCGATACCCCGGGCCATGTTGACTTCACCATTGAGGTGGAACGGTCGCTGAGGGTTCTGGACGGCGCCGTGGGCGTATTCTGTGCGGTCGGCGGCGTGGAGCCGCAGTCTGAAACCGTATGGCACCAGGCGGACAAGTATCTGGTGCCGAAAATCGCATTTATCAACAAGATGGATCGGATCGGCGCGGATTTTTTCCGGGTGATCGAAATGATGAAGGAGCGCCTGAATGCCAGTCCGCTGATTCTTCAACTGCCGATCGGCAGTGAAGACAGTTTTAAAGGCGTCATTGATCTTTTGGGCATGCGCCGGCTGATCTGGGAGTCCGATGAACCCAGGGAGCCGTTCAAGTCGGATGAAATCCCTCCCGAGCTTCAGGAGATGGCCGTCACGTACAGGGAGCGGCTGGTTGAAGCCGTTGCGGAAGTCGATGACGATATCATGGAGAAATACCTTGAAGAATCGGAAGTCACCACGCAGGAGCTGGCGGAGGCCATCCGCAAGGGGACCATTGGCTTGAAGCTGGTCCCGGTGCTGTGCGGTGCGGCGCTTAAAAACAAGGGAATCCAGCCCCTGCTTGATGCGGTGGTTCAGTTCCTGCCGGGTCCGCTGGATGCGCCCCCTGTTGTCGGGAGGATTCCCGAAACCGGGGAGAAGGTGTCGTACACGGCCGATGACAAGGGACCCCTGGTTGCGCTGATATTCAAGGTGTCAATGACGGAAGGGCGGAAGCTGTCCTACGTGCGGGTATACAGCGGATGGCTGAAGGCGGGCGGCGATGTTTACAATCCCGGCCGAAAAAAAACCGAAAAAATATCCCGCATTCTGAAAATGCATGCGAACAAGCGGGAGCGTGTTGAATCGGCAGGGCCCGGAAGCATTGTCGGCGTTGTGGGGCTCAAGGATTCCTCCACGGGGGAGACGCTCTGTGAGCAAAAGGAACCGGTTTTGCTGGAGCAGATGATATTTACCAAGCCGGTGCTCTCGGTTTCAATCGAGCCCAAAACCCATGATGACCAGGAAAAGCTCGACCAGGTGCTTGAAAAATTGATGGCCGAAGACCCTACGCTTCATGTCAGGCAGGATGAAGATACGGGGCAGACGATTCTTTCCGGGATGGGGGAGCTTCACCTTGAAATCGTTATCAGCCGGATGAAGCGGGAATTCAACACGAATGTGAACGTTGGCAAGCCCCAGGTGGTGTACAGAGAAACCCTTGCCAATGCGGCATCTGTCGAGGGCGTGTTTGATCGTGAGGTGTCCGGAGTGCGGCATTTCGCGGAAGTGGCCATTACCTTGTCCCCGCTGCCCCGGGGAAGCGGCATCCGTTTTTCTGCGAGCGCGGCCGAAGATGCGGTGCCGCCGGAGTTTGTGCCGGCGGTGGAAAAGGGTTTCCGGGAATCCATGGAATACGGGGAGTTGATGGGGTATCCTGTTGTCGATGTGGAGGCGGTTCTTACCGGCGGATCGTACCGGGAAAACGTGGCAACGGAATTCGCCTACATGGTCGCGGCCAAGATGGCCTGCAGGGAGGCAATGGCAAAAGGAAGCCCTTATTTCCTGGAGCCGATCATGGATGTGGAAGTTTTTGTGCCGGAATCGTTTACAGGGGATGTGATCGGGGATTTAAGTGCACGGGGGGGCAAAATCGAATCCATTTCCGCAAAAGGCGACAGCCAGATTATCAGCGCCAGCGCCCCGCTTTCAAAAATGTTCGGATATACGACCTCCCTGCGCTCCGCGTCCCAGGGGAGGGGTACTTTTACCATGAAATTTTCCCGATTCGATCAGCCGTAAGTCGTTTCTTCGCTCCAGACCGTCTCCCTGTTCCGGTTTTTTCGTACTTCGGGGGGAGGCATTCATTTCCCGTATGGCTTCTTTGATTTGTGCTTCTTTCTCCGGGTCTTGTAGGTGTGAAAGCGCCTGGTTGAAATGAAAAAGGGCATTTTCAACGTTTCCCTGCGCCTTGTGAAACCGGCCAAGAAAATAATGGGCTTCCCCGATACGCCCTTTTTCTCCGAGACTCTGCCCCAGAAACAGAAGGGACTGGCTGTCGTTTGGATAGTGTTCGAGCAGTTTTTTGAAAGTCGCAATCGCCTCGGTGCTGTTTTTTTCCGCCATCTGCACGCGTCCTAATGTGCGCAAGCCTTCGGGGCCGTACTGCGCGATGTTGTCAATTTCTTTCAATGTTTGGATGGCCGATTGGTTGTCCCCTGCGAGAAAGAAGGATTTTCCGAGGGCTGATGCAATAATGGGATCCTCGGGCTTCAGGGATACGGCTTTTTTGAGATGGGAAATCCCCCTTTCCGGGCTGCCGCCTTCTGTAAGGGCCAGCCCCAGGCCATAGGCAACGGCCGGATCGTCCGGATGGTTGCGGGCCATCCGGTGCAACCGGTCCAGGGCATTCCCCCGTTTCCCGTAAAGCGCCATTATCCGCATCCGCGTTCTGTCATATTCGTAGGAGTTCCTGAGCGCAGCGGGGTCTTGCTCTATTGAACTGCCGAGCATGGCCATTCGTTCCGCCGTTGCGGGATGCGTTTTCAAATAGGTGGGAATTACGTCTTCTCCGAACCATTCCCTTGACCGGATTTTTTGTAGCGCCGAAAACGCGCCGTATTCATGGAATCCGGCGTCCACAAGGATTTTTCGTCCGAAAAAATCCGCCTGCAGCTCGTTTTCCCTGCTGTATGCCAGAATCATGCTCTGCCCGGCAGCGAGGGAGCCTATAGAAATGGCGGTCCCTGCGGTGGGAGCCCCGCCGAGCCCGATGAGGATGCCTGCAATCAAGCCGGCCATCGAGGCGACCCCGGTTTTTTTGGATCGATCAATCATGTCCCGGATATGCCTCCCGGTAACATGGGCGATTTCATGGGCCATGATGGCGGCCAGTTCATTTTCCGTGCCCATGGCCTCAATGAGCCCGCTGAAAATGAAGATATTGCCGCCGGGGCCTGCAAATGCATTGAATGTGTCTTCCCGTATCACGTGAAACGTGAATGCAAAGGGCTGCATGGAGGCTTGCTGGACGAGTCTCTCGCCGAGCGAATCGATATAGTCGTTTATGATGTGATCGTCGATGACGTCATAGTAGTCATTAACGGCCTTTAAGAACTCCTTTGCCAGTTCTTTTTCTTCCCGTGCGGTAAGGGCCTGCGTGGGCGGGGCAACCGCGGTGCACAAAAGGAGGACCGCGGATAATACGGCGAGGTTTTTTTTGAAAAATGACATGGTTATCTGTATCGTTTTTTGATATATAGAAAAACGCTTGGAAAAAAGGTTTTTTTCAATCCCTATCCTGTTCATACCTCGTTCTGCATCCTGTTGCGGCAGAAAGCAGACGGTGCTGTTTGCGCCCTTTTAATCGGTCTTGCAGCAGTCCGCGGGACAACGGCTTTTCAAAAAATAAAATATATGTTACAGGTGTTGCCATTATGACACATATTATCTGCATTGCAAATCAAAAGGGCGGGGTCGGCAAGACAACGACGGCCATCAATCTTTCGGCAGCCCTATCCGCTGCAGGGAAGAAAGTGCTGCTTGTCGACTGCGACTCCCAGGCCAATGCCACCACGGGAATGGGCATCGATAAGAGCCGGCTTGATTTTTCCCTTTACCACGGACTGATCGGCACGGCGGAAACAAACGATGTAATTCTGAAAACCGATATTAAGCGTCTTTGGCTGATTCCGGCCCGGGTGGAATTGATCGGCTTTGAATTTGAAATGCATGGGGAAGAAAACCGGGAGAAAATATTAAGAGACCTGCTGCAGGGGATAAAAGACCGTTTTGACTTGATTGTACTGGACTGTCCGCCGTCTTTGAGCCTTTTGACGATCAACGCCATGGCGGCGGCCGATGGCGTGCTTATTCCCCTGCAAAGCGAGTTTTATGCCCTGGAAGGACTGGGGCAGCTTCTCCAGACAATCAAGCGGATCAAGCGTCGCATCAACCCGGCCCTGCAAATCGAAGGTATCCTGATGACCATGTTCGACCGGCGGACCAATCTGTCCGGACAGGTCACCGAGGATGCGGAAAAATATTTCAAAAACCAGGTGTTTAAAACCCGCATCCCCCGATCGGTCCGGCTTGCCGAAGCCCCCAGTTTTGGAAAACCCATTTTGCTTTATGATCCGTCGTCGATTGGCGCCAAATGCTATTTGTCCCTGGCAAGGGAAATCCTGCGAAAGCGTAAATCCGGGGCGCCGGAAATTGCGGCCGCCACAGCGGCCCGGTAACTCCGTATACGATTCAATGAGGCATACATGAAATCCGATACAACCGGGAAGAAAAAAAAACGAACAGGTTTGGGCAAAGGGCTGGACGCCTTGTTTCCGGGCATTGGCGGTGATGTTGAAAATGGCGGGCCCGGGGATTATTTTGATTGCAGCATTGAACAGATACGCCCCAATCCATACCAGCCGCGCCGGGAATTTTCCGAGGAAGAAATGGCGGAGCTTGCCGCGTCGGTAAAAACGCATGGCATCCTCCAGCCGCTTCTGGTACGGAAAGTCGCGGATGAACATTACGAGATCATCGCCGGCGAGCGCCGTTTGCGTGCGGCAAAAATGGCGGAGCTGGACGCCGTCCCCGTCGTTATACGCAATATCCGGGACAGGGAAATGCTGGAGTTCTCGATCATTGAAAACATCCAGCGGGAAAACCTCAATGCAATGGAGGAAGCCGAGGCCTACCAGCATCTTTTGGATGAGTTCGGCCTGACCCAGGAAAACGTTTCTGAAAGGGTCGGCAAAAGCCGTTCGGCTGTCGCCAACTTTTTGCGGTTGAATCATCTTTCCGAGGAAGCCAAGACCGCATTGCGGGAGGACAAGATATCCATGGGGCATGCGCGGGCGCTTCTGGGCGCCGATTCAGCGGTTATACAGCGCAAGGTCCTGCAGACAATTGGCAGCGGCCGATTGTCCGTCCGGGAAACCGAAAAATTGGTCAAGCGCCTCAATGACCGGGCGAAATATCCCTTTGAGCCGGTGACAGCCATGCCGGAGGATATCCATTATGCCGGCATCCAGGAAGATCTCGGCCGGTTTTTCGGCACAAAAGTCAGAATCATGCGGCGCGGAAAAAAAGGAAAACTGGAAATCGAGTTTTACGGCGATGATGATTTCGACCGGATCCTGTCATTGCTGAGAGCCAGCAATTCGTAGCGAAGCGGGATGCGGAAGCCCACCCCGGCCGCTGCCTTGCAATGAAGGATCGGCAGCGGCCTGCTGCGGTTCGGTTTGAGGGATCTGTCATGCCATTACATGTGATCATCGACGGGTATAATTTTATCCGGCAACACGAAGGGCTGAGCGCGCTTGAGCGCCAGGCGCTGGAGTTTGGCCGTCAAGCCCTTGTCGAGCGCCTGGCTGAATACAGGCGGACGAAGCGGCACAAGATCACGCTGGTTTTTGACGGGTCCCAAAAATATTTTTTCCCGGATGCCAACACTTCCTGGAAGGGGGTGGGGATAAAATTTTCCCGGCATGGGGAAACAGCAGATGCCCTGATAAAGAAAATGGCGCTCCGGGAAAAAGAAAAAGCGGTCGTCGTCAGCAACGACAGGGACATTGGCCGTTTCGCCGAGGCCCAGGGGGCGACGGTCCTGGCGTCCGGCAAGTTCGAGGAAAAATTACGGATGGCGGAGATGATGGGGCAGGAGATGCCGGCATCCGAAAGCGAGCCCGAGCAATATCGCGGAAAACCAACGAAGAAAAAAGGCCCGGCAAAAAAGCTGCCGAAAAAAGCGCGCCGGGCGCAAAAAAAAACCGGAAAACTATAGAACCCATCTCAACATTCGGATTTCGGTTCAAGATCGCGGCGGCGTCTTGTTTCAAACCGCAGACA
>JAABTJ010000058.1 GCA_011389935.1 Desulfobacteraceae bacterium
CCTGGACGCTTCCACGCCAGTAAAAAAAGGGGGGACGCCCATGAAATAATGCGTTTCTTCGAGAAACGCATTATTTCATGGGCGTCCCCCTTTTAATTGATAAAGCGAATGATCAGAAAAAGCCCGATCATGACAAACCCGATGGCCACCTTGGCGGCGATGCCGACCGCAAGTCCCAGCCATGCCCCGAGACCCGCAATCCCGGCATACAACAAATCTTTTCGCACGGACAACTCACCGATGACCGCGCCGATAAACGGGCCGAAAACAATCCCGGGAATGCCGAAAAACAAGCCGATAAAGGCCCCGACCGCAGCCCCGAGCATGGATCTCCGACTCGCGCCGAAATGCTTTGCGCCGAACACCCCCGCAAGAAAATCCACGGATACGGCAATCATTGCCAGCAGGGCCAGCACAGCAATGGTGTAGCTGCCGACATGGGCGAAATCTTCGGCCCATGCGGCCAGCACCAGTCCGACAAAGATCATCGGCGGCCCGGGGAGTACCGGCAGCACAAGGCCGGCCACGCCTCCCCCCACGAGAACGGCAGCCAGTATCCAGAGGACGATGATGCCTGCTTCCATGGAACACCCGCCTCCTGAGTTAGACCTTGGGATCGCCGAAGGTTTCCGCCTTTACCTCCTGGTCGAAGTCCCCCGCCTGCCAACTGTCATTGGGCATATATTCCCGGATGAACGTCTCCCGGATGGCGTCAATGGGAACATCATCGTACTCTCCGCGGTAGTTGAGATATTCCATGTGACGGTTCCCGTCCATGTCAAAGGGCTGGTAAAGGGAATCCTGCTCTCCGTCAAACTCCAGGGGCCAGATATTGAAGCGCCGGCACAACTCGATATTGAATGCAGGGGTGGCCTTGACCCATTTCTCATGGATGCGGATGGACGTGTATCCATGCCAGTAGAAAATGTCGGTTTTCATCAATTGCCGCATGCGAGCCGTGGACAGGTGGTTCCGGACATCGGCGAATCCCAGTCGCGCAGGGATTCCCATGGACCGGCAGCAGGCAGCCAGCAAAATGGCCTTGGCCACGCACCATCCCCGCATCGCTTTGAGCGTGGCAGTCGCCCGAAGTCCTTCCACGGAAAGATCGATGGAATAAGGATCATACCGGATGCCGTCCCTGACCCCGTAATAAAGGCGCACGGCCCGAATTTTCGCGTCCGCGGCGTCCCCTGCGTATTCCCTTGCAAACGCCGCAACCAACGGGTCGCCGGATTCAATCACCGGCGTCGACTGGCAGTAAATTTTCATTTCCTGATTCATCGCTGCCCCTTCCAGGCGGATAGATAGGCCCGCCAGACGGCGGATCATGTAAAGCTGCATTTCCGGCAGGTCCCCTGCGGGTGTTGCCACCCTAAATTCTGATATCACATTTCATAAATACAGGAAACGCATAATTTCATGGGCGTCCCCCTAATTAAAAGGCATTCAGGATATCTTGACAAACGATTGAAGGCGGTTTTTTACGTCTTCCACATAGCTCCGGTTATGGATTGAAATCTCGACCGCGCCATTCGGACATACGGTGGCGCACCTGCCGCACCCCACGCAGTGATCCAGATGAACGGCAACGCTCTTTTCAATAACGATACTGTCGAAAATACACGTTTCCAGGCATGTCCCGCATCCCGTGCAGTTCCGGTTGACCCGGACGCATAACCCTTCCACCGGTGTAAACAGCTTTTTCACGTGTTCGGGGGCGTGCTTGTAGTATCCCATCATACAGCAGCAGTGACAGCAGAAGCATACGCTGAGAAGTTCTTTTGTGTCCGCAATCAGAAAACCGAGGTTGTCCACGTTGACTTTGCCGGTCATCGGAATCAGGCCGAAGCGGACCGCTTTATCGATGTGGGCATGAGCCTGCTCCCGGCTTACTTGTCCGCCCAGTCCGGGAGGCAGCTTCCGGGCGGTATCCCCCATGAAAAGGCAGCCCACTTCATGAGTAAAATTCGTGCACTGAAATCCGGTCCGGCAGATGCACGCATCCATGAGAAAATGATAGGAAAAGGCGTCAATCATGTCATCGAGAACCTGCCGGGGCAGGATTTCATTTACGGTTTCCCCCGCGCTTTCATTGACCGGGATCACGTTCGTCCCTTTATCAATCATGTTTTTATTGATGGCCAGATAGGTCATGTTGTTTTTTCGGGGATCCGTGATTGAGATGACGTTTCGTAATGCGGGAATTTTTTCAATGAGATAGAGAAGCGCGTTGAGCCCCCGTAAGCCTATCCTGGTCAGCCATGGCGTGGTGTAAAAAAAGGTGAGAAACGCTTGTTTCGGCGTATTTGCAGCGTCTTTTTTTGGTGGGGTAATGGGTTGCATGACCGGCTTCTTTTTTACGGCAATGGGCGTCAAGGTCTTACAATAGTTTCAGGTTGATTCGAACAAATACGCTGAAATTATTTCCAAGATTCGCATTTGACCGTTTAAATTTCAACATAAATCCGTGAAAATATGAACTTGCTTTCGGCGCCTCAATGCAACGGTAACCAGGATTCGAATTATGCGAGATGGAAAAACGGAACGCTGCCAGCAATGTCGTGTTTTTCACTGTGCAACGTTTTACACGGTGCTCCTGGTTGTCATTGCGTGACGCGCGGCGCCCAGCAGTGCCGCTTCGGAATGTAAAATCACGTAAACCGGTATTTTTTTCATAAGTTCCGACATCCGCCCCTTGCGTACAAAAGCGTTCCAGAAAACCCCGCTTTCCAAAGCCTCTAAAATACGTGGCGGTATGCCGCCGCCCAGATAAACGCCGCCCGTGGCCATTGTCTTAAGGGCCATGTTCCCGGCCTCCGCTCCAAGAACAGAGACAAACACTTCGAGGGTTTTCCGGCAAAGGCTGCACGGTCGGTTCTTGTCCAATGCGCCCCGGATAATATGCGGCACGGGATCTTCCGCAATGGAAAGCCGTTCGGCTGAACAACCCGGATGCCCGTGGTGACCAGCCTTTTGAAAATAGGCATGGATATTTGCCAGGCCAATACCGGAGCAGACGCGTTCGCAGCTGACATGATCGAAACGATGAAAAAGGGAATCCAGCAGATCGGCTTCCACCGGATTTGTCGGCGCAAAATCCGCATGGCCGCCCTCCGAAGGGAAGGCCCGATAGTGCAAGCCGTCCCAGACCAGGTAGGCCTCTCCAAGGCCTGTGCCCGGTGCCACGACCGCCATCGCGCCGCCCGGCACAGAATTCCCCTTGTTGATGGGGTGCAGGTCATTTTCTTCCAACAGGGGGACCGCATTTGCAAAAGCAGTTACATCGTTTAACAGGCAAACGGTTTTGATGCCTATGCTTTGCGCAAGTGCGTTTTCATCCATAATCCACGGCAAATTGGTAATTTTTGCCTGTCCGTTTACAACCGGACCGGCTACGCCAAAGCATGCCCGGTCAATGCGTATGTCGTGGCGGGATAGAAACTTTTTAACGATGGCTTCAAGACCCGAATACGCCTTGCTCGGAAAATTTTCCTTTGTCAAAGGAGTGCGCAGCCCCTTTTGGGAGGAGTAAAGCGCTATCTCCGTCTTGGTTCCGCCGATATCGCCCGCCAAAACAGTGATGTCTTTTTCAATCGCGTGTGCCATTCAATCCCTCCCCGGCGTTATCTACGGAGCGTTCTGATAGTGGCTATATATCAACAGGCTGCAGACGGTTGCGTGGACACAAAGAAGATTCGCCTTGCGCCGCACACCCTTTTCCATCGCCGTCTTTTTGAAAACAATCCCGGTAAAAACACTTTCGGCAATTTGACAATAACGTAACCGTATGCTTATATTTTAATCATGACAACATCATCGCGCCAGAATTTTATGCAAATCGGTGAAATCGCTGAAAAAGCAGGCACATCGGTCCGGACCGTCCGGTATTACATGGAGGAGGGGTTTATCAAGGCCGCGGACAGAAGTCCGGGTGGATTCTACCTCTTTACACCGGAAACGGCGGAGACGGTATTTTACATTCAAAAATTAAAAAATGCCGGCTTGGCGCTGAAGGAGATAAAATCCATATATGAAGCCAGGCGAAACGGGCAAACCGGAGAAGAAGCCTCTTCAATGGTAATCGGACATCTGGAAAGGCAAAAGGCCCTGGTGACGCAGAAAATTGCCGACTACCAGAGATTGCACACCGAAATTGAAAAGGCGATCGAAATTGCCTCCCAGTGCCGTGAATGCAGCACCCAACCGACATGGAAAAACTGTAAGGATTGTAAGGTGTTAAAAGGCATGAAAAAATTCCCCCTGCCGCTCCAAGCCATACTGTAACGTTTGATTACCCTGAAGCAAGGAAACGTCTCAATGAATAAAAAAAAAGTGCTGGTTGCCGGTATCGTCGTTGCCCTGCTGGGTTTGTTTTTTCTGCTGGATTTGGACCGGTTTTTAACGCTTGATTACCTGCAGGACAGCCTGGATCGCTTCCACGCCTTTTATGCGGAAAACCGGTTTTTGACACTGGCGGTCTTTTTTCTCATCTACGTTGCAGTAACCGCCCTGTCCCTGCCGGGGGCCGCGGTCATGACCCTGGCAGGAGGCGCCTTTTTCGGCCTGATAACCGGGGTAATCGTCGTTTCTTTTGCCTCCACCATCGGCGCCACCCTGGCATTCATGGTCGCCCGGTTTCTGCTCAAGGACACCGTTCAGAACCGGTTTGCCGACCGGCTGAAAGCCATCAATGAAGGGGTTCGCAAGGACGGCGCCTTTTACCTGTTTACGCTGCGG